>ONPI01000135.1 GCA_900319685.1 uncultured Bacteroidales bacterium
ATGACAGGGAGATTCCCGGTCGAGCCGGGAATGACGAATGATCCGGGAATGACGAAGGAGCCGAATTCTACTTCAGGGCGGCGGTGAAGGAGTATTTCAGGTTGACGTCGGCGTCGGTGAAGAAGTTCTTGACCTCGTAGCCGAAGGTGATTGACGACTTGGTGAACTTGGTGCCATATTCAGCATTGGTTACCTCGATGGTATAGTCTGAATCTGCTCCGATTACGATGTCACGTGTGTAGCCAAGGTCCTCAAAGCCATCGGCCTTGTGCAGGACAACCGGAACACAGCTGCAATTGTGCACTACGATGGTCAGCTTCTTGTCCGTATTCTTGACCGACTTGACCTGGAGGATGGCATCCAGCAACGGCTTGAGGAACTCCTCCCGGCCATATACCTTGTGCTGTGCCAGGACTGCAGTACGGTGATTGTCAAGAGCTTCCCTGATTCCGGCCTCACTTTTCTCCTTGGCGAAAACCAAGGTACAAGGACGGAGTTCACCGTTGCCGTAATCGATCCAGAGTTCCATCAGCTTGTGAGCGTCCGTACCGCTGACTATGGTCAGGTTCTTCTGCATAGCCCAATGGAATACCTCCTTGCTGAACCCGTCGAACTGGTTGAAAACCTCCAGCCCGTGCATAAGGCCCATATCCAGGATACGGCTGTGCTCATCGTACCATACCGGTCCGTTCGGAGCCTGGCGGCTCCAGTGAGGGTGGTTCCAGACCATGAAGGCACCCTGCTTGCGAGCCTCCTTGAGCCCTGCGACCATTCCCTCGAAATGATCCTCGAACTTGTCTTCCTCCTCGCCGATTTTGGTGTCGCTGTCCACGAAAGAGACGTTGAAGTGTCCCGGAGGCATCCCGCGGGTGATTTCTCCGCCGTGGATTACCAGGATATCCCGTGACTTCGCGTAAGCCGCAGCGAGACGGTAAGATTCATCACGGTCGCAGTTGAACAGACCCTTGTTGGCAAGTTTCTGGTGACGGCCGTCCAAGTGGTCGGTGATCACGAAGAAATCCAGTCCGTCCAAGATGGCCTCATCCACCCTGGTGGTCGGCCAGACGTTGCCGTCGGAGAAAACGGTGTGGGTGTGCATGTCACCTTTGAGGGTCAGGTAGCCCTCGATGTCAGGAACTTTGATCTGATGTGTCATTACCTGGGCTGAAGCACCCAGGGAAAGAGCGACGAGCGCGCTCAGCGCTATAAGTATCTTTTTCATATTCTGATTATTTTATTTCTTGTTACCTAAGTCAAGGACGCGCACATTGCGGATCTTCAATCCTTCTCCGTGGCCGCAGAAAGAGATATATCCGGTCTTGTTGAACATGCCCGGATGGTTCTTGTGGTCGTAGGTGTAAGGATTCTCCTTGCTGCCGTCAGGAGAGACGTTGCGTCCCTTGCAGGCCGTGCGGAGATTGCCGTCGAGTATCACTTCGCCGTTGAGGGTAACCTTGATACGGTCTCCCTCGACGCGGATTTCCTCAGTGCTCCATTCACCGAGCGGCTTGTGGACGACCCTCTTGGCCGGAATCAGACCATACGCCGAACCGTGTACCTGGTAGTCGCGCAGATTGGCATACATAGGAGCGTCATGGTCCAGGATCTGGCATTCACACATTCCGTAATATGCCGCATCCACTCCCATCGGAGTCCTGATACCGACTCCGTTGTTGACGCCTTCACGAAGGAAGCAGAACTCGAAACGGAAGACGAAATTGCGGTATTCCTTCTTCGTGTAGAGATTGCCCGTGGAGCCGTAATTGGCAGAAACATAGATGGTTCCATTCACAGGGATGTACCCTTCCATGTCTCCTTGCCACTTGTCGAGGTTGGTCCCGTCGAACAGCATCTCGAAGCCTTGCTTCTTTTCCTCTTCCGTAAGTTCGGATATCGGTGACGGTTCGGCTTTGGCCAGCATCGTTTCTATTTCTTTGACCAGATAAGCATCATCGGCTTTGCCGGTGGATGCATATATTTCCGCAGCCTTGGTCAGATTATCCTTCAGGTCGGTGTAATTTATCTCCTCCGTGGTCTTCGCAGCAATCTTCCTTACAGCATCGGCAGCCTCGTAGAAAGCGCCGTTGAAAGGAGCAGCCTCCTTGTCACCAAGGTACTTTCCTGCAAGCAGGAAGGCTTTCATCGTCGGCACTCCGGACAGGGACTTGAGGGCTGATTTCTTCAAGATTGTCCTGAGGGCCGCATCCTCCATAGAACCGGCGAGGCTGAGGACTTCTCCGAGATTGAAACGCTTCTTCTCGGCGGAAGTTTCATATTCGTCCACCAAACTGATGTAGCGGCTGAGCAAAGGTCCGGCCTTTGAAAGGTCAGACTTGGCGAGCTTCAGGAGCGCCGGTGCGGCCTTGTAGTTGTCTACCTTCAAAAGGGAAAGCAAGGCTTTCCAGCTGCCACCTTCCACGTCTGCGACAAGGTCGTCCACGGCCTCGTCAACCCCTGTAGCCGCAAGGCAAGGATAGAACTTGGCCACGTTGGCAGCCTTCTTCATTATCCCTGACAGTTTAGAATACTGCTCGGCTGGAGCCAGGGTATGGAGTGCCGAAGTAAGGGCTTTCTGCAAAGCGGACTCCTGAACAGGGGCTGCATTGTCGAGCAAGCCGGCCACCTTGTCGATGTCATCGGTGCCCACCACGTTCTGCAGGGCATTGACTCCAAGTGCCTCAAGGTACTTGCTGCCGGAACCCAGCATCGAATATACCTGCTTCGCCGCCTTGGCTATCTTCCTGGCGTTCACGAGATTGAGCAGGTTCAGGAGAAGCTTGCCATTGTCTCCGACGGAGAAGTCCTTGCCTGAGGCAAGCTCGTTGGCGAGAAGAGCGCAAACATCATCCTGGATATCTCCCTTGAAGGATTTCAGGGCGATAAGACTCTCTTCGGCGTTCTCTCCTCCAAGCTGACCGAGAAGTGCTGACAGGGCTTTCTTCCCTCCGATCTTTCCGGCTGCGGATATGGCTGCCTTGCCAACCTCGCCTCCCTCATTCACGGCTGATGCCACAAGATCGGATACTGCCGAAATCTTGTTGTCGCCGAACCAGTTCAGGACATCCGCCTTGGCTTCGTTCCCGAGTTTCTTGAACTTGGAGGCGAACAGCGGCACGAGGGCATTGGCGCCTACTGCTTTGGTAGCATTGTCGATAACTGAATTACGGAACTGTCCGTCATTGCTTTTAAGGGCGGAAGCAACTGTCTTCCAAACCTTTGCAGGCTGCTCTTTCATTATGGTGCAGGCAGCCAGGCATTTCTCCGCGGTGCTGCCGGCTTTCAGAAGCTTCTTCGCTTCCTTGAGGGTCAGGCCAGGTTCTTCCTGCGGTGCCTGATAAGGCCGGAGCATATTCTGAAGAGACTCGAAGAAAGACTTGTTGACCGCATCCTGGCAGGCTGCGGCAGCTTCCTGGAGGCCTTTCAGCACGTCCGCTGCCTTTGCATTGTGCTGCGGGTCGTTGACGTAGTTGACCAGACCCGTGAGAGCATATTCATAAATGCTGTTCTTTACTCCTGCGGCAGCGGGTTTCATAAGCTTGGCAACTTCCACCACCGACTGAGGGGCGGTGGCCGCAAGGTCGGCCATATGGCTTGAAAGGACATCTGCCGTCTGTGCAGGCATTGCTGCAAGCACGTCCGCCACGACCGTTTCAACTGTCCTGTTCCTGGCGTCCTGTGCGTAGAGCGACAGAGACAGGACCAGAAGCAATGCTATCGAATATATCTTTTTCATATTCTTCCGTTTTAAATTTTCCAAGGGGCTCGCATAGGCTGGTTGACAAGCAGGTTGGCGGCATCGTCGCCTATGAACAGCTGCTTGTCCGGATCGAAGTGGAGGGTCCTGCCGAGACGCAGGGCGCACGAGCCGATATTCACAATCGTGCAGCTGTGATGGCCGTTGTCCTCCGCGAGGGCGAACTTGCGGCGGGTGCGCACGCAATCCAGGAAATCGGTATGGCGAGGCTCAGGATCCGGGAGCTGGTTGATGATGTCCATCACATTCGGAATGGTGCACTCGAAGCCTTTGTAAACCTTTCCCTTAGGGCCTTCGATGTAAGGCACCTTGCCTTCGCTCTCGAAACCCTCGCCTTCAAGGATGATCTTGCAGCCGTCGGCATAGGTGTAGGTGATGCTGCGCCATATTCCTACGGCATCCGGATGCTGCTGCGGAGCATCCACTTCGACTTTCACCGGGAGGGTGTCATCCTTTCCGAGAATATACTGCACCGGGTCGATGTAGTGCTGGCCCATGTCGCCGAGGCCGCCGGACTCATAGTCCCAGTAGCCGCGGAAAGAGGAATGGACCCTGTGCGGGTGATATGGCTT
>ONPI01000173.1 GCA_900319685.1 uncultured Bacteroidales bacterium
AGACGTTATTGTCGCGGTCGCAGGTGAAACCCAGCACCGTGTTGTTCTGGAGGCCGTTTCCGGTATCGGCCACCCACTGCAGATGCCCGAGAGAGTCGCATGCGAACACTCCCCCGGTCGTGGATCCGAGCACGAAAAGGCCGTCACGAGTCTTGCAACCACGGTTGAAGGTATTCGTCCTCAGCTTGTCTTCAAAATCCGTAACAAACGGAGAAACCCTACCATCCTTGCGCCATATCTTGATTCCTTGGTTGAATGTAAGCAGGAGGACATCGTCTTCCCCATAAGGAAGAGCGGCAACCACCTGATGGCCCTGGCCAAGATAGCCGATGAGTTCCTCGGCCAAAGTCCCGTCATCATGCACATGGAAGAAGCCTCCATCAATCTGCTGCGAAAAGAGCTTTCCCCTGACATTGAAAAGATTGAGTGGGAATATTCCTTGACGGGGGATGACTTTCTCTCCGTCAAAGACGAAGAAAGCTCCGAAGGATTGGAAGATGATGGATCCGTCGGCGGCCTTGCAGATATTCCAGACTTCTTCATCTCCGAAGCTGTCGCGCTCGAGCATGCCGGAAAGGGAAACATACTCTTCAGCTTTGCGGTCCCAATAGCCGAACTCACGGTAGGAGCCGATGTAGATCCGCTCTCCATCAGCGAAGACGAAGCGGATGCTGTTGCCATCTGCTAAGTCATAGCTCCGCCAGGAGTAGCCGTCAAACTCAAGAAGGGACCTGTTGTTGCCGATGAATACCACTCCGTCATCCGCCTGGCACACAGACCAGTTCTGCTTCGAAGCATGGCTGTCCCTTGCAGACCAGTTCCGCACGATCGGACTGAACGGCAAGCCCTCCGCCCCCGCTATCAAGCAGGACATCAGCAGGAATATGGACAAACAGAGTCGCTTCATTTAATCTGCAATGGCGGATTTGATGGTGGAGACGATGTATCGGATGTCGTCGTCGGTGACGTAAGGGCCGCTCGGGAGGCACATCCCGACCTTGAATATGGCTTCAGAGACGGATGGTTCGTCCTGACCGAAGAGATTCGCCGGACGCAGATAGGCCGGAGCTCCGCTGTAAACCGGCTGCTTGTGCATAGGCTTCCAGACCGGACGGGCCTCTATCCCGGCAGCATCGAGGAAGACCCGCAACGCCTCTACGTTGTCATTCGGCTGGCAATCCGTGACCGCGCTGTCAGCAACGTGGATCACGCCCGCCGCCCCTCCGACAGCACCCTTGACCACGGTCTTGTATGCATTCTCCTGCCCTTTCACACGCACCTCCGGATCGACCGTGATGGTGCAGAGCCAGAAGTTCGAATCGAACCTCGCATCCGGGGCCTTGTGAACCGATATTCCCGGAACATCGGAAAGAAGCTCCCCGTAGAGAGCCTGCACGTGCTTGTGATGGGCGATGTGGTCCTCCAGGACAGTCATCTGGCCCCTGCCGATTCCGGCGCAGACATTCGACAACCTGTAGTTGTATCCGATTTTCTCGTGCTGATAATAAGGATAACTCTCGCGGTACTGAGTCGCGTACATCATGATCTCCCGCCACGATTCCTCGTCCGGAGTGATGAGCGCACCACCGCCGGAAGTTGTGATCATCTTGTTGCCGTTGAAGGAAAGCACTCCGTATTTGCCGAAAGTGCCAAGCACCTGGCCGCTGAAGCGGGAGCCGAAGCCTTCCGCAGCATCCTCGACAACCGGAATTCCGTATCTGTCAGCGATTTCCATGATGCGGTCAATGCGGTACGGCATACCGTAGAGCGCCACCGGGACTATTGCCTTCGGGGTGCGGCCCGTCTGGGCAATCCTATCCTTTATAGCGTCTTCCAGCAGCTCGGGATCCATATTCCAGGAATCGGGTTCGCTGTCCACGAATACCGGTTTCGCGCCCAGGTAGGTAATCGGATGGGAGGAAGCACAGAAAGTGAAACTCTGCACCAGCACCTCGTCGCCCGGCCCCACCCCGCACGCGATCAGTCCCAGATGCACCGCTGCCGTTCCGGAACTCAGGGCCACGACACGCTTGTCCTGACCGCAGAATTCCTCCAGGTCCTTCTCGAATCCATTCACATTCGGTCCGAGGGGTACCACCCAATTCGTATCGAAAGCCTCCTTGATATACTGCATTTCATTGCCCGACATGTGGGCAAGGCAGAGATAGATCCTGTTTCTCATTCCATGTCCTTTCTACGGGTGTAAAAATAACAAAAAACATCGATATTCGCCGAATATCGATGTTTTCTTGGATACCTTTCGACCCGATCCGTCAGGAAATCGGACCGGACCAGACGACCCGGATGTCTCCGTCGGTTTCCCTGTACAGGGTCACCGACAGGTCGAACTCCAGGGACTTGCCGTCATCCGAAATCTTGTAGCTGTTCAGATGGGCACCGGAGACGCCTTTGTTGCCGCTGATGTAATTGTCACCGTCGGTACGTTCAAGCGGGAACTTTATCGAAACCACATCAGGGAGCTCCAGTTCAACCTCGGTCACATAGTAGCCTATGTGGCCGTGCTCTTCCTCGCGGCAGCGCCAACTGGATACCTTGACACGGAGGTTTTCCCCGTCCTGGAATGTCCATTCCTGGTTCCCCTCGGAATCCTTCCCGGTGACACTCGTCAAGTTGCAATACTCTTTCTGGTCGACGGTTACGTAACCTGCAGGATCTTCACCTCCCTGATCAGGGATATCCAGGTTGTCGCAGGAGACCGCACCTGCGAAGGCCACCAACAGAGGCAGGAATAAATGTCTGATGCTCATAACTCAAGAGTTTAGCTGGTTCCCTTATCTAAATGCAGAGAGGTATGATTCCTTGCATATAAAATCAACCGTATCGGACTATATGCCCTTCTCCTGGGATGGCTACATTCCTGATTCTCATATTCTCCACTAAAAATTCGTCATAAACCTCCTTGAGGCTCGTAGTTTTATCCAATAATCAATACCT
>ONPI01000140.1 GCA_900319685.1 uncultured Bacteroidales bacterium
CGAAAAGCTTTCTCCCAGGCAGGTACGTATGGCCGGGAAGACCTTCACTCCGGAAGGAATCATCTGCTCGTATCTGAAGGGGATGACCCATGCACTTCTCTTCATCGGTTCTGCCGGATGGGAATTCGACCGGGCTAAGGAAGCCCTGAAAAGCGAGGATGATATCGTGTCTGATTTCATTGCTGATTCCATCGGGACCGTGCTGGCTGAGGTTACTGTCAGCCGTATCGAGCAGGATTATGATGGTGCCGGGACTCTTTCGATGCCGTACAGTCCGGGTTATTGCAACTGGGATATCCGTGAACAGCATCTGCTGTTTTCGCTGTTTCCAGAGCGACCTTGCGGAGTCATCCTTTCGGAAACCTCCCTCATGGCACCCGAGAAATCCGTGAGCGGTTTCTTCGCTCTGGGAGAGAAACTCCAGCGCCAACCATATCATTGTCAAATCTGCAAGAACAGCAAATGCTACAAAAGAAGAAAAGGTTAGCGATCCCTATCATGACCCATCCGGGGATCGAACTGTGCGGGAACACAGTACTGGAAGCGGTTACTGACGGGAAGGTCCATGCGGATGCGATATGCGCCCTCAACGAAGCATTCCCGGCCGATGCCGTGACTGCGATAATGGACCTTACAGTGGAAGCGGAGGCCTTCGGCGCCGAGGTCCGTTTCTCCGAGAACGAGATCCCGAACATAATCGGTCGGCTGGTCACTGACTTCGATTCCGCGGCTTCACTTGAAATACCTTCACTTGAAGCAGGAAGGGTGCAGGAATATTTGAAAGCCAACCGCATAGTCGCCTCCCGTATCAAGGACAAGAAGATCTTCGGAGGATGCATAGGGCCGTTCTCACTTGCTGGACGACTATTCGATCTTTCGGAGTTGATGATGGCGATGTACGTCGAACCGGAAACGGTGACTATGCTTCTGGATAAATGTACGGCATTCATTACCAAATATGTCCAGGCGATGAAGGAGACCGGGATCGGTGGAGTAATCCTGGCTGAGCCTGCTTCCGGCCTCGTCTCGAACGACGATTGCTATGCATATTCATCAGTCTATGTGCGGAAGATCGTAGATGCTGTCCAGGATGCAGGTTTTTCAGTGGTACTCCACAACTGCGGGAATACCGGCCATTGCACGGATGCCATGATACGTTCCGGAGCATCCGCTCTCCATTTCGGTAACCGTGCGGATATGGTGGAAGCATTGCGCCAATGTCCGGCCGACCTTCCGGTCATGGGCAATATAGATCCTGTCGGAATCATGCAGCAAGCCACCCCGGAACGGGTCCATGCAGCTGTCACCGAGCTTTTGGAGAGGACATCCGGGTACGACAACTTCATCCTTTCATCCGGATGCGATGTCCCACCGCATACGCCTGTAGACAACATAAAGGCTTTCTATCAAGCACTTGCGGAATACAATGAAAAAGATTGACTATGCCTCTTCGATGACCTCCTTCCGTTGGTGGATGTGCGCCTTGCTTTTCTTCGCCACTACCATCAACTACCTGGACAGGCAGGTCCTCTCACTGACCTATGAGGAGTTCATCAAGCCTGAGTTCCACTGGACGGATGCCGAATACGGCACCGTGACCGGTTTTTTCTCCCTCTTCTATGCAGTGTGCTGCCTTTTTGCCGGCAAGTTCATCGACTGGATAGGCGTGAAAAGGGGATATCTGATTTCCATACTTGTCTGGTCTACAGGTGCCTGCCTTCACGCAGCGACCGGATGGATGACAGCATCCCTGACGGGTCTCGGTTCAGCTTCAGCCTTGAAGGCAGTCGAGGCAGGCAGCAACATCGCCCTGGCGGTATCGGTGACATCTGTTTACCTGTTCATGTTCTGCCGGGGAGTGCTTGCATTGGGTGAAGCCGGCAACTTCCCGTCGGCCATCAAGGTCACTGCCGAATATTTCCCGAAGAAGGACCGTGCCTTCGCTACCACGATATTCAATGCCGGTGCTTCCGTCGGTGCCCTGGCTGCTCCGCTGTGCATTCCTGCGCTTGCGAAAGCCTATGGCTGGGAAATGGCTTTCATCATCATCGGTGCGATTGGTTTCGTATGGGTATTCTTCTGGATATTCCTTTATGACAAGCCGGAAGAAAGCAAGCGGGTCAACCCGCAGGAACTTGAATATATCCATCAGGATGACGCAGAAGAAGAGGCTGACAGGGCTGCGCTTGCAGAGGAGAAGCCGATTCCTCTCCGCCAGTGCCTGCACTATCGCCAGGCCTGGTGCGTAATCCTGGGAAAGTTCATATCCGACTGCGTATGGTGGTTCTTCCTGTTCTGGGCTCCGTCGTACTTCGATACCCAGTTCGGGGCGAAGGCCAGTTCCACGGAGGGTAAACTGCTCCTGATCACACTCTATGCGATTTGCTCCATACTGTCGATATTCGGAGGATATGTTCCGAAATACTTCGTCGAGAAGAAGGGGATGCACCCTTATGACGCCAGGATGCGGTCTATGTTCATCTTCGCCCTTTTCCCTTTGTTCTCACTTCTGGCACAGCCTCTGGGGGCATATTTCAATTCTCCATGGTGGCCTGCGGTCCTGATAGGTCTGGCGGCTGCCGGCCATTCTGCATGGGCTGCCAACCAGTACAGCGTGATATCCGACCTGTTCCCGAAGAGCACCATCGCGACCATGACCGGCTTGAGTTCCCTCGCCGGTGGAATCTCTACCATGGCTCTGCAGAAGATCGCCGGCAACCTTTTCACCTATGCCGAGGGTGCAGGCAGCGCATTCCGCTTCCTTGGATTCGAGGGCAAGCCGGCCGGATATTTCATCATCTTCTGCTACTGCGGACTGGCGTATATCCTGTCCTGGATCGTGATGAAATCTTTCGTCCCTCGCTACAAGCCTGTCATCTACGGCGGATAATCCTTTTGCTTAAAGCAGTCCCGGCAGTTCGGATATATCGTCGATGATGTATCCCGCACCCGCCTCGACCAGGTCATCCCGACTGGAATTGCCGTATGTTACACCGCAGGTCGCGGCACCGGCGCGGAGTCCCATGATTATGTCCACCGGCATGTCTCCGACGACGATGCTTTCTTCGGCTGGAATTCCAAGTTCACGCAATGTTTTGAGTACCGGTTCCGGGTCCGGCTTCGACTTCTCGACGTTGTCTGCACCGAGTATGTAGGATATGCAATCTTCTACGGACATGTCATGCAGGAAGCCTCTCAGGGAAACCGACTGGCGCGATGAAGCTACGGATAGGATGTATCCTCTTTCCTTCAGCAGGTTCAGGGTCTCCTTCACATGCGGGAACAACTTGGGTACCATCTTCCTGCGGTTCTTCTCGAACAGATCCCTGTACACTTCGGCGCATCGGAGTATGTCCCTTTCAGTCAGTCCCGGAAAAAGTTCCCTGAATCCGTCTTCCAGGGTAAGTCCGATTGTCGCAGCTATCGCTTCTTCTCCGGCAACGGGATAACCGAGAACACGCATAGTCTCCTGCATGGTCATGATTATATTGGCACGCGTGTCGCCGAGAGTTCCGTCGAAGTCGAATATGATCAGTTTTATCTTCATTGTATTTCAGTCAGTTCGCCGGTTACCGAATCTATTATGAAGCCGCGCACGGTGACATCTTCCGGAACAAGCGGGTGATCTTTTATCGACTTGACCGTATTCCTTACGGAGGCAACCGTATCGTGGAATCCTTCCAGCCAGCTTCCGATGCCCCTTGCCTCCCATTCAGCCAGTGTCTCCGGGGATATTCCCCTTTCCAACATGTGCGGCTTGAATTCTTCATAACTCATGTGGCATGCTCCGCAGGTAGAGTGATGTATGACCATCACCTCCTTCACGCCTAGTTCGTAAATCGCGACCAGAAGGGATCGTATAGCCGAGTCTGTCTCCGACAGTATAAGTCCGCCAGCATTCTTGATGACCTTGGCGTCACCGTTGCGGAGCCCCAGGGCTTTCATGAGAAGCTCGGTGAGGCGGGTGTCCATGCAGGTGAGGATGGCCAGTCTCTTGGCCGGGAACTTGTCCGTGATGTAGGGTTCGTATGCCTTTGAGGCAACGAAGCGCTTGTTGTATTCCAGGATTCCTCCAATCATATCAACTGAATGTTAGCTTATTGGTTCTGTTATCATCTGGCCATGAAGCGTTCCCGTTCCTCCGGAGGGAAATGCGACCAGAGCTGCCTTGTCCCGTTTCCCGGCTTCCCTGAGCATCCATCCTACAGCTTTCTGGATGAGGTCGTGAGGATGGTCGAGCAGGATGTCAGCTATTGCGAAAGTGTCGGTAAGCTGTCCTTTCCGAATGAATGTCATGGTGCTGACAATGCCAATCCTCTGCTCCCAGACAGTCTTCCCGTTGCGGGCCAGGTCGTACAGGACTGTCCGGTCCTTGTCCAGCAGCCATTCGCCAAGCAGGGGATAGCAGGACAGATCCACCAGGTCCCAATTGTTGATCCTGTCAGTGTGCTCGAGATAGAAATCGATGCATTCCTTCTTGCTTATGCCCGTCTTGCTGGAATGCCTGAATATCTCCACCAATGTGAGCAGGGCAGCCAAACGCACCTCGTGGTATCCGCTGGCCAGGCATTCTTCCAGTCCGTCAAGCCCGACCGAGCTCCAGCATCTTTTAACTATGGAGCGAGTGACCGGAACCTTT
>ONPI01000046.1 GCA_900319685.1 uncultured Bacteroidales bacterium
GTATATTCAAGTCCCACGTTGCCAACTACGCCGACATAGACCACGTTTTCCTCAGCAGCGTTCTCCCAAACGGCGACGCTGGCTCCGGGACCGCAATAGAATCCCCAGCTTCCGGAAGGAGTCCAGTCCGGCTGAGCGATCATGAAGTTGTAGATACCGTCCACGTGGAAGGCATTCGTGCTGAAGCCGTCGTCAAGACCAAGCTCGAACTCGAGGAAATGAGGACCCCCGAAAACGTAGTTCTCATAACTGACATCGACGCCGTAGTTGCCTACCCGTCCACCGAGAGACTTAGGCTGTGCATTTGCAAAAGCAGCGAAACCAAGGGCTGCCACAATGATGAACAATGTTTTTTTCATAATTCCTTGTTTTTAGCGTTTCAAAATTATACAAGTCCCGAGAATCCCATGAACGCCATCGCAAGGATGCCGCAGGTGATCAGGGCGATAGGCACGCCTTTGAACTGTTTCGGGACATCGTTGAGTTCCAGGTGCTCCCTCAATCCTGCGAAGATGATCAGGGCCATTCCGTAACCGATGGCCGTCGCGAAAGCATATACCACCGATTCGCCGAGGTTCAGCATGTGGGCGGCACCTCCACCGAATGTGAACTCCTTCGTAACGACGCTCAGCGCCACACCGAGGACCGCACAGTTGGTGGTAATGAGAGGCAGGAATATTCCGAGAGCCTGGTAAAGGGAAGGGCTGATCTTCTTGAGCACGATTTCGACCATCTGTACCAGCGTGGCGATCACCAGGATGAAGGCGATCGTCTGGAGGAAGGTCAGGCCGAACGGCACGAGGAGATATTTGTTGATAAGGTAAGTCACCAAAGTCGCAAGGGTGATCACGAACACCACCGCGCCGGACATGCCGGTAGCCGTGGAAAGCTTGTTCGAAACGCCCAGGAACGGACACGTCCCCAGGAACTGGGCCAACATTACGTTGTTGACGAATATTGCCGAGATTATGATGAGGAAATATTCCATGACTTAGTTCTTTTTTGCGATTTTGTTGAAGAGTACCATCAGATAGCCCAGGGCGATGAAAGCACCCGGAGCCATGATGAATACGAGAAGTCCATCGCCGGAGATGAATTTCCAGCCGAAGACCGAGCCGCTTCCAAGGATTTCCCTCACCATACCTAACACGGTAAGGGCCATCGTGAAGCCGAAGCCGATCCCGAGGCCGTCAAGCGCGGAATCAACTATTCCGTTCTTGCTTGCGAAGGCCTCAGCCCTGCCGAGCACGATGCAGTTGACCACGATCAGCGGGATGAAGATAGTGACGAAAGTAGCGATGACCACGATATATACCGGGATATGGACCTTGTCAGGAACCACAGGTGCGATAGCGGAAATCACGATGTTCGACAGCACTAGCACGAAAAGCGTAGCAAGACCCATACTCAAGCCATTTATCGCCGAAGTGGTGGTGGCAAGGGTAGGACACATTCCAAGGAGAAGGACGAAAGTAGGATTCTCCTTGAAGAAACCTTTGGTGAAGATATCAAGTTTTCTCTTGCTCATAGCCTATTCTCCTTTGATTGTTTTGAAAGCATCGACAGCGTTCTTCACTGCCAGTGAATATGCCCTGGAAGTAATCGTGGACGCCGTGATCGCATCGACGTCTCCGCCGTCCTTCTTGACGGTGAGGATCTTCTGCGAAGGATCGAAGCCCTTGAACTGGGTCATGAAGTGCTCGTCCTCGGTGCACTTGGCTCCGAGTCCCGGAGTCTCGGCGTGGGACAGGACGGAAGTGTTGTACACCTTGCCGTCCGGAGTCAGTCCGACCATCACGGTCAGAGGGCCGCCGAAGCCCGCGGTCGTGGACTTGATAGCATAAGCAGCAGGAGTACCGTCGGCTGACTTGCTGATTCTACAGGAACGGCTTCCGACAGTTCTCCGCCCTCAGGCAGGACAGCATTGACAGAAGCCCTCAGGATGTCCGCGTTCGTCTTGGCGATAGGCTCGGCCGTAAGGGCATACATTCCTCCAAGGAGCGCCGAACAAACCAGGCAAACCGATGTAAGGCACAGGGCCATATTCAGAAGATTGGATTTTGCTGCCATATCCTATGCCCTCCCGTATTTTTTCTGATGGAACCACTTGTTCAGGAGCGGAACCACCGAGTTCATGATCAGGATGGCGAAGCTCACGCCTTCCGGATAGGAACCGAAATACCTGATCATCAATGTAATGAAACCAATTCCTATACCGAATATGATGCCTCCCTTGGTTGTCATCGGAGATGTCACGTAATCGGTAGCCATAAAGCAGGAACCGAGGATGAGACCACCGGTGAGAAGGTTGAAGAGAGGATCGGTGAACTGCATCGGGTTCGCAAGCCAGAATACCGCCGAGACGACGGCCACGGTGCCGAGGATCGAAAGGGTGATCCAAGGCTTGATGACCTTGCGGACAAGAAGATAGACAAATCCCACGAGGAGGGCGATCGCACAAGCTTCTCCAGCAGATCCGCCGATATTGGCGAACAGCATCTGGGAATATGAATACCCGTGTGCGGCCATCAGATCCGGCACGGAAGCGCCCTGCATCAAGCCTTCCTTGATGACACCGAGCGGAGTCGCACCGGTAACGGCATCAACGCCGAACAGTCCCTGAGGCTGCACCCAGTGGGTCATATATGTCGGGAAGGAAATGAGCAGGAAAACACGGCCTACGAGAGCAGGATTGAATACATTCTGTCCCAGGCCTCCGAAAGTCATCTTCGCGACCCCGATAGCCACGATAGCGCCGATCAGCACAACCCACCACGGTGTCGTGGAAGGCAGGTTGAGCGCGAGTAGGATACCTGTGACCGCCGCTGACCAGTCCCCAATCGTACAAGGCTTGCGAAGCAGGTATTTAGTCACAGACCACTCGATCAGTATGCACGAGAGCACGCTCACTGCAAGCACCAGCAGTTCCTTCCAGCCGTAGAACACGACCGATACGATCACCGCCGGCAGCAACGCGATCACGACATCGCGCATCAGGACCGCCGTCGTGGTCTTGGAATGCAGGTGAGGATTCGGTGAAACCAATATTTTGTCCATACGCTATTATTTTTTTGCTCTTGCCCTCATTATTCCCATTACCTGGCCCCTTGCCTGGCTTACTATGTCCAGAAGCGGGATTCCCGCAGGACAAGAATACAGGCAGCAGCCGCACATTATGCAGTCCTGAGCCGCATTGGCCTCAAGGGCATCCATATCCCCGGCCTTGTAAAGGCGTCTGAGAAGGAACGGCTCGAGTCCCATAGGACAGGCCTCGGAACACTTGCCGCAACGGATACAGCTGCTCTCAGGCATCCTCTTGGTCTGTTCCCTTGTAAGGAAAAGCAGACCGCCTAAGAGTCGCAGCATCCAGGTTGGCGACAGCCTTGCCCATCATAGGGCCTCCGCTGATCACCTTGGCGGCATCCACAGGGACACCTCCGAGATAATCGATGATGTAACGGAGCGGAGTTCCCACCCTTACCATCAGGTTGGCCTGCTTCGGGAAGCATTCACCGGTCACGGTGACGGAATTCTCTACAAGGGGCTTGTTCTTCTGGACGGCCTCATAGACGGCCAGCGCGGTGCAGACGTTGTCCACTACGGCTCCCACATCTATAGGCAGGCAACCGGAAGGCACCTGGCGGTGCATCACGGCATCGATAAGCTGTTTCTCTCCCCCTTCCGGATATTTCTTCATAAGAGGAAGAACTTCGATTCCCTGGTATTTCCCACCCTTCGCCTTGAAGGAAGAAACTATCCCGGAAATATGCTCGATCGCCTCCGGCTTGTTGTCCTCGATAGCTATGGTAGCCTTGTCCACTCCGAGAGCCTGCATCAACAGCGCGGTTCCCACGACCACCGTTCCCACGACCACCTGCTCCCCTTTCTCCAAGAGGGTGCGGAAGTCCGAAGTGAGGTAAGGCTCGCACTCGCAGCCGTTGATTATAAGCATCTCGCACTTCTTTCCCGGAGGAAGGCTGAGCTTCACGTGAGTCGGGAAAGTGGCGCCTCCGAGACCGACGACACCGCCCAGCTTGACCTTTTCTATGATTGCCTTAGGGTCTTCCGGAATATCAGTCACCAGGGTGTCCGAAAGGTCGATGCCTTCCTTCCACTCGTCACCTTCGACTTCGATTTCAACTACGGTCTGGATGTTGCCGGACAGGTCCTTGCGAGGTCCTATGCTCTTCACGGTACCCGACACCGAGGAATGGATATAGGCCGACATAAAGGCACCGGGCTCTGCGATCACATCACCGGCTTTCACCTTGTCGCCCGGAGCCACCACCGGCTTTGCCGGAGCACCGATATGCTGAGCCACAGCAATATATACAGTAGGAGCTATCGGGAGAGCTTCGATCTTGCAGTCACGGGAGATCTTCGCATCCGACGGATGCACGCCTCCTATGGAGAATGTTCTTCTAGCCATTGTCAACCTCCTTTTTTACTTCAGGTTTCACCTCGGCGGCAGCGGCGGCGGCAGCTT
The DNA here is from genome assembly GCA_900319685.1 of uncultured Bacteroidales bacterium. Lineage (GTDB taxonomy): Bacteria > Bacteroidota > Bacteroidia > Bacteroidales > UBA932 > Cryptobacteroides. Next base: position 4,487 of record ONPI01000046.1, read on the forward strand.
CACGGGCCTTTTTCTGACGCTCCTGGACGCGAGCCTTTACGGCCTCCTTGTCCAAAGGCTTAGGGAAATTGACTCCGTGTATGGCTCCGGTCGGGCACATAGCCTCGCACTCGCGGCAGAGCTTGCACTTCGCAAAGTCGATGTAAGCTACATTGTTCTCGACCACGATGGCATCGTGGGTACAGGTCTTTGCGCATATTCCGCATCCGATGCACGCAGCAGCACAGGCCTTCTTGGCGGCAGGACCCTTGTCCTTGTTGACACAGCTCACGTACATCCTCATCCCGCGAGGGCCTTTGTTCCTCAACTCGATGATGCCCTTAGGGCAAGCCTTGACGCAGGATCCGCAGGCGGTGCACTTCTCCTCATCGACCACCGGAAGACCTGTTGCCGGATCCATGGAGATGGCTCCGAACCGGCAGGCTTCTACGCAGTCGCCGCAACCCAGGCATCCGAAGGCGCACAGGGTGTCTCCCGAATAGAGGGAAGCCTTGACCTTGCAGGACAGCGAGCCGTCATACTCATTGATCCTCGGCCTGTTGTCACAAGAGCCGTTGCAGCGCACCACGGCCACCATAGGGGCTTTCTCCTTGATCTCGAAACCGAGGATTCCGGCCACCTGCTTCATCGTTTCGTTACCTCCAACCGGACAATAGTGGTTGTCCAGGTTGGGAGCCTTCACCGCGGATTCCGCGAAGGCATGGCAGCCGGCGAAGCCGCATCCACCGCAGTTCGCGCCAGGCATTGCTTTCTCCACCTGCTCGATGCGTGGATCCTCAACGACCTTGAAACGCTGCGCGACAAGGTAGAGGGTCAGCGCAAGCAGCAGGCCGAGACCTGAGATGATTGCGATGGTCCAAATGATAGTAGTTGACATAAAGTATTGAAATATAATTACTTCTTAATATAGAACGCATACCCTTCCGCCAGTTTTCCGCGGAAAAGATACAGTACCAAATAGTACAGGGCGGTGCCTCCTACCGACAACAATCCCACAGCCAGCTCGCCCAGCCCTGAATATGACAAAGATAATATTAAAATCAGTAAAATCATCACAGGGATGACATAAGAAAAGAGAACGGCCTTGAGCCCGGACTTCTGGGCAAGGCAGACTTCCACTTCCTGACCTGTGACGTATAATTCTCCGGTCCCGAGAGGTACTTCGATGATTTTCTTGCTGGATTCCGCCATCGTACAGAGTCCTGCAGCATGGCAGGCGGCGCAAGCGGACTCGGACACTATCTCGACGGTCACCTTGCCGTCAGAGCATCCGGTCACCCGGCCCTTGTGGGAAACGACTTCCGCCATCAGTCGGACTCTATGGATGTGAAAGGATGCCGGACTCCGCTGCTGGAATACAGCCTGCCGCGGACTTCACCGAGCTTGAGCGGAGCTACGAAATACACCGGGATCTTGTTGGCATCGTCGGTGAACCAGGCATACAGCTTGGAATCCCCGGAGAACACTTCACCCTTGACCACATCGAATCCGAACTTCAGGCATCTTACGGTTCCCATGCCCCTTACCTTGCGGTTCTCCTTGCCAAGATAGACGAAAGACAAGGTCCGCACATGGCTGTCACATGCAAAGGTCATCGGATACCTGCCCCCGACCTTCAGCTTGGACACATCCATGTTCCTCATCACGTAATACATCAGCGGGAGGTCGAATGTGCAGTTGTCCTTCGGGAGGGTGACGTTGAATTCACCCTTGCGGGAATTGTTTATCGTGGCGTTGATCTGGCTGCCGGAATATGTGTAAAGATTTGTGCACCAGTAGTTTCCTTCCCTGGCATCACGGGTGAACTTCACCGGGTCGAAGCCGTCACAAGTAAACCAGGAATCCATATGCTCCCTGACCTTGAAGACCTGCTCGTATATCTTCTGGGTATTGCCGGAAAGGGATCCGTGATAGACTTTCTTCCCGTTCAGCCTTGTGGAATCCAGCTTGATGATGGCCTGGGCGACATCGGCGTTGACGATGCCCCATTTGTAGTGGATGGTGAACACCAGTTTCTCGCCTCCCTTGAAAGCGAGCTTATCCTTGTTGAGATTGACGGGGATGCACTTCTGCCCATACACAGGGACAGCGGCGGCTGAAAGCAGCAGCATCAAGGCAACGAGGCCCGGGAGATGTTTCAGGTTCATCAGAATTCGGTATTTTGGTCGAACTCACTGTTCATTGCAGATTCCGTGCCCATCGATTCGGCCACGGCAGTCAAGGAGTCACCAGGCTCCACGAACCTCACCTGCTCGGACTTGAAGAGCATGTCGATATCGCACACTTCTCCGTTGCGGTGCTTTGCAATGATGATCTGGGTGGCCTCCTTTCCTTCAGGAGACTCCCCGAGTCCGACATAGTCCGGACGATGTATGAATATGACCATGTCCGCATCCTGCTCGATGGAACCGGACTCGCGAAGGTCGCTCAATTGAGGCTTTCCGCTTCCGCCGGTCCTCTGGACGGCATTCCTGGACAGCTGGGACAGGGCGATGATCGGTATATTGAGTTCCTTTGCCGTGGCCTTCAAGGTCCTGGAAATGGCGGCCACCTCCTGCTCGCGGAGACCACGTAGTTCGACCGGCCCCTGCATCAGCTGCAGATAATCCACGATGACAAGGCGCACGCCCTTGGACTTGACCAGCCTCTTGACCTTGGTACGGAACTCCATGAGCGGAATGCTCGGGGTATCATCGATGTACAGAGGTGCCTTGGAAAGGGATGCAAGCCTGGTCTCAAGCTGCTGCCAGTCCCACGGATCCAGTTTTGATCCACCCTTGAGCTTCTCGGCAGGCAGTCCCGACTCAGTGGTCATGAGACGCATAACGAGCTGCAATGCCGACATTTCGAGCGAGAACACAGCGACCGGCATATTGTGGTCCACGGCCGCGTTGCGGGCAAGGTTCAAGGCGAAAGCCGTCTTACCTACCGACGGACGGGCGGCAAGGATGATCAGGTCCGAAGCCTGCCAGCCCATGGTTATCCGGTCCAGTGAAGGGAATCCGGAAGGGACTCCACTCATGCCGGTGGTATTCTGGTTCTTCTCGACCTCCTTAAGGGCGTCGTTGATTATGGAACCAACCTCCTGGACATCCTTGCGCAGGTTGTTCTGGATGGCATTGTAAACCTTGGTCTGGGCATCGTCGATAAGCTGGTCCACGGTCACGGAATCATCGTACGAGTCCTTCAGGATTTCATACGAAGCGGTGATCAGGTCCCTCTGGATGCTCTTCTGCTTCAGTATCTTGACATAATACTCGATATGGGCTGCCGCACCCACTTTGTCGGACATGCCGGCAAGTGCCACAGGTCCACCCACGGCCTCCAGGTTCCCCTTCTCACGCAATTTGGAACTGACCGTCACGATATCCACCGGGGTATGTCCGTTCACAAGTTCGGACATAGCCTCGTAGATCATCCTGTGGCGAGGGTCGTAGAAGCAGGAAGAGGAAAGCTCTTCAAGCGCCATGTCGACGGATGAAGGCTCGATGAGCATGGCTCCGAGGACAGCCTCTTCGACTTCAAGGGCTTGAGGCGGTTTGTTACCCATCTCAAGCCCGAGTGTATCAAGATTGACTGCTGAAGCCTTTTTCATTATTGCTCAGAACTGAAGTCAGGATTGACTATGATCCTGCCGCAGTGCTCGCAGATGATGAGCTTCTTGTTGGAAGCGATCTCGACGAGACGCTGTGGGGTGATCGTGTTGAAACATCCTCCGCAGGAATCGCCGTTATAGACGGAAACCACCGCGAGATGGTTATGGACGCTCTGGCGGATACGGTCATAGGCGCTCATCGTCCTCTCGTCGATCTTGGCAGCGCACTGGTCGCGTTTTGCCCTGAGTTCCTCTTCCTGCTTGGAAGTGGACTCTACGATGTTGGCAAGTTCCTCTTTCTTAGCCTTGAGGTCCTCGTTGCGGATGGTAAGGCGGTCCTTCAGGTAATCGATATCTTCCTTCTTTTCGGCGATGGCGGTCTTCGTGTCCCCGATAGTCTTGAGGGCGATCTGGCGGAGAAGACCCTGGTTCTCGATTTCCTTGTTTATGGAATCATATTCGCGGCTGTTCGAGATGTCGTTCAGCTGCTGCTGGTACTTCTCGATCTGGATGTCACAGTCCACGATGTTCTGCTTGTTCTCGGCAATCGTCTGGTTGTAGGCGTCGATGACGGCGGCGTCCTGGGCCTGACGGGCCTTGAGGTCGGCCAGTTCGTTCTCAAGAGCCTCTACTTCAGAAGGAAGCTCCCCGCGCAGCTGCAGGATCTTGTCGATTTCCGAATCAGCCTGCTGGAGCTCGTAAAGGGTCTTGAGCTTTTCCTCTACGCTGATCTCGGAGTCTGCAAAATTCTTCTGCAGGGAAACGAAGGTTTCCCTCTGGTCTATAGGAGTTTCGACTTTCTTGATTTTCTTGGTTGCCATATCTAACTAAAAATAATGTACAGGATTACTTGATCCCAGCCTCTCGCTGGTACGGATTGCAAAGGTAGGAAAATTTTTCCTTAACAGAGAAAATAATATGTCAACTATTTCCACTTCCCCTTCGAAATGGCCTATGTCAATGACCATAAAGTCTTTAGGAGTGAAGAAATGGTGATAGGATATATCCCCGCAGATGTACGCTCCGGCACCCGCCGCAAGGGCGTTCCCGATCAGGGAAGTTCCGGAGCCGCCGCACATCGCCACCCTCTTTACAAGGACGTCAGTCGGCCGAGAGCAACGCACCAGCGAAAGGGAGAAGGCGGACTTTACGTATTCGATGAAATCCATAGCCTTCATCGGTGTCGGAAGATTGCCGACGGCTCCCAGGCCGGTACCGTCACCGTCCATGTCGAGGACTTCGATGTCCTCCAGGCCGAGCCTCCGGGCCATCGCTCCGCTGACTCCGTCCAGGACCTTGTCGGCCGTGGTATGGGCGGCATACACCGCAATACCGGCCTTCAGGGCCTTGATCACCGCAAGTCCGACGTTGTCGTCCGGGGAAATCTTCTTCAACCCGCCGTAGATCAGCGGATGATGCGTGACGATCATGTCGGCTCCGCATCCGGCAGCCTCATCCACAAGTTCAGGCGTACAGTCGAATCCCAGGAGAATCCCGTGGACTTCCTGGTCAGGGGATCCCAGGATCAGTCCGCTGTTGTCCCAGCTTTCCTGGATCGCAAGCGGAGCGAACCCCTCGATCACCGAGGTGATATCCCTTACCCTCATAACGACTTCCTTACTTCAACGAGTTGCTTGCGGATATCCTTCAGGCTGTCCAGGACCTTCACGCGTCCTTCCACCTTCTTGCGGTCGGCAGCCATCTTCTTGGAAGCACCTTCCAGGGTCATCCCCTGCTCCTTCACGAGCAGATGGATCTGCTTGAGGCATTCCAAGTCCTCCGCCGTGAACAGGCGGTTCCCCTTCGCGTTCCTCTTCGGGCTGATGTACTTCGGGAAAGAGTTCGACCAGAACCTGACCAGAGATGTACTCTCTCCGAGGATTTCGGCAGCCTCGCCGATAGTGTAATATAATTTCTCCATAACAAGAATATTATTGTCAATCAAGTGATTGCGCCGTATTTGCCGACATGAATAGCATCCCCGCGTATTCCTCAGGACCCACCGAGGCGAAGAAGCAATGAAGCGGATCCACCCTGACCGTGTCCTTCAGCACCTCGTAATGGAGGTGCGGGGCGAAGGAATTGCCGGACATCCCGACATGGCCTATGAGTTTCCCCTTCTGCACCCTCTGCCCGGATGAAACCTTGATGTCGTCGAGGTGGGCATACCGGGTCGTGTAGCCGTTTCCGTGGTCGATCGAGACCACGTTGCCCAACCCCTTTGCGGACTTTGTAACTTCCTTGACCACCCCGCCGGCAGATGCAAGGACTTCCGTCCCCTGCGGGGATATCATGTCCAGGCCGGTATGCATCGCCGGAACCTTGTAGAAAGGATTCACCTTCTCCCCTACCGAGGCCCCTGCCTTGGCAGAATTGAACGATTCCAGCGGGCTGGAAAGAGGCGGAAGCGACTCCCTGCCCTTCTCGAGCACTTCCGCTATCTTCCGGAAATCCTCATCGACAGCAGCTGTCTGCCCCTTGAGGATATCCAGCTTCCTGGAAACATATTCCACGATGTCCCTGTCCTCGACCGAATCGATCCTGGAAAGGAAGTCTCCGGAATATGCCATACCCAGTTCCGGCGCATCCGCACTGAATATCTGTCGGTAGATGTCGTTGTCCTTCGCCTTGAGGCCTTCCAGGACATCGCTCACCAGCTCCTCCCTGCGGCTCATCTCAGAATACAGTTGCCTGTACATCTGGTTCTGGCGCTTGAGCTGGCGTTCAGTATCGGTATTCACCAGCAGTGCGAACGCAATGTAATATATTACCGAGATGGAGGCGGTGACCAGGAAATACTTCAGGCCCTTGCGAAGGAACCAGCCCACCGAGTGGGTGACCTTCCTGAACTCCATCTTCTTCTTGTCGAATATGTACTTGTCCGCCATCCTTCCCTCCTATCTGCTGGTGACTACGAACCGGCGTCTTGCCGGCAAGGTACCGGTCTCATCCTCGCGCTGGCGGACCATAGCCGAATATTCGGCCTTGGACATCGAGAGGTCGAGATAGTTCATCGGATTGACCTTGTTGCCCTTGTATATGACTTCATAATGGAGGTGCGGACCGCTGGCCCTGCCCGACTTGCCCGACTCAGCGATGCAGTCCCCTCTCTTGACTTTCATGCCTTCTGTGACGTTGACCGAATTCAGATGGGCGTACTTTGTCTCGTACCCGAAACCATGGTCTATGGTTATGCAGTTTCCGTATCCGAAGAAATCGAAATCCACGGTCTCGACCACGCCGTCTCCGGTAGCGTAAATCGGATTGCCGATGTCCATCGCGAAATCCACTCCCGTGTGCATCTTGCTTTCGGTTGTGAACGGATCGGACCTGTAGCCGAACGGGCTTGAGAGGTGGTATTTGGACGGATCCGGAACGATCGGCGGGATGGCCGGGATGCAGGAAACCATATCCCCGGCAGTCTTGGAAACTGAAGCTATCTCGTCGAAAGACTTGCTCTGCACAGTGGTCTGACGGGTCAGGCGGTCAAGCCTCAAAGCCGTGTTTTTCAAGTAGTTGTCCTTCTCGAGACCATCGAGATACGCATACCTGTCCACTCCTCCGATACCAGCGTTGCGGACCTCGGCCGGGATCTCGTTCATCCCGAATATCGACCTGTACACATCCTCGTCCCTCACACGGAGTCCGTCCAGGATCTCCTGGTCACGGTCCATCTTGCTGTTGAGCAGGTCCAGACGGGCGTCCAGACGGGCGTGCTCGGCTTTCAGGAAAGCCGTCTTGGGCAGGTCCACCTTGAGCACGGACGTCACGAACCACATGTACAGGAAAGCTATCAGGAGACTCCCCGCTACAAGACAGAAAACCTTGAAAACTTTTGATTTCAAGGACACTTTCTTGATCTCGTACATCAAGGTCTCGGGGTTGAGAATATACCTTCTCATAGCTTACAAATATACCGTTATTTTGCGATTAATCGCGAAAAATGTTATAATTTTGCGAATTATGCGCTTATATTGATTTATTGAAATATGTACACCTCCAAAGAGATTAGACAGCAATTCCTGGATTTCTTTGCTTCCAAAGGACATACCATAGTACCTTCTGCCCCGATGGTCGTAAAGAACGATCCTACCCTGATGTTCACGAATGCCGGAATGAACCAGTTCAAGGATATATTCCTGGGCAACTCGGTTCCTAAGTCGAAGAGGGCCACCGATTCGCAGAAATGCCTCAGGGTCAGCGGAAAGCATAACGACCTCGAAGCAGTGGGACACGACGGAAGGCATCACACTATGTTCGAGATGCTCGGAAACTGGAGTTTCGGGGACTATTTCAAGACCGAAGCCATCACATGGGCCTGGGAACTGCTCACGGAGGTTTACAAGATCGACAAGACGAAGCTGTACGCAACAGTGTTCGAGGGCTGCGCCGAGGACGGTACGGCCTTGGACGAAGAAGCGATGGAAGCCTGGCGCAAGCTCATGCCGGCAGACCACATAGTCCTTGGCAACAAACATGACAATTTCTGGGAGATGGGCGACACCGGCCCTTGCGGACCGTGCAGCGAGATCCACATCGACCTCCGTCCGGAAGAGGAAATCGCCAGGATTCCGGGCAAGGACCTGGTGAACACCGACGACGACCGTGTGATCGAGATATGGAATCTCGTGTTCATGCAGTTCAACCGCAAGGCAGACGGCTCACTGGAACCACTCCCGGCCAAGAACATCGACACCGGAATGGGTTTCGAGCGTCTTTGCATGGTGTTGCAGGGCAAGCACAGCAACTACGAAACCGACGTGTTCTCCGGAATGATCAAAAAGATTGAAGAGCTTTCCGGGCACAGATACGGAGAAGATGAGAAGACTTCCGTTGCGATGAGGGTGATCGCCGACCATATCAGGGCTATCGCCTTCTCCATCGCAGACGGCCAGCTCCCATCCAACGTCAAGGCAGGCTATGTGATCCGCAGGATCCTGCGCCGTGCGGTCCGCTACGGCTATACCTTCCTGGGCTTCGACGAGCCTTTCCTCTGCTCCCTTGTCCCGCAGCTTATCTCCGATATGGGAGAGGCTTACCCGGAACTTCCTAAGCAGCAGAAGCTTATCGAAAGCGTAATCAGGGAGGAAGAAATGTCATTCCTGAGGACCCTGGACCGCGGAATCAGGCTGATGGACGAATATATCGCCAAGAACGCCGCAACCAAGGCCATCCCGGGAGTGGATGCCTTCGTCCTGTACGACACCTACGGATTCCCTATCGACCTTACCCAGCTTATCGCTGCGGAGAACGGCTATACCGTGGATATGGAAGGCTTCAACGCAGAGCTTCTCAAGCAGAAGGAAAGGGCCCGCAATGCCACCGCCAACGAATTCGGGGACTGGACCGTGTTCCATGAAGGCGAGGAGGCCGAATTCATCGGTTACGACACACTTGAGCTCGAGGGCGGCCGCCTCCTGAAACAGCGCACCGTGAAGCAGAAGAACAAGACTATGTTCCAGCTGGTCTTCGACCGCACTCCTTTCTATGCAGAGATGGGCGGCCAGGTCGGTGACACCGGAGAAATCATATCCGAGAGCGGGGAACATATCGGCATCCTCAACACCGTCAAGGAGAACAACCTCACCATCCATATCGCAGAGCGCATCCCGTCCGACTGCACCGGAAGTTTCACGCTCAAGGTGGATGCCGGCCGCAGGAAGGACATCGCAGCCAACCACACGGCAACCCATCTTCTCGACTACGCTCTCAGAAGCGTCCTCGGGACCCATGTCGAGCAGAAAGGTTCGTTCGTGACCAGTGAATATTTCCGTTTCGACTTCTCCCACTTCGCAAAGGTCACCGATGAAGAAATCCGAAAGGTGGAGCACCTCGTCAACAAAATGATCCGCGAGGATTATCCTCTCCAGGAGAAGAGGGACGCCACCATGGAAGAAGCCAATGCGATGGGTGCCATAGCCCTGTTCGGCGAAAAATATGGGGATAAGGTCAGGGTGGTCAGGTTCGGCGATTCCGTGGAGCTCTGCGGAGGTACGCATGCTGCCTCTACCGGAAAGATCGGTTTCTTCAAGATCGTATCCGAATCGGCCATCGCAGCCGGTGTCCGCAGGATCGAGGCCGTGACAGGAGAAGCCGCCGAGAATATGCTTGATACCATTTCGGACACCCTCAAGGGCATCAGGGCAGCATTCAACAACGTTCCTGACGTAACTGCCGCCGTAGCCAAGCTCGTCGCTGAGAACACCGAGGCAAGGAAGAAACTCGAAGAGTTCGCCAAGGAGAAGGCAGCTGCTTTCGCAAAGGAACTCACGAAGCGCGCAGAGAATATCAATGGAACGGATGTTGTTACTTTCCAGTCGGACTGCGACCCTGTGATGTTCAGGGAAGCCGCTGCCCTGCTCCAGAAAGAGGTGAGCAACTTCGCCCTCTGCGCCGCCTTCGCCCACGATGGGAAACCGCAGTTGGTGCTGATGTATTCCCAGGACCTGGTTGCAGGCGGCCGTAATGCTGCTGCCGACATCCGCGAGGCGGCCAAGTACATCCAGGGAGGCGGCGGTGGCCAGCCTTTCCTCGCAACCGCAGGCGGACGCAATGTGGAAGGCCTTTCCCAGGCCCTCGGAACGATGGTTGAAAAAGCAACCGGCAAATAACAGATGAAGAAGCTGGACAAGTTCATACTGACCTCTTTCATAGGACCGTTCTTTCTGATCCTCCTGGTGGTCATATTCATCCTGATGATGCAATTCCTCTGGGTGTATATCGATGAACTTGTCGGTAAGGGACTCGGTTTCAAGGTTATAGCTGAATTCCTCTTCTGGGGAGGCTGTACGGTCCTCCCGCTTGCGCTTCCTCTCGCCACTCTCCTCGCGTCGATGATGACCATCGGAAGCATGGGCGAGAACAACGAGCTCATAGCCCTCAAGTCGGCCGGAGTGTCCGTCCTCAGGGTCATGATGCCGCTCATGATCGCCGCTTTCTTCATCAGCATAGGCACCTTCTTCGTGATCAACAAGCTCGTCCCGGTATCATATAACGAAATCTTCACCCTAAGGGACGACATCGGAAAGACAAAGGACGAGATCAAGGTCCCTTCGGGTACTTTCTACGACGGCGTGGACGGCTATGTACTCCGGGTCGGCAGCCAGAACTCCGACGGGATGATGCGGGACGTGATGCTGTACGACCACACCGGACGGGGCAACACAAGGCTCACCATAGCTGATTCCGCGGTGATGAAGATGTCCAAGGACAAGGACTACATCACCATCAAGATGTACAACGGTACGAACTATCAGGAGACCAATACCAAGAACTACCGCGACACTTCCCTGCAACTCCAGATGATCGACTTCTCCAAGCAGGAGATGGTCATCGCACTGGAGAACTACGCTTTCCAGAAATCCGACAGTGCCAGGTTCGGAGACCAGGTGAAGGCACTTCCGCTGGCACGGCTGAGGGAGGACAGGGATTCCCTTGAAGCCAAGAGGGATTCGACGAAGACGGAGCAGTTGATGAGCACCGCTGCAGCCTACATATTCCTCCTGCACAGCCAGCTGGACACTGCCGCTTCGGGCATCAGCAGGAATTTCAAGGATCCTGACTACCTGAAGTTCAGGGATGACCAGATGAAGGCTGACGCCATCCAGGGTGCAGCAAACATGGCAATGCAGATGGAGGCCAACCTGGAGAACTACGAGTTCGGAGCTTTCGACTACACGGTGCGCCTGCGCTGGACCCTGGTCGAATTCCTGCGGCGTTACGGACAGGCGCTCGCCTGCTTCATAATGTTCTTTATCGGAGCCCCTCTGGGAGCCCTTATCCGAAAGGGAGGCCTGGGTGTCTCCGCCATCGTGTCCATCCTGTTCTTCGTCCTCTACTGGATCGTGGACATAACGGTCACGAAGCTTGCAAGGGATGGTTCCGTCGGAGCCGTGGTCGGGGCGTTCGGAGCGCCCGC
>ONPI01000141.1:0-4545 GCA_900319685.1 uncultured Bacteroidales bacterium
CTACCGCTGGCCAAGAAGATGATTACCGTCGGCACCATCAAGTCGACCCAGATCGACCACCGGCGCATCATCAAGGAAGCGCTCCTGTGCAACGCTACAGCGATCATCCTCTTCCACAACCACCCGAGCGGGAATCCCGCCCCGAGTGCCTCTGACATGAACGAGACGAACAAGCTCAAGAAAGCTTGCGACATCTTCGATATCTCGCTTCTCGATCACATCATCCTTGCGGATACGACTTATTACTCCTTCGCTGAAGAAACTCAAAACAAGTTTTAGCCATGAAAACACTCAAGTTCAACGACACTGAAGTCAAACTCTCCTTCGAGAGTTACCGTAACAACGGCACTCTGGCCGTCGAGATGATCACCGTCCCGGACGAGGATCTCTACGCGGTAATCACCGTCAACCTCTGCTGTCCTCTCCAGACCGACCGCCTGGCGTTCGTCGATGAGAACAACCTGCCGGGCATCGGAGCCTGGCTGAAGCGAACAACCTGCCGGGCATCGGAGCCTGGCTGAAGCGAAACAAGATCGCCACACCGCTGGGCTACAAGCAGCGCAGCGGGTATTCATGGTTGATTATGCCGGCTATGCGGCCGCAGATGTGGCCTTCGGCATCATAGGCAAGCCAGTATGCCCCTTCGCAAACCTCGAATGCCCGGTTTTTAGCGGGATTCATGGTGTCGAGATCCATGCTCTCGATCTGGGGAACATAATAGATGTTGTTCTTGTAGAGTTGGTTGGGGAAATGGACGAATCGGCGCAACGCTTTGAGGTTGTCCACCTTTACTACGGATACTGGTTTCATCAGAAAGGTTTTAATACAGCCTGCAATTTACGAAAAAAGACTGACATTATTATAATCTAGCGGATAATTCCTGATATACTTTCCGGGATACGGGAATGCTGAGACCTGTCGCCTTGATTTCCGCCGAAATCAATTCGTTGGCGTCCTTGCGCAATGCGACTATATGCCTGGGATTGATATAGTAGGAGCGCTGGCAGCGGAACATGCCGTGCTTCTCCATCAGGGGAGCGATGGCGGTCATCGAAGTCCGGAGTTGATAATCCTTGACGCGGTCATTGTCAAGATAATGGACCTTTACATAATTCTCTTCCGCCTTGACAAACAAGATGGCATCCTTGGCCAGTACTATCCGTACCTTTCCTGATGCATCCTGGAAGCGGACCGACTCCCCGGGCTGCTCCGTCGGAATCTCCCTCCGCTCCATATGCACGAGCAGGCAGATCATCGTAATCCCGAAGAAGGGGTAAAAGAGAGTCAGGAAGGTGTATTGGAGGCATATGGCCACTTCTTCGAAATATGGGACCTTCGACCCTCCCATGAGGCAGATATACATCGCAAAGAAGAATGTGGTCACGATTATTTCCAGGTCTATCCATCCGATGAGCTGCCACAGGCTCTGGCTCATGTGCCTGTACAGGAGATAAAATGCCAGATGCATTATGGCCATGATGACGAGCAGTATGCACATCATGATGGTAACGTTGAAAAAAAACAGTCCGCGCCCCATGTCCAGGGCCTCCAGTGATCCGAAGGGCGTGTAAATGAAGAAAAATACCAGGAAGAATGCCGGCGTGAGGAGGATATACCACAGGTGGGTGGTAAACTTGCCGAATATCGGTGGCAGTCTGTTCATGCTGTGACGAAATTAATTCTTGTCGTATTTCATCCCTGAATTCCGTAATTCGTCACAAATATAATAATTTCGTCAAAATATTTGCGGATATGGGCACATTCGTACGTATGCATGGGGAAAACTCGATACCTTTGTAATATGAAAAGTATCCTGATACTTGCGCTCGCCATGCTTTCTTTTCACGAAGTCGATGAAAAGCTTGTGTATGAGGGCGCGTATTCCAGATGCATGGAAATGCTTGAGGAGATGCTTCCGAAGGCGGAAAGCCCCCGGGATAGGGCCGGGGTGCTTTGCAGGCTTTCGGAAGTGTCCTTGCTTCTGGGGGAGAAGGAAAAGGACAATGCCGCCAGGCAGGAGTGGTTTTCCAGGGGACTTTCCTATGCGGATCAGGCCATAAAGGCGGACCCTTCCGGGCCGGACGGCTACATGTGGCACTGCGCCAACAAGGGACGGGACTGCATGACCCGCAAGCTGAATGACCAGATTGCGGCCGTCCCCGTAATGACCGGCGATCTCGCCACCATTCTTGAAAAGCTCGGCCGAACGGACTATTCCTCCGCCTGGCACGCCCTTGCGGAAATATACCGCAACCATCCTTTCAAATCCGACGACGCCGCCGTCAACTTTTCACGCAGGGCTGTCTCTTGCATCCCGAAAGGGGAGTTGCGTATCGAGGCTTATGTCCTTCTGGCGGAGATACTGTATAAAAGAAACTGGAAGCCGGATAAACGCAGTTCGGAGATGGAAGCCGACATGGCCCGATACCGCAAAGGCGGACAGTCCAATATGGAAAAGTACTCCTTTTACGATGGCGAAGAAGGCCCCGGGGCGAAAACCCCGTGGTCCGGGGACAGGTGCCTCGGACAGATGGGGGACAGGGAAGAGGCGCTCGCCATACTCTCTTATGCGAAAAGGCGTTATGCCGCCCTGGCGCGTATCCCGTATAGGGAACGTCAGGAGTATCCACGCCTTCTCAAGTTGGAAAACAAATGGAAACAATGAATATGGAACGCTACGGATTCAATTATTCCCAGGACATCATTGACCTGCAGACCAAGTATTCCCTTTTCAAAAGGGTGGTTAACATCGTCTTCGCGGTTACCGTCGAAAGCGGTTTCGACGAGGTCCTCATGAAGAATGCCATAAACAAGATGATAGAACGCAACGACTGCCTGCGTCTGAGATTCGTCAAGGAAGGAAAGAAGACCGTGCAGTTCGTGGAACCCGAAAGGACGATAGGGGAGATTCCTTTCAAGAGTTTCTCCACTCAAGGGCAGATGGATGCTTTCCTGCGCCGTTTCCGCAAGAAAGCTACCGACATGTTCAAGGGGCGCAGCCTCGAGGCTGTGTTTGCCGCCGATCCCTCCGGACGCCGGATGGTCATATTCAAGATAAGCCACCTCGTTGCGGATACATACGGAATAGGCGTGCTTGTTACCGACCTTTTCGGTATCTATGACGCGCTGAAGGAGGGGAAAGACCTTCCGGCTGCTCCGGGCAGTTTCGCCGAGGTCCTCAAGAAAGACAACGAGTATCGCGCCAACGAGGATGCCGTCAGCCGCGACCGCGAGTTCTTCAAGGAGTATTATGAACAGCGTCACAGCGCAGCTCCCATTTATTGCGGACTGCACGGGGACGGAAGCGACCGCTGGGTCAAACTCAAGAAGAAAGGCAACATTTCCCTTCCTTATCTTCTTGTCAAGTGCGACACCGAAGGATACCGTTTCGTCATTCCTTCAGCAGTCGCGAATCTCGCTTCCGCGTGGTGCGGGGAGCATTCCGTCACGATGAACTCCTTCTGGTTCTATACCTGCGCGGTCGCCGCATCCCTTATGAACGGGAAAGCGGAGAGGCAGATTCCCCTCGAGCTCCTGAACTGCCGCGGAAGCGTCGCGGACCGCAAGGCCGCAGGGACCAAGGTCCAGAGTCTCAGCGTCTATACGATAGTAGACTGGAACGACAGCTTCGCCGCCAACATCGCGCGCATGTACGACGAGCAGAACGAACTTTACAGGCACACCCGCCTTTCATACCTGGAGATCGAAGCGATGCAGCACAAACTCTGGGGCCACTCCATGCTGAGCCAACTGACGAACTTCTGCTTCTCATACATACCCATGGCCATGCCCGACGGAATCACGATGCAGGTCCACAGTAACGGCAAAGGTGCTCTTCCCGCCTACATAGCCATGATGCAGGATCTGAAGACCGGTGAGATACAGGTCGTCTACGACGTGCAGACAAAGATGATCACTCCGGCACAGCTCGTGGATTTCCAGAACCTGTGGATCCATGTCGCGGAAACCGTCATGGCAAAAGAAAATGAAAAACTGAACGATATCCTTTGACTATGAAAAAATACGTATCCGAGAGGCAGCTTCAGGCCGGAACCCTGCTGAAGGACGGCGACTACGAGAGCATCAGGCAGATGCTCGGCCGTATCCGGGAGTATGCTCCGGACAGGCAGGTGCTGGCGGAACTGGACGGGAATAAAAACATCGTCTATTATACCTCGAAAGATCTTTACGAAGAGGTGATGAATCTGGGCGACGGGCTCCTGGACCTCGGGCTCGGGGGCGCGCATATCGCCATCATATCCGAGAATTGCTGCCGTTATGTCATTGCGGACATATGCATTTCCAGCGGCGTCGGAGTCGTGACTCCCATCGATGCGAACGCTCCGGCCGCCCTGATGGGCACCCTTCTTGGGAAGTGCGACGCGACGGCCGCATTCTGCTCATCTGACTGTCTGGGCTTGCTTAAAGAGGCGAAAGAGTTCTGCCCTGCGCTTGAAACCGTCATCACGATGGACAAGAAAGTGGAAGGCCTGCCTTACTATGGAGAACTTGTCGAAAGGGGTAGGGAACTGGCACCGCGGAGCG
>ONPI01000141.1:4569-7370 GCA_900319685.1 uncultured Bacteroidales bacterium
CGGCAAAAATCCTCTTCACCTCCGGCACCACCGGCGCCAACAAGGGCGTGGTCCTTTCCAACGCCAACCTTGCCGCCAACATGATGAACTGCCTGGACAGCATAATGGTGGCGGGGGAGAACACCTCCATGAGCGTGCTCCCGATGCACCATGCGACCGAGATAAACACGCACATCATGGCACGTATAGGCTGCGCACGGCTGACCTACGTCAACGACAACATGCGCAACATGATGGCCAATATCAAGATCTTCAAGCCGGACGTCATCACCGTGGTCCCGATGATAGCCAACGCATTCTACCGCAACATATGGGCAGGGGCGAAAAAGGCCGGCAAGGACGAAAAACTCCGCAAGGGCATAAAACTTTGCAATTTCCTGCGCAAATTCGGGGTGGACAAGACCCATGAATTGTTCCCGGACGTCTTTGCTCCTTTCGGTGGCAACCTGAATATGATAGTTTGCGGGGGATCGATGCTCAACCCTGTGGTAATCAAGGGTATGAATGATCTTGGAATACATATCGAGAACGGCTACGGCATTACCGAATGCGGCCCGCTGATCTCCATCAACGGAGACACCCTTTCAGAGCATCTCAGCGTCGGACGGCCTTGCCCGGGGCTGGAAGCCAAACTGGTCAATGTGGATTCCGACGGCATAGGCGAACTGTGCATAAGGGGAAAGAGCGTTTCCCAAGGATATTACAAGGATCCCGAAGCCACCGCAGCCGTATTCGACAAGGATGGTTTCTTCAATACCGGGGACAGCGCGAAAATCGACAGTAAGGGACGTATCCTGCTGATGGGCCGAAAGAAAAACACAATTGTCCTGTCGAATGGAAAGAACATCTGCCCGGAAGAGGTCGAAAACATCATAGAAACCAATCTGGACTACGCGGAAGACATCGTCGTCTACCAGGCATCGTTCAAGGGCAGGGAAGTGCTCTGCGCCGGCCTGTACATTTCGGACGAGGCGCGCCGTGCGGACAGGAAGGCGCTCGCGGCCGATATCGCGAAGGTGAACGCCGTCCTTCCTTCATATAAAAGGATAGAATATGTGGAACTTCCGGCCTCAGCATACGAGAAGACCTCCACAAGGAAGATAAAAAGAACCCAGCTTCCCGCGGAATGTTCCGGGGAGGGGCTGATAATCAGTTAGTTATGAGTACGAAAGAAGAAATATTGGATATAATCCGCGAATACGTCGAGCTTCCCGCTGAAGAAATACCGACAGGGGAGGCATTCAAGATGGCTGCCGGAATGGATTCATTCATCTTCATAGCGATGGTGGGGTCAATCGAGGAACGTTTCGGAATAAAAATACCCAACAGTGACCTGCTGGGTTTCAATACCTTGGACGACATAATTTCTTACGTCGACAGGAAAAAGGCTGAATTATAGAGCTTTAGAACTGCAGCGCAAGGGTCATCCCGGCAGCCGGTTCAAGACCGGAGGGAGTGCTCACGAAATCGACTGAAGGATATATCTTGGTAATGTGGACAAAAACGGTTGGTGATATGGACAAAAGTGGTTGGTGGATTATCGGTCATTTTTCTTCTTTTCATTCGCAAAGAAAAGGTACCATTTGACGAAGTTGTCGCGGTGCTCAAGGGACATGCCCCGATGTATTCTAAGGTTGTCTTTCAGGTGGCCAAAGAATGATTCCAGGCCATTCGTATTATTTGGTACTCCTGGGTCTTCAATATATTTAAACATGTGAGGGATGGCCCTGTGTAAGTGAATGTAAGCCCGCCTTACGCTATCGTGAGTATAAGTCAATTCGCCGGTTTCTTTATTCACCGTCTTTTGCTTGATGAACTCATCGTAGTCCTCATGCCATTTATTCAATTCTTTGATCCAGAAGAGTTTGTCGTTATTGGTTTTGATCCGGGCTATCATGCAGACAAGTCTTCTTAAAGTGATGCCGGCAGCTGTTTTGGGGTGCTGGGTCAACCACACAAGACACTCGCGTTCAATATGAACAACACAACGCTGCCGTGTCGTGTGTGGATATGCATATCTGATTGCCCTGATTATGTCATCGGCACCATCCGTTGTAAAGCTCACGATATTGAGCCCCAGCCGTTTAAAGGCTTGAAGATCTTTAATGATCTCATATTCGTTTTCGTTGACTGCGAAGCGGTAGAAGATTGTTGATTTACTGGTGTTGTCCCTATATACAATCAGGCAGTGGTCTCTGTCAAACCATGTCCCGTCTATAAGCATCCTGATGCCCTTACGTCGTTGTATAGTCCATGGAGGAACTTGGTCTAAATACTCGTCGAACCATCGTCGCAACTGACGTTCGCTATGTCCACTTGCTCTTGCGAGGTCTGCTATGGTTTGCTTGCCAAGAACCCATTTGCGGAACCAGACGAAACGATTTCTATTGCTTACATACTCATGGTGGACTACGAAGAGCGATCCGCAATTACTGCATTTATACCTTTGTTGTCTAGATCTTACACCCCAACGAATGATGCTTAAGGAACCGCATTTAGGGCACCTTTGACGATGTCTTATTTTTGACATATCACTACTTTATTGAAACGCATTCCAATAAAGTAGCTATAAATATCAATATATTAAGTAGTTATATAGGGTCCCACCAACCGAAAATGTCCATTATACCGCGGGTTCTGCCAGTACGAGCTCTACTCTTTCAACAGGGCGTAGAGTCCGTCAAACACTCTTCGAGTTCTCTAAGTCAATAAAGGCTTGGAGATACTTGTGTCTATGGGAAATGTACTGACGTTCAACATTCGTTGTGAAAGCGCCGATGATTTCTCCGAGGTGTTCGGGA
>ONPI01000010.1 GCA_900319685.1 uncultured Bacteroidales bacterium
GCCAGCGACAACCTTGGGCAGGCTTTCCGCCGCTACGGATACCTCAGGGACCTGTCGAAGCAGATGAGCATACAGGCCGGAAAGATCCGCGCGGCGCAGGATACCCTCAGGCGCCAGACCGAGGAACTGGCCGTAATGAAGAAGCAGGCAGAGACCCTGAGGGGCCAGAGGGTTGCGGAGATGAGCAAGCTCCAGTCGGAGGAAAGCGCTTCCCAGAACCTGGTCAACCAGTTGAAGAAGGACAAGAAGAAATACCAGCAGGACCTCGCCAAGAAGCAGAAGGAGGTGGAAGCCCTCAACAGGGAAATCGAGCGGCTGGTCCGCAAGGAAATGGAAGCCAGGAAGAAGAGCGAGGCCAAGAGCTCCGGCAAGTCCTCCACATCTTCGGCCCCAAGCAAACCTGTCGATTATACCCTTGCCAAGCAGTTCGAAGCCAACAAGGGCAAGCTTCCGTGGCCAGCTGAGGGTCCAGTTGTGGACCATTTCGGACAGCACAACCATCCGGTCTATACCAATCTCAAGCTTCCGTTCAACAACGGCGTGACTATCGCCCTCCAGAAAGGGACTGCGGTCAAGGCGGTGTTCGACGGCGAAGTACGCCAGATCGTGGTAATGCCTGGCTACAACAAATGCGTTCTTGTCCAGCACGGCAACTATTTCTCGTTCTACTGTAAGCTCGGAAGCGTGAACGTCAAGTCGGGCGACAAGGTGAAGACCGGACAGAAGATCGGAACCGTGGACACGATCGGAGACGAAACCCAGCTGCATTTCCAGATCTGGTCCGGACGCACTCCACAGAATCCTGAGGCTTGGCTCAGACCATAGGAATGAAGCACGAAATCACCATATCCAACCTCCGGGACATCGGAAGGGCCGCGGAAGAATTCCTTTCGCAGGTAGGGAACCATCGGATCATTGCATTCTATGCGCCGATGGGTGCCGGGAAGACCACCTTCACCAGCGCCCTGTGCCATTGCCTCGGTGTAAGGGACGATGCTGTCAGCTCGCCTACCTTCGCAATAGTCAACGAATACAGGACCGGATCAGGCGAGCCGATGTTCCACTTCGATTTCTGCCGCATCACTAAACCGGAAGAAGCCCTCGACATAGGATTCTATGACTATATCGACAGCGGCTGCCTCTGCATAATGGAATGGCCTGAGAACGTGGAGCAGCTGCTCCCCGATGAGACCCTACGCATCAACATCAGCGTCAACCCGGACCAGTCCAGGACAATTTCCTGGGAAGACTGATCCCTCGGTGTTTTCTAAATCTGGATGTGGCGCAGTTGGTAGCGCACCTGGTTAGGGACCAGGAGGTCGCTGGTTCAAGTCCAGTCATCCAGACATCTTCTATCGAGGCCGTAGCTGATGCTGCGGCCTCAGTCTTTCCCTATCCTGTCAAGGAACCTGTACCCGGCGGCCTCCATGAGGAACTCGGGCCGGATCTCTTTCGATCCTGCAAGGTCAGCGATAGTCCTCGCCACTTTCAGTATCCTTGAATATGCCCGCGCGGACAATCCCAGTCTTTCTATAAGGCGCTCCAGCACTTCGCTGCATCCCGCATCCAGGGCGCAGAACCTTTCCAACTGGCGGTTGCTCATCTCGGCGTTCGTGAAGATCGCTTCGTCCCCGAACCTCAGCTTCTGGAGCATCCTCGCCTTGAGCACACGTTCAGCTACGGCACTGCTCGGCTCCCCTTTCTTTCGGTTTACGAGCTTCGCCGGATCCACCTGGCTGAGCCAGAGTTGTATATCTATCCTGTCCATCACTGGACCGGAGAGCTTCGACAGGTACGCAAATCTCTGAGCCGGAGTACATCGGCACCGGTCTCCGGTGCCATAGTAGCCGCAGGGGCAAGGGTTCGATGCCGCGACCAACATGAACGAAGCCGGATATTCAAGTTTCGAACGGAGCCTCGAAATAGTCACCTTCCTGTCCTCCATAGGCCCCCGGAGCGCCTCCAGGACCGATTTCGGCATCTGGCCGAATTCATCCAGGAAAAGGATCCCATTCTGCGCCAGGGTCACCTCTCCGGGTCTTATGTCCTGCCCCGCCCCTCCTCCTATGACGGCTGGAAGCGATGCACTGTAATGCGGCGCCCTGAACGGTCTCGTCCGTATCAAACCTATCCTCGACGCCTTCATCCCGGCCACCGAATATATTTTGCTGGTCACTATGGATTCGTCCGTGGTCATCGGCGGCAGGATTCCGGGCATGGCCTTCGCCAGTGTGCTTTTCCCGCTTCCCGGCGGACCGACCATCATCACGTTGTGCCCGCCTGCGGCTGCTATTTCGAGCCCCCTCTTGGCCCCTTCCTGGCCTATGATATCCGAGAAATCAGGAACCTCGGATGCAGCCGGCTCCTTCTTCCGGGAGGCATTGCGGACAAGCTTGTGGTAGAGCCTTGTATTCCAGACCAGAAGATCGCTGCTGTCCTCCTGCTCCTCGAGGATACGGAGGACGTCGGTGAATGTCTCCACCCCGAATATCGAGAGCCCGCCGCACTCGGTCGCCTCCAGGGCAGACCTGACAGGCAGGATGCACCCAACCCTTCCCATGCCGGCAGCGAGGTCCGCGAAAGGAAGGGCCCCCGGCACTTCCCGGACCGATCCATCCAGACCTAACTCCCCCATTATCAAGTATTTCCCTATCCCGGGCAACTCTTTTTGGCCTGAAGCGGCGACAATTCCCAGTGCAATCGGCAAGTCATACCCGCTGCCGTTCTTGTGCATATCGGCAGGAGCCAGGTTTATTACAATTTTCCTTCCCGGAATATGGAATCCGAGGGACTGGAGGGCCGTAATCGTCCGGAGAAGGCTCTCCCTGACCGCTGCATCCGCCAAACCTACGAGGTGGATTCCGATTCCGGAAGTTATGTCAACTTCCACGGTCACGGGGACCGCTTCTATTCCGATGCATTTGGCACCCAGGATATTGATAAGCATAGTTACAAGTTTATGGTCAAGCGAAGCAAAGATGACTGAAAGAATCGTCAATTTTCAAAAGAATGATAAATAATATGAGTATATTTGTAAGAATCACCACATCTAAGGACCATGGACAAGAAAGAAATAACCATTTTCTGCAAGAACGACGGGAAAAACCACAAGATCGAACTGGGCGGCACCTTGGAAGACCTTTCCAAGAAATGGTGCAGGACAGTCATCGACGAGAAAACAGGACAGAAGCTGGATGTGATCGCAGCACTTGTCGACTACAAGCTCAAGGAACTGGAATACAGGCCGATGCTGTTCCATCAGGTCGAGTTCATCGGATTCAACCATCCGGATGGTCGGCGCTGCTATCTCCGCTCCCTCTGCTTTGTACTCCAGAATGCCATACGCGAACTGTACCCGGACAAAGTACTGGTTGTGGACCACTCCCTGCCGAGCGGCCTGTACTGCGAAATCCACGAGACGACCAAATTGGAAGACGGCCGCAAGCAGTCTTACTTCGTGACCGACGACGAACTTGACATGATCAAGGAGAAGATGAAGGAGATCATCGCCAGGAACCTTCCTTTCAAGAGGGTGAAGACCAACTCCGAGGAAGCGATGGAAATCTTCCGGAGAAACAACCAACCGCTCAAGGCAGAACTCCAGAAGAGCATCGGCACCTTCATCTGCAGTGTCTATTATCTCGACGGCAATGCTGATTCATTCCACGGTCCCCTTATTCCTTCAACAGGTTTCCTGAAAACTTTCGACATCACTGCAATCGGAGACGGATTCTGCCTTCAGGGCCCTCAGATGACCGATTTCAACAAGGTAATGCCGATGAAGCGCCAGGCCAAGATCGGGTCCACCCTCAAGGACCATTCGGACTGGTGCTCCATTATCGGAATCGAAAGCCTGGGCAACCTCAATTCCGCCATAAAGGAAGGGAAGGCGATTGAAATCATCAACTTGAGCGAGGCCCTCCACGAGCGCAACTACGCCAAGATCGCAGACAAGATCAAGGAGAGCTACAAGCGCATCGTTATGATCGCAGGTCCTTCTTCCAGCGGAAAGACTTCTTCTTCCCTGAGGATTGCGCTCCAGTGCAAGGTCCTTGGCCTCAAGCCTAAGGTAATCGAACTCGACAACTACTTCGTGGACAGGGACAAGACTCCTAAGGACGAGGACGGGAAATACGATTTCGAATCCCTGTATGCGATGGACCTGGATCTCCTCAACAGCCAGCTCAACGACCTGCTCGACGGTAAGGAAGTGGAGATTCCTAAATATGATTTCAAGACCGGCAGCAGGACATACACCGGCAACAGGCTGCACCTGGAAGATAAGGACATCCTGATCCTTGAAGGCATCCACGCCCTGAATCCGGAGCTTACCTCCGCAGTTGACCAGTCCAAGATATTCAGGGTGTTCGCATCTGCACTCACTTCCCTGAACATCGACGAGAACAACAACCTCTCGACTTCCGACAACCGCCTCCTCCGCAGGATGGTCCGTGACAACCGAGTCAGAGGCATCAGTCCGGAAGACACCATCCTCCGTTGGAACAGTGTCCGTCGTGGAGAGAGCAGGAACATATTCCCGTACCAGGAGAATGCGGATGCGCTTTTCAACTCCGCCCTGATCTTCGAGCTCCCGATGCTGAAATACTATGCCGAACCTCTCCTGAGAAGGATTTCTCCAAGTTCTCCGGCATATACGGAAACGGTCAGGCTGCTGAAGTTCCTGGACTACATCGTAGCCCTTCAGCCTTCGGAGATCGAAGCGATACCTCCGACCTCGATAATGAGGGAATTCATTGGCGGACAGACTCTCTGACCCTGAGTCAGATAACTTCCATGTCCCTGGACATCATCCATCCTTGGCGGCCATCCGCCAAGGATATGTTTTTCCATCCGCCCACTTCATCCAGGACCTTGACCTTGGTGCCCTCGTGGATGACGAAGAGGTCCTTGGCAGATCCGTCCCCAGGAGAACTCTTGACTGCAGACACAGGAGCAGTTACGATGGCATCGTCCGAATCCATGTAGTCCGACCTCTGCCAAAGCGAGAATCCAAGGGAAGCGAGAGATAGCAGCAGGAAGACTATTCCGCAATAGAAACCGGTGCGCCGCCTCCCGACAGAGGATGAGAGCAGGAACATCACCGCCATTGCAAGCGCTGCCGCCAGGAAAACCAGGAACAGCACAGCCCATGCATCCGAGCCAAGGACATAGCAAAGCTTGCGTGCAATGCTCTTGAGGATGAATTCAGGCACTGGTTCGATCTTGTCCTGGACGAATCCGTTGGCATATTCCAGGTTGAACCTGGCGTCTGAATATGATGGATCAAGCTTGAGCGCCCGCTCATAATATATAATAGCCTGCGGATAATTGCTCTGCTTGAAGAAAGCGTTTCCGATATTGTAGAAAAGGACCGGAGATTCCTTCCCCGATTCTGCTACAGCCTGCCAGATCACAGCGGCCTCGTAATAACGTCCGTCCGAATATGCAGCTACACCTGCATCCCAGAGGGAATCTGCCGGAGCTCCCGCGAAATCTTCCACGGATATGTCAGGAAGGGCCTCCTCCTTAGGGGTAAGGACCGGAACGAAAGTGGACGATGAAGACGAAGAGTCCGATACGTTAAGCACCAGGGCTCCTTCATTCTGCTGGGCGTTGGCGTTCATGGAAAGGCCGAGGCAAAGCAGCAATGCGATCACGGCCGCTCCTGCCCCATTCCTGGCCCGATGATGGGTCCTGTAGCTCGAATCGATGTCCGAGATGACCTTGACGGCACCGTCATAGTGGGTCTGCATCGCATCATGGCCCGCATCAGGGGAATAGCGGGCGAATTCACAGCTGTCCAGCAAGTCCGTGAAGGCCTTGGTGGTTTCTTCGCTCACCCCGCCTTCAGTAAGTGCAGCGGCGATGTTCTCTTTGCTCAGTTCCGACATATCCATGCTCAGTTTGTCCGAAGTGAATCCCAGAAGGGCCTTGTGGAGCTCCTCATAGAAGGCGGTATATAAGTTCTTGTCGAGATAGTCCCCGGCCTGCTTGAGACGCTTGCGGGCCATCTTGGTAGCTTTGCGGTTCTTGGTCAGGGCCACGTCCGCCTTCATCGCGGCAGCCTTCCTCAAAGCCAGGACGAGTGCAAGGGCTGCAAGGAGGAGAAGGGCGGTAAGTGCCCAGAAAAGCGGAGACAGGACGAAGAAGGAACCCTCCTTCCTGAAATAAGGTTTCTTCGTGGAGATGAAACGGATGTCGCCCGCGAGACTCTTGACGTCGCGGCGCTCCACGCCCGGGGATAGGACGGTGGAAGATGCGTCGGAAGCCTTTCCCTTGACTACCTTCAACTTCATCGGTTCGGTTTTCAAGGTCACGTATTTCCCGGCGTTGACATCATAGTATGAATATTCCACCGGCTCGATGGTGAATTCACCTGCACTGCGAGGGATGAACGGATATTCGAAAGTCTTGCTTCCGGAAGTTCCTCCTGTGCTCTTGTCGGTGTTCTCCGAAACCTTCGTGTCATATACTTCGAAATCCGGAGGGAAGCTGACCTTCGGATCCTCGAGCAGGGCCACGTTGCCACGTCCGGAGACTGTCAGGATGAGGGACGCTGCATCATGCGTCTTGAGTTCGTCGGATGTCAGGCGGGCGGATATCCCGAAATTGCCGACTCCGCCTCCGAAAGAGGCAGGCTGCCCGGCCGGGAGCGGATTGACCTTGACCCTCTGCGAAGGAGTGGTTATCCTCTTGCGGATGGTCTTGTATTCGTCCTGGAAGAAGCTGTCGAAGACGCTGTTGGAAGAACCTGAACCCACCCTGACGTTGACGAGGCAAACAAGTTCGGCAGGGTCGATGGTGATGGTCCCGGCCTGCTGAGGGATAAGTACGTAGGTCCTCAGTACCGCTGAACTGTAAATCTTGTCGTCAAAGCTCTCACGCTTGAACTCTATGTTGGTCGGAGCATAGGTCTCCTGACTCCAGAAACCATTGAAAGTCGGGAACTTGGCATTCTCAAACCCGGCTATGTTGACCCTCTGGTAAAGCTTCAGGGTTGCCGTGAGCGGCTCGCCGATGACGACCTCCGACCTGCTGAGGGAAAGCCTGAGGAACAGGTCACTGGAAGATATCTCCCCAGATGATGAAGCCGATCTGGCACCCGAGGAAGAAGAGGAGCCCGACGAAGAGGATGATCCTGAAGATCCCGAAGACTGGGAACCGGAAGAACCGGATGATGAAGCGTCGGTCACGACCTGGATCGAGACCGGGGATGAAGAAATCTGGTTATCTCCGACGGAGGCCGTGGCCACAGGTATCTGGAAGGTACCGGTGCCCTTCGGCATGAGGATGTAGGTATATGTCGTCTGATGTGAAGAGGTTCTCTTCCCGTTGATGATCTGGACACTGGAGGAAGTCCCCCTCTGAGGGCCCCAGACCAGTTGGAAATGATCTCCGGGAGCCCAGGAGAAATTGGAAGGGTTCTCCTCTCCGGCTATTACGAAAGTGACATTGAATTGTTCTTCCAAGCCTACGACGTTCGGGGCCTGCACCTTGATGGAATTCTGCGCAGACGAAATCACGGTCGCGAAGAGCAGCAGTGCTGCCGTATACAGGAACTTCTTCATATTCATCACCAATTCTTGTCTTTCTGGCGGGACTTCTGGAGCGCAGCCTTTTCCTTCTGGACCCTGTCGCTGGTCTCCTTTTCACGAGCCTGGATGGCCTTCAGCATCTGCTGGGCCTGCTGAGGGGATATCTTCGCCTCATCCTGAGGAGGTTGTTGCTGCTTCTGGTCGTCCTGACCCTGGTTCTGCTCCCTCTCCTGGTCGTTCTTGCCCTGGCTCTGGTTCTCGTCGTCCTGATTGTCGTTATGGTCCTTGTCCGGATCCTTGTTGCTCGATCCGCCTCCCTCTTTCTTCAGCATGGCGGTAGCATAAGCAAGGTTCTCCTTCGCCTCTACATCGCCTGGATTGCGCAGCAGGGACTGCTTGTAGGCCTCCACTGCCGCTTCCCAGTCTTTCTTCATGCAAGCCACATTGCCTAGATTGTAGTAATAGTCTGCGGCGTTCACCGATTCCGGTGCGGTATCCTTCAGCCGTTCAAGGGCCTTCCCGGCTTCTTCGTAGTTCTCCTGGCGGTAAAGGGCATCGGAAAGGTTGAAATTGGCGGCGAAAGAAGCCGTATCCTTGACCTGTGCCTTCCGGTACTCGATTTCGGCCTTCTGCCAGTTGCCCTTGTCGTAATGGCGGTTACCGGCACGGACCTCCTTCCGGTCCACCTGCGCGGACAGGCAGAACGGCATCAGCAGCAGAGGCAATGCAACGGAATATCTGAAGCGGAACATCATTTCTTGTCAAACAAATGCCTGCGGGACCGTCTCTCTCCTATCAGCATCTCAAGCACGAAGAAGAAGAGGGCTATCCCCAGGAAATACATAAACTGTTCGTCGTATTCTTCGAAGACGATGGAATTGAATTCCTCGTCCTCCATTTTCTTGATGTCGTCGATGATAGGGGTCAGGCCGAATTCGTCGTTGCCTGCCCTGACGTATGCACCGTTGCCGGCAGCGGCCACCTCCTTGAGGGTTTCCTCGTCAAGCCTGGTCACCACGATCTGTCCGTCCTTGTCCTTCAGCAAGCCTCCCGAAACGGGTATCGGCTGGCCTTCGGTCGAGCCGACTCCGATCGCATATACCTTGATCCCGGCTTCGGCAGCCTGCCTTGCGACTTCCACGGCATCGTCCTCATGGTTCTCTCCGTCGGTGATGACGATTATCGCACGGCTATGCTCGCTCTGGGCGCTGAAGCTCTTCATTGCCGTCTGCAAGGCATCCCCGATCGCAGTTCCCTGGATCGGTACGGACTCGGTGGAGATGGAATTCAGGAACATCTTCGCACTCACATAGTCCGAAGTGATAGGAAGCTGGACGAAGGAGCTGCCCGCGAAGATGATCAGGCCTATACGGTCGTCCTCGAGCTTGTCCGCTATCCTCGAGATGGCAAGCTTGGCCCTCTCCAGACGGTTAGGAGTATAATCCCTTGCCAGCATGGAGTTGGATACGTCCAGCACGACCATTATCTCGGCGCCCTTGGCCTTGTGCTCACTCAGCTTGGCTCCGATCTGAGGCCTTGAAAGACCTATCACGAAGAAGAAGAATGCCAGCGAATACAACACCGCGCGCACCCACCTCTTGGATTTCGACCATGACGGCATCAAAGCGTTCACGAGATCTTCCTCGCCGAACTTGCGCAACTCACGCCTGCGCGCCCTCATCCAGAGCGCCAGGCCCAGGAAGAAGAACGGGATCAGCAGCAGGAGCCACAGATATCTTGGATTTGCGAATATTATCACGGCAGCCTCCTGATCAATAGTTTGACTAGCATCTCAAGCACGAGGAAGACCAGCGCAGCGAGTGCGTACCTGCCATACAGCTCCTTGTAGATAGGGAAACTGTCGATGGTAGTGCGGGTCTTCTCCATCTTGTTGATTTCCGAATATATCTCCGTCAGCTTTGTGTTGTCCGTGGCCCTGAAATAACTGCCTCCGGTCTTCCCGGCAATGCTCTTCAGAAGGTCCTCGTCGATTTCAACCTTCATGTTCTGGACCTGGACTCCCCAAGGCGTAATCACAGGATAAGGTGCCTCCCCGTTGGCTCCGACGCCGATGGTATATACCCTGATCCCATAGGTTTCAGCGATCTCGGCTGCGGTTTCCGGAGCTATCTCGCCGCTGTTGTTGACACCGTCGGTAAGCAGGATCACCACGCGGCTCTTGGCATCGGAATCCTTCAGCCTGGCCACTGCCGTCGCAAGTCCGTTTCCGATGGCTGTGCCATCTTCGAGCAACTCCGTGGTAATCTCCTTCATAAGGTTGATCAGCGTCGCCCGATCGGTCGTCAGAGGGCACTGGGTGTAGCTCTCCCCGGCGAATACCACTATGCCCATCCTGTCGGAAGGCCTTTGGGCTATGAATTCGATCGCTATGTCCTTCGCGGCACTGATACGGTCCGGCGAGAAATCCCTTGCCAGCATACTGGACGACACGTCCATCGCGAAAACGATGTCGATTCCCTCTGTGTCCACTTTCTCGACCTGCGTGGAGGAACGAGGACGGCATATCGCAACGATGATCAGACACAGAGCCAGGATCCTGAATATGAAAGGAAGGTGCCTGAGCCAGCCGAGCACGGTTCCGCCCCCGGCCTTCCATGGAGTCGCATCGGATACCCTCAAGTGCGGCTTCCTGTCCATAAACTCAAGATACAGGTAGTGAGCTGCCAGGAGCACCGGCAGCAACAAGAGCCAAAGCAGTTTAGGATACTCGAAATACATTACGACTCACCTCCTTCCTTTGCCTCTTCCTGCTCCTGGTCGAGCTGGGACTGGTACGTAGCCGTAACGAAGCGTACGGCAGCAGGAAGTGCCGCAGCATTCTCCTCGTCGGTCGCGAATGCCTTCGCGAACTTCACAAGGTCGGCTGTCTCAAACAGTTCTTTCGTCCCGGAATACAGGTCCTCAGGGATATCCCTGCCCTTCAGTTCGGAGAATATCTCCGCCGTAGTCATTTCAGGAGCGTCGATTCCGAACCGGGCATCTATATACTCCCTCAGGGTGTCGGTGATTCCGGAATACAGTATCTTCTGCTTCTCGGGAGCCCAGTACTTGCTTCCGCGGTATCCCTCCAGTTTCCTCAGTGCTACTACATAAGGTGGATCCTTATGCCCTGCGGCCACCGATTCCTTCTTCCTGCGGGAAGCTATCAGAGCCCATATCAGGATGCACAGCACCACGAATCCCCAGGCTGCGGCCAGGTACGGCAGGATCTCGCGGAACGTCACGGGATACCTGACCGGTCCCTTTATGTCGTGGACCTGGTATGAAGCCGTATCCACCGGCATGGTGCGCACATCAAGTGTCTGGGAATCGAACAGCAACGAATCGATCCGCCCGTCGGAAGCCTTCAGGACAGGAAGCCGGGGCAGTTCGTATGTTCCTTCGTCGAAGGAAGTGATGACCACGTAGATATCGATGTCGTATGACTTGGGATCTTTCCGGCCACCATAGACCTTGACTGTATCCGCGGCCCAAGGCTGCACGACCACTATGCTGTCTCTCAACCCTTTGGAAAGGTCCGCCAGTCCCAGTCCCGTACCTTCCGGAATTCCCTTGAGATGGAATCCGTAGCGGAACTGGTCACCTATGAGTACCGAATCCCTCTGCTGCAGAGGCTCCAGGAAGGAGCCTTCCATATCCACGACCTGCCCGAAAGCAGCCGCCGGCGCCATCAGGCAGAGAACTGTCAGGAAAACGGACAATCTTTTCATACCCTATCTCCTCCCGAAAAATGCCATCAGGCCCTTCACGTAGTCATCGCCGGTGGCGATGTCCACGGAATCGATCTGATAGCGGTTGAAAAGCTTGGTTTCATTGTCTGCCACGGAAGCGAACCATTTGGAATACTCCGAGCGTACTTTCCTGCTGGAAGTATTCACCCAGGCCGATTCCCCGGTCTCGGAATCCTTGACATGCACGAGGCCGACCGAAGGGATGGTCTTTTCCCGCCTGTCATGGACCTTGATAACCGAAATGTCGTGCCTGTTGCAGGCCACCTTGAGGGCTTCCTCATAGCGAGGAGTCCCGTCCGGGTTGACATCCAGCATATCGGAGAGCACGAAAGCAGTGCATTTCTTCTTCATCGCGTTGGTGAGATACCTGAGAGCCTCCCCGATATCGGTCCCGTCGGACTTCGGCTTGAGTTCGATTATCTCCCTTATGATATGGAGCAGGTGGCTGCGGCCTTTCTTCGGTGGAATGAATTCCTCCACCCGGTCGCTGAAGAACAGCGCTCCGACCTTGTCGTTGTTGATCACGGCCGAGAAACTCAGGACTGCGGCGATCTCCGCAAGCAGGTCCCTCTTGGTCTTCTCTTCCGTCCCGAACAAGCCGGAACGGCTGATGTCGATCAGAAGCACCACCGTCATCTCCCTCTCCTCCTCGTACACCTTGACATAAGGAGCCCGGAGCCGGGCGGTCACGTTCCAGTCCATGGAACGCGGGTCGTCACCGTACTGATATTCACGGACCTCGCTGAAAGCCATTCCCCGCCCTTTGAAGGCACTGTGGTACTCACCGGCAAAGATCTGGTGGGACAGAGCCCTGGTGCGGATCTCTATCTTGCGTACCTTGCGGAGCAGTTCGTTGGCTGATTGGCTTGAAGGCATACCTCTGGAAGACTACGGAACCTGAACGGCATTGATGACCTCGGCGATTATCTGCTCGGTGGTGACATTCTCTGCCTCCGCCTCATAGGTCAGTCCGATCCTGTGACGCAGGACTTCGTTGCAGACCGCCCTCACGTCCTCAGGGATGACATATCCCCTTCTCTTGATGAAGGCATATGCCTTGGAAGCCATTGCAAGCGAAATACTTGCACGCGGCGACCCTCCGAAGGAGACCAGGTCCTTGATCTTGCCCAGTCCGTATTCTTCCGGAGTCCTGGTGGCATACACTATATCGACTATGTATCTTTCTATCTTTTCATCCATATAGACGTCACGGACGACCTTGCGGGCATTGACGATGTCGCCCGGCTTGATCACAGGACTGGCTTTCGGGAACTCCCCGGAATTGTTCATCCTTATTATCTGCTTTTCTTCCTCCTTCTTCGGATATCCCACGATGACCTTGAGCATGAAACGGTCCACCTGCGCCTCCGGAAGAGGATAGGTACCTTCCTGCTCGATCGGGTTCTGGGTAGCCATCACAAGGAAAGGCTCCGGAAGCTTGAAAGTATCGTCCCCGATCGTGACCTGACGCTCCTGCATGGCCTCAAGGAGGGCTGACTGAACCTTCGCCGGAGAACGGTTGATCTCATCTGCGAGAACGAAATTCGCGAACACCGGTCCCTTGTGGACCTCGAACTTTTCATCCTTCTGGGAATATATCATCGTTCCCACAAGGTCTGCAGGAAGGAGGTCCGGAGTGAACTGGATCCTGCTGAACTTGGCGTCGATAGCCTGAGACAAAGTACTGATCGCCAGGGTCTTGGCAAGTCCCGGAACTCCCTCGAGAAGGATATGTCCATTGGCAAGGAGACCGATCATGAGGTTCTCTACCAGATGTTTCTGGCCCACGATAACCTTTCCCATCTCCATGGACAGCATATCCACGAATGCACTTTCCTGCTGGATCCTGTCGTTCAATTCTTTGATGTTAACACTTTCCATATTGTAGTTAATTGCGTAATTTTGTCAGTAAGTCAATCCTATCAACAATGCGCTACAAGATCACCCTGTCATACGACGGCTCCCGATTCTGCGGCTGGCAGATCCAGAACGATGCAATCACCGTCCAAGAGTGTCTCCAGAACGCTCTTTCGACTCTCTTGAAGGAAGAAACCGCCGTTACGGGGGCTGGCAGAACAGATTCGAAGGTTAATGCAATAAGTTATGTCGCTCACTTCGAAACGGCTGCCCGCGACCTTGACGCCGTGGATTTCGGCTACAAAATAAATGCCATCCTACCCCATGGGATCGTGGTTCATTCGATAGTTCCGGCAGCCCCTGATTTCCATGCCAGGTTCGATGCCAGGATGCGGGAATACAAGTATTTCATCCACCGCAGGAAAGACCCTTTCATGAATGGATATTCCTATCTCTACACCTTCCGGATAGATGTGGAGAAAATGAACGAGGCCGCCGCCCTGCTGCTCGGAGAGCATGACTTCTCATGCTTTGAGAAAGTGGGCAGTGACAACAAGACTTCCATCTGCAAGGTTTCGCATGCCAAGTGGGAAACCTATACCCCGGGACACGTAAGCCTGATGGGCTATCCGGCCCCGGAAGACGACTATCTGGTCTTCACGATCCGTGCGGACCGATTTTTGCGGAACATGGTCCGTGCGGTCGTGGGATCACTGCTGGAGATTGGGAGAGGACGTCACGACATAGACTGGATGAAGGGGCTCCTGCAAGGAGGCACCCGCAGCGATGCGGGAGAATCCGTCCCAGGGCACGCACTGTTCCTTACAAAGGTCGAATATTAGAGAATCTCGATTTTTTTGACTATTTTTGTAGCTTGATAATAATATGAAATATTAAACGCACACAATAATTATGATCTTCCAAGTTTTACAGGCAGGTGTCGATACAGCTGCGGCCGAGATGGCCGACTCCCTCGCCAAAGCCGCTTCTTCAGCTCCACAGCAGGTAGAGCAGTCATATTCACTCATCCAGATGGCATTCAAGGGTGGCTGGCTCATGATCGTCCTGGCAATCCTTTCCGTCATCGCAATCTACATCTTCGGAAAGAAGTGGTGGATGATCCACAAGGCACAGCAGGTGGACAAGAACTTCATGAGGGATATCCGTGACTATATCCACGAAGGAAAGGTCAAGAGCGCTGTCTCCCTCTGCGAGAAATTCGATTCCCCTGTCGCCAGGATCACCCAGAAGGGCATCGAGCGAATCGGAAGGCCTCTGAACGACATCCAGACGGCTGTCGAGAACTGCGGAAACGTTGAGATCGCCAGGCTCGAGAAGGGTCTGCCGACCCTCGCTACCATCGCCGGAGGCGCTCCTATGATCGGATTCCTCGGAACGGTCCTCGGTATGGTCCAGGCATTCTTCAACATGGCCAACGCCGGCAACAACATCGACATCACCCTCCTTTCCAGCGGTATCTACACCGCCATGATCACTACGGTCGGAGGTCTTATCGTCGGTATCCTCGCCTACTTCGGCTACAACTACCTGACAGCCCAGATTTCCAACCTCGTGTACAAGATGGAGAGCACGACCATCGACTTCATGGATCTCCTGCACGAACCTGCAGATAACGAATAGGAGACGGAGTAATGGCATTCAAGAGAACCACAAGGGTCCTGTCGGACCTGGGCAGCACTTCGATGACTGACCTGGTGTTCCTGTTGCTGATCTTTTTCCTGGTCACCTCGACACTGGTCAATCCGAATGCGCTCAAGCTGCTGCTCCCGAAGAGCACCGGCCAGGTGACGGCGAAGCCTACCGTCAGCGTATCCATCAAGGACTGGGGACACGACCGATTCACCTATCACCTCAACGGAGATGAAACTCCGGTGCTGTACTCCGAACTGGAGGACGGCCTGGTGGAGCTTCTCCAGAGTGAAGAAGATCCTACCTTCTCCATCTATTCGGACGAAAGCGTTCCGATCAAGGAGGTGGTATCGATCATGAACATCGCAAAGAGGAACCACTACAAAGTGATCCTCGCCACACAACCGGAGTGACAGGAAACGGATAAGGCATGAAACAGTATCTTCGTGAAAGGGAAAGGGATGCGAAGACTTCGACGGGAGCCGGAGTCCTCCTGACCGTCGGCGTACACCTGCTGATCCTGCTTTGCTGCGCTTTCACGGGAATGAAATACCTTTACCCTCCACCTCCGGAGGAGACTTTCCTGATCGATTTCGAACAGGAAGAGGAAATCGAGATCAGGAGGGAATTGCAAGGAAGACAGCCTCAGGCCGAGGAAATCGACCTGAGCAAGCCGGTGGAACTGGTCCAGAGAAGCGAATCCCCTCACAAATCGGACAAGCCGGCCAAGACCGCCCAGGCAAAGCCGGACAGCCACGGTGACGTGGAGACCCCGGCCCCTAAGGAAGACATAAACAAGAACGCCCTGTTCCCGGGCATGAGCAAGAAGGACTCTTCTAACGCTCCTCACTCCGCCTCCGACCCGTCCGCCGGGTTCAAGGCAGGACACCCGAAGGGAAATACATCCAACGGAAAGGCAGACGGCGTCCCTAACGCCCGCCTTAAGGGCAGGAACGTGCTCGGAGCCCTGCCGAAGCCTGATTACACCGTCCAGGACGAAGGCACAGTGGTGGTTGAGATCTGGGTAAACAAGAGCGGCAACGTCACCAAGGCGCTTGCCGGAGCCCAGGGTACGACCGTAAGCAATCCTACCCTGTGGGCTGCGGCGAGGGTGGCCGCCATGAAAACACATTTCAACCAGAGCGTTGACGCTCCGGAACTTCAGCAAGGAACAATAACTTATATATTCAAACTAAAGTAAGGTAATTTCAATTACACCTAAAAGTGGCGTGAGCCACAAATCATTATGGAAGAAAAACACTATGGTGGCTACGAAGGCCACGAAGAGCGTAGGGATTACGCTGACAGGGAACCTAGGACCGGCTATTCATCTGAAGGAAGGAAACTAAGACCGAGAAGGAAAGTTTCGCCGGCATCATCATCACACAGCGAAGGAGAATACAGGCCATACGGTCACCAGAACCGTAGCGGCTACGGCAGCAGGAACGACTATCAGGGTCGTGGAAACAACGATCGCCGAAGCAGTTACGGAGAGCGCAGCCACGATGACAACAGAGGATACGGGAACAGCCGCGGCTACCAAGGCGGAAGCCAGCACAGGGCATATTCCCAGAACGATAACGGAGAGAAAAGGCCATACGGACAAGGAAGACCTTCATACGGCCAGAACCGTCCGTCATACGGACAGAGCCGCAGCCCGTACGGGCAGAACCGTCCGTCCAACGGCCAGGGCCGCAGTCCGTACGGACAGCGCCGGAGTTTCGCCGGCGACGGCCAGGAAGACGGAGAAAGGAGGCCTTACGGACAGGGACGTCCGTCCTACGGCCAGAAGAGCAGCTATTCCAGGAAACCTGCCGGACCGAAGAAATTCGCCCGCAGGACCGACCCTCATTTCACCGAGTCGGACGAGGCCGGTATCAACGTGATGCTTTCCCGCAAGCCTCAGCTTGATAATGCCGCATTGTCCGACAACGACTCTGTACCTACCCCTATCAAGGAAGAAGTCCGTCTCAACAAGTTCATCGCCAATTCCGGCGTTTGCTCACGCAGGGAAGCCGACAGTTTCATCCAGGCCGGAGTGGTCACGGTCAACGGTGTTGTCGTGACGGAACTCGGCACCAAGGTCAATGTACTGAAGGATGATGTCCGTTTCAACGGAGAGAGACTTAAGGGAGAAGAGAAGGTCTATATCGTAATGAACAAGCCGAAGGGCTTCGTCACCAGCGCGAGCGATCCTCACGCCGAAAAGACCGTGATGGACCTCCTCAAGGGATGCACCGTGAGGGTATTCCCGGTCGGAAGGCTGGACAAGAACACCACGGGTGTCCTCATGTTTACCAATGACGGAGAGATCGCCGAGCAGCTGACCCATCCTTCTTACAACAAGAAGAAGATCTACCAGGTGATCCTGGACAAGGCACTCGAAGAAGAAGACAAGGAGAAGATACTCAACGAAGGACTGGAACTGAGCGACGGTGTCATAAAGGCAGACGAACTTGAATACATCGACGCCGACGACCACAGGAGGCTCGGAATCGAGATCCATTCAGGCAAGAACCGCATCGTCCGCAGGATATTCGAATCCCTCGGTTACGATGTGAAGGCTCTTGACAGGGTATATTTCGCCGGCCTGACAAAGAAAGGCCTCAAGAAAGGCGAATGGAGATATCTCAGCGAGGGCGAGGTAAACGTCCTCAAGATGGGTGCCTATGTCTAGTCCGGAGAAGCGCACGGAGCATCGCGCCGGATTTGTCAACATCATCGGGAATCCGAATGTCGGCAAGTCCACGCTGATGAACGCCCTGGTCGGGGAGAAACTGTCCATCGTGACAGCCAAGGCCCAGACCACGAGGCACCGTATCATGGGAATAGTCAACACCGACGACTACCAGATCGTATATTCCGACACTCCTGGTATGCTGAAGCCGAACTACCGGCTCCAGGAAGACATGATGAAATTCGTCGATGCCGCCATCGGAGACGCCGACATCATCCTGTACGTGACCGACGTGGTCGAGAAGGCGGACAAGAACGGAGAATACATCCAGAAACTCCAGCGGGTCGAATGCCCGGTGGTGGTCGCAATCAACAAGATAGATATCAGCGACCAGCCGAAAGTGCTGCAGCTGATGTCATACTGGAAGGAACTGCTGCCGGATGCGTTGGTCATCCCTGTTTCAGCCAAGGAGCGGTTCAATCTTGACAGTGTCCTGAACGCTATAGTAAGCAAACTGCCGGTTTCTCCTCCATGGTTCGACAAGGACCAGTTCACCGACCGCAACCTCCGTTTCTTCGCCTCGGAGATCATCCGGGAGAAGATACTGGAGAATTACAGCCAGGAGATTCCTTATAGCTGCGAAGTGGCCGTAGAGTCCTTCAAGGAAGGCAAGGACAGGTATGAGATCAGTGCAGTGATATTCGTGATGCGAGACTCCCAGAAAGGCATCATAATCGGGAAAGCCGGTTCGGCACTGAAGAAGACAGGCACGGAAGCCAGGATCGAGATGGAAGACTTCTTCCAGAAAAAGGTGTTCCTGCAACTGTTCGTGAAAGTGGATTCCGACTGGAGGGAGAACCGCCGCGAACTGCGCAAGTTCGGTTACGAAGAATAGACGACATCTATGACAGACGAAAAGGACTATATTGAAAACGGCGACGAAGAACTGGACGAGGCCCCTGTAGAAGAGACCGCGGAAACCGTATCCGGGAAATACGACAGGCTGCTCAGTTCCGACAGCAGGAAATACAAGCTTTCCGGGATGTTCAAGGACTGGTTCCTTGACTATTCCTCTTACGTTATCCTCCAGAGGGCCGTTCCCCACATCGTGGACGGCTTGAAACCGGTTCAGAGGCGTGTCCTCCACGCGATGTACAAGATGGACGACGGCAGCTACACCAAGGTGGCGAACATCGTCGGCCAGGCGATGCAGTACCATCCTCACGGAGACCAGTCCATCCTCGGAGCCCTCGTGCAGCTTGGCCAGAAGGGCCTTCTGATCGACTGCCAGGGTAACTGGGGCAACATCCTCACCGGCGACAGCAACGCAGCTCCCCGTTACATCGAGGCCCGCCTGAGCAAGTTCGCCAAGGAAGTTGTATTCGATCCGAAGATAACCCATTGGATGACCTCCTACGATGGACGCAACCAGGAACCTACGGAGCTCCCGGTACGATTCCCTCTCCTGCTGGCCCAAGGCACGGAAGGTATCGCCGTCGGTATGGCCTCCAAGATACTCCCGCACAACTTCAACGAACTCCTCGACGCTTCCGTAGCCATCCTCGAAGGCAAGGACTTCACGATATACCCTGACTTCCCTACCGGAGGAAGCGCGGACTGCAGCAACTACAAGGATGGAGCAAGGGGCGGCAGCGTAAAGGTGCGCGCAAAGATCGACAAGATAGACAAGAACACCCTTGCTATAACCGAGATTCCTTACGGGAAGACTTCTGAAGCCATCAAGGATTCCATAATCAGGGCGAAGGACAAAGGCAAGATCAAGATCAAGAAGATCGAGGATATGACCACCGAGAAGGTAGAGATCATCATCCACCTTCCGAACGATGTCTCTCCTGACAAGACCATAGATGCTCTGTACGCTTTCACGGACTGCGAATGCAACATCGCGCCGAATGCCTGCGTCATCATCGATGACAAGCCTCAGTTCCTCAGTGTCAAGGACATACTGATCTACGACACCAATCATACCAGGGACCTCCTGAAGTGGCAGCTTGAAATCCGTCTGGGCGAGCTCGAAGACGAATGGCACTACGATTCCCTCGAAAGGATATTCTTCGAGAACCGCGTGTACAAGATCCTCGAGCAGGATCAGAAGTCCTGGGAAGACCAGCTGCAGGACGTGTTTGCGGAGATGAAGAACTACCAGGACCTCCTGCGCCGCGAGATCGTGATGGAAGACATCCACAAACTCGTCGAGAAGCCTGTGCGCAAGATCTCCAAGTTCGACACCAAGGCCATGGACGAAAAGATCCTGGCCATCGAAGCCGAGATGGAGAAGGTCAGGGACAATATCGAGAACATCACCAGGTACACGATCGACTGGTTCAAGGGCCTGAAGCAGAAATACGGCAAGCCTTTCAAGCGCCTTACCGAGATCTCTGCCTTCGAGACCATCGCAGTCACCAAGGTCGTCAGCAACAACGCCAAGCTTTACGCCAACTACGCTGAAGGCTTCGTGGGACTGAACCTGAAGAAGGACGACAACGGTGAATTGGTCAGCGAGTGCTCCGACCTATCGGAGATCCTCGTAATCGCCAAGGACGGCAAGTACCGGATCACGAAGGTCACGGACAAAGCCTTCTTCTGGAAGGACCTCCTGTATGTAGGAGTATTCAACAGAGGCGACACCAGGACGATCTACAACGTCATCTACCGTGAAGGCAAGAGCAGTCTGTCCTACGCGAAGCGGTTCGCCATCACCAGCGTCACCAGGGACAAGGACTACGACATCACCACCGGCGCCCCTGGATCCAAGATCCTCTGGTTCAGCGTGAACCACAACGGTGAGGCGGAAGCTGTGAGGATATATCTCCGGCCGCGTCCTAAGCTCAAGAAGACCCAGCTGGAATATGATTTCTCGACCTTGGCGATAAAGGGCAAGGTATCCCGAGGCAACCTGGTATCCAAGAACCCTATTTCGAGGATACAGCTCAAGAGCAAGGGCGTGTCCACGATTGGCGGCAAGGATATCTGGTACGATGCCGACATCCAGAAGCTGAATGACGAGCAGAGAGGTCTCTACCTCGGAGAGTTCGGTCCGGAAGACAAGGTGCTTGCCATCTTCAAGGACGGCACCTTCTACACTACATCCTTCGATGTATCCAACCGATATCAGGGCCAGGTCCTCAGGATCGAGAAGTTCGACCCTGACAAGACCTTCACCGCCCTGTACTACGATGCTACGGCCAAATCCTTCTATGTCAAGAGGTTCAGCTTCGTCCTGAGCGACAATACACCGCAATCGTTCATCGCTCCGGGAGCCAAATCATACCTGGTGGACATCTCGGACGACAAGCATCCTCGCTTCCAGGTGATATTCGGAAAGAAATACGAGCACCGCGATCCGGAGGTGATCGATGCCGAGGAGTATATCGCCAAGAAGGGATATACCGCAAAGGGCAAGAAGTGCCACCAGTATGACATCAAGAAAGTCAAGTTCGTGGAGCCTCTGCAGAAGCCGGAAGACGAGATCCCTGAACCAGTCGAGGAAGAGCCTGTGGCAGAGGTGCCTGAGGCTGAGGTTCCTGCAACGGAGCCTGAGGAGACTCCGCTTGACATAATCGAACCGGGTTTCGGAGCCAAACTTCCGGACATCGACAACATCCCGGACATCGGCGAGATCGAAGAACCGACCTTATTCTGACAAGCGATGGACTGCAACATAGCCCTCACCGGCTTCATGGGAAGCGGCAAGACAAGTGTCGGGAAGGAACTCAGGAAGCTCCTGCCCGACCTTGAATTCATCGATCTCGATGCCTACATCGAGGCGATGACCGGAACCGGCATCCCGGAAATCTTCGAGTCTCAGGGTGAAGAAGCTTTCAGGAATATGGAAAAGATGGCGCTCCAGGACATATTCGATACCAACGAGATGCTCGGGACCAAGTCCATCCTGGCGCTGGGGGGCGGCACGGTGATGACTGATGCTTGCCGGAGGATGGTGAGGCGGAACTGCAGGTGTTTCTACCTGCGTGCTTCGCTAGATACCTTGGTTTCCAATCTCAAGGAGGATTCCGGGAACCGTCCTCTGCTCAGATCCGGAAAGGACCTCCGAAGCACGGTAAAAGGTCTTATGGAACTCAGGGGTCCGGTATACGAAAGTGCTGCCCACTACATAATCGACATCGACGGCAAGACTCCCACCGAAATCGCCGTCGACATCATAACATCCTTGTAATCAGTTATTTCTCAGGATCGTCTCTGGCGGACGGCTTCGAAGAGGAGCACTGCGGCGGAGACGGATACGTTCAGGGAGTCCAGTTCTCCCAGCATAGGGATGCGGATATGGGCGTCTGCGGCCTCGCGCCAACAATCGGTCAGGCCTGTGGACTCTGTCCCCATCACGATAGCCACCGGACTCTTCATGTCCGCATCATAATAAAGATCCGAATCCTGAAGCTGCGCGGTCAGGATCCTTATGCCTTTCGATTTCAGCCAGGAAATGGTCTCCTCGGACCCTGCGGCTGCCACCTGCCTTGAAAAGACCGCACCTATGCTTGCACGGATGAGATTCGGATTGAACAAGTCCGTGAGCGGGTCGCATACTATCACGGCATCGGCTCCGGCTGCGTCGGCGCTTCTAAGCACGGCGCCCAGGTTGCCGGGTTTCTCCACACTCTCGAGCACGACCAACAGAGGGTTCTCTCCCAACTTGATGTCATCAAGGGTGCGCTCCTTGTATTTCACCTCCGCGACCACGCCCTCGGTGCCTTCCCTGTAAGCTATCTTCCCATAGACATCCCGGCTCACATGGACGATCCGGCATTCCTTCCCCTGGAGCAAGCCCGAAAGGTCCTCCTCGCCGAATATCTCGGGGCATACGAATACCGTGTCCGGCTCGAATCCGGCGTTCAGGCAATGGCCTATCTCACGACGGCCTTCAACCACGAAAAGCCCACGCTCACGGCGCAGGCGGGACTTCTCCTGCAATGCGAGCAGATCCTTGACTTTCGGATTCTGTGCCGACGTGATACGCTCAACCATCTTGAAAAGACCTATTAGTACTCCAGCACAGCCTTGATCAGCTTGTACTTGCTGACCATGCCGGTAGCACTCGTTTCGTGAGAACGTGTGCGGGTATTGTACGCAAGATACCGTTCACCGTCGATGAATACGAAGCCCGGTGCGGCCAGGACCCAATGCTCATCAGGCTCAACCCAGCGGTTGAGCTCGCATGGGAGCTGGCGGATGAAAGGACCGTCGGTAACATAGCATCGGAAGGTGCAGGTGTCCGTAGTTCCGCCATGCGTGTTATAGTAAGTAGGGAACAGCAGGTCGTAACGCTCGTCCACCTTGCAGGCTGCCGTATTGTACAGGAAGTCTCCAGCCAGGATCTCCGTGTCGGTGATCTGATTCCCTTGCATATCGAACTCCGCGACGGTCATCCTCCGGTTCCTGTATCTTTCCTGGGTAAGCCTGGAGTATAGCTTCAAGCGTTTGCCACGGGGGATCATCACGTTCTGGGTGTCGTGCAGCTTGTCGTAGAGCATCTTCCTGTCGGTAAACTCCAGTCCGTCCTTCGACTTCCATAGGAAAAGACCGCGCTCCCACATCTTCTCGCCGATCCACTGACTGCCGACCATGCGGTATGGAATGAAATACATGCGGTATGTACCATCCGGGATCCGGATGATGTTGAACATGTTGATGAGCTGCATCCCGAAATCCTGGTTGGCGACAATCTCTACAGGAGGCTCGGGGAAACTGACTCCTACGGGAGCCTTGACTCTGCCGCATGAGAACAACAACGCAGCGACGGAGCAGATAAGAAGGATCCGTTTCATAATGGTTTGTGTTGGACGGGTGTCAAGCTTCTGCCTTATCTTCCTTCTTCAGCGCCTTTTCCGGACGCATCTGAGGGAAGAACAGCACATCCTGGATGGTGGTCTGGCCGGTCATGAACATAGTCAGGCGGTCGATTCCCATTCCCAGTCCGGAAGTAGGAGGCATTCCATATTCAAGGGCGCGGACAAAGTCATAGTCGATGAACATGGCCTCGTCGTCTCCGTGGCTCTTAAGGGCTGCCTGTTCCTCGAACCTCTCGAGCTGGTCGATAGGATCGTTCAGCTCTGAATATGCATTGGCGAGTTCCTTGCCGCAGACGAAGAGTTCGAAGCGCTCCGTGAGGTCAGGATTCTCCCTGTGCCTCTTCGTAAGAGGAGACATGGAAACCGGATAGTCGATGATGTAGGTCGGCTCCACAAGGTGCTCTTCGCAGTACTGCCCGAATATGGCATCGATCAGCTTGCCCTCGCCCATGGTCGGATCGAACTCTACCCCAAGCTTGGTGCAGGTCGCTCGAAGCTCATCGACACCCATTCCGGCCACATCCACACCAGCATATTCCTTGATAGCCTGGAGGATCGGAAGGCGGCGGTAGCCGGCCTTGAAGTCGACCTCGTGCTCCCCGATCTTGACCTTGGTGGTGCCATGGAGCTTCAGGGCGATCTTCTCGAGCATCTTCTCCACGAACTCCATCATCCAGATGTAGTCCTTGTAAGCGACGTAGATCTCCATGCAGGTGAACTCCGGGTTGTGGGTCTTGTCCATTCCCTCGTTGCGGAAATCCTTCGCAAACTCATATACTCCGTTATAGCCACCCACGATCAGCCTCTTCAGATAAAGCTCGTTGGCTATCCTCATGTAGAGGTCGATGTCCAATGCGTTGTGATGGGTGATGAAAGGCCTTGCCGTAGCTCCGCCCGGAATAGACTGGAGGATAGGGGTTTCCACCTCGAGGCAGCCAGCCTCGTTGAAATACTCACGCATCGTCGCGATGATCTGGGACCTCTGCACGAATACCTCGCGGACCTGCGGGTTGACGATGAGGTCCACGTACCTCTGGCGGTAACGCAGCTCAGGAT
Source organism: uncultured Bacteroidales bacterium (assembly GCA_900319685.1). GTDB lineage: Bacteria > Bacteroidota > Bacteroidia > Bacteroidales > UBA932 > Cryptobacteroides. Next base: position 24,356 of record ONPI01000010.1, read on the forward strand.
CGGAGAAGCCGTCATAGACATTGCCATCTGCGTCCGTCTTGACGATCGGAAGGACCCTCAGGGACTTGCTGAGCACGGTAAGCTCCTTGGCGTGGACACTCAGCTGGCCGGTCTGGGTAATGAAGGCAAATCCCTTGATACCGATTATGTCACCGATGTCGAGGAGTTTCTTCCAGACGGTATTGTACATCGTCTTGTCCTCTCCCGGACATATCTCATCCCTCTTGACGTAGATCTGGATCCTGCCCGTGGAATCCTGGATCTCTCCGAAAGAAGCCGCACCCATGATCCTGCGGGACATCAGCCTTCCGGCTATGCACACTTCCTGGAAATTGCCCTCCTCCGGATCATATCCTTCCTCGATGCACTTTGCGGTGGCATTGACCGGATAAAGAGGTGCCGGATAAGGATTGATGCCCAGTTCCCTTAACTTGGCAAGAGATTCGCGCCTGATGACCTCCTGCTCGCTGAGTTCGATGTTTGCCATATCTTGTAGAGTTTATTTCAACCAAAAAGGCCGTTCAGCGGCCCTGTTATGCAAAATTACTACTTTTAATTCACATTCTGAAATTAAATCCTTATCTTTGTGTATTATGGCAAAAGAGCGTAAATGGATAGTCAAGGAGCAGGCCGATCCTGAGAAGGTGGGAAGACTTTCCGCCGAACTGGGCATCGACCGCGTACTTGTCGAACTGCTCGTCAAAAGAGGCGTCGAGACCTTCGAGCAGGCACGCTCCTTCTTCCGCCCCAGCCTCCAGGACCTCCATGACCCATTCCTGATGAAGGATATGGACGTCGCGGTGGACAGGGTGAGGAAAGCCATAACATCCGAAGAGAAGATCCTGGTGTACGGGGACTATGATGTGGACGGAACCACAGCTGTAGCCCTCGTATATTCTTTCCTGAAGCGATATTCCTCGAAGGTGGATTTCTATATCCCGGACCGCTACGACGAAGGTTACGGCCTTTCCTACAAAGGCATCGACTGGGCAAGCGACGGCGGCTTCGGGCTGATCATCACCCTTGACTGCGGCATCAAGGCGAACGAGAAGGTCGAATATGCCAAGACGAAGGGTATAGACGTGATCATCTGCGACCATCATCTCCCGGAAGAGACCCTTCCTCCGGCTGTGGCCGTACTTGATCCGAAGCGCGAAGACGATTCCTATCCTTTCGACGACCTGAGCGGCTGCGGAGTGGGATTCAAGCTGGTGCAGGCATATTCCAAGAAATTCGGCATCCCGTTCGAGACCCTCACTCCCCTGCTGGACCTGCTTGTGGTAAGCATATCCGCCGACCTGGTCACCATGGTCGGAGAGAACAGGGTCCTGGCCCACTTCGGCCTAAAGCAGCTGAACGAGAATCCGCGCAAGGGCCTCCTGGCCATGGCCACCCTCTCGAAGCTTGAGCCTGGACACCTTACCATCGACGACATCGTATTCAAGATCGGCCCGCGCATCAACGCTGCCGGAAGGATGGAGACAGGGCGCCTGGCCGTAGAGCTCCTGACCGCCTCGGACGACCATTTCGCCAACGTCATAGGAGAACAGATCAACGACAACAACAACGAGCGCAAGAGCATCGACCGGGAAATAACCCAGGAAGCTCTCGAGATGGTCCATAAGGGTACCGCCCTTTCGACAAAGGCCGCCACGATAGTATATAACCCTACCTGGAACAAGGGTGTGGTCGGAATCGTCGCCTCCCGCCTCGTGGAGGCTTTCTACAAGCCGACCATCGTGCTAACAAAATCCAACGGATTCATCACCGGTTCCGCCAGGAGCGTGTCCGGATTCGACCTGTACGAAGCCATCGAAAGCTGCGCAGACCTCCTTGAGAATTTCGGCGGGCATGTCTATGCGGCCGGCCTCACCCTCAAGGAAGCGAACCTGAAAGAGTTCGTCGAACGCATCGACAAGTTCATCGGGGAAAAGATCACAGAAGAGATGCTGACCCCGGTTACCGAGATTGACGCCAAACTGGAATTCAGCCAGATAACCCCTAAGTTCTTCCGCCTCCTGAAGCAGTTCCAGCCTTTCGGGCCAGGGAACAACAACCCTATATTCCTGACCGAGAACGTCTCCGACGGCGGCAACGGCCGCAAGGTGGGAGCCGGAGGTGTGCACATGAAGCTGGACCTGATCGACGAGAAGCAGCCGTTCCACCAGATCCCGGCCATCGCCTTCAACATGGCCGACTACTTCGAGTACATCAAGGCCGGCAATCCGTTCGACATCTGCTATTCGATAGTGGAGAACTACTACCGTGGCAATTCCACCCTCCAGCTCAGGATCAAGGACATCAAGGAGCGCGAGGAATTCATTTAAGCCCCAGATACCATAATGCGTAAATTCGGCCTGATCGGAGACCCCATCTCCAAATCCGGGAGTCCTTCCCTTTTCCGCGCCGCCTACCGCAACGAAGAGCAGGAGGACGGCAGCCCATATTCATACGACCTGATCGAAGGATGCGATTTCGAAGCCTCCTGGGACATTTTCATCAAGGAATATTCCGCCATCAACGTGACCGCTCCTTTCAAGGAGAAGGCATACGCCAGGGTGGAGGAGCTTTCGGAACTGGGCAAAGGTCTCGTCAGCGGGCCCGCGGCCAGGATAGGCGCTTCCAACCTTCTGGTCAAGACTTCGGAAGGTATCGCCGCGCACAACTCCGACTTCACCGGGATAGTCGTCGCTGTCGCTGAAGCCTATTATCCCGGTATCGTCGAAGAATTCATCAAGGAATATGGCAGCAACTTCTGCATCAAGGTCCATCAGTTCTTCCTGATGAGCCTCGGCAGGAGATTCACCTCCCAGCCCCAGGCCCTGATCGTTGGTTGCGGTGGAGCCGGCCGGGCAGCGGCGGTGGCGGCAGCCGAGCTGGGCTTCGCAACGGTATTGATGAACCGCACCGAGGACAAGGCCCGCGAGATTGCGGAAGCTATGCCTGAATATGGCTTCCTGGTGGATCCGATCGCCGATTTCAAGGAAGCACTGAGAGAATGCGACCTGGTGATCTACACGGTCCCTGCCGCCATTCCGCAGATCCAGGAACTGTCGGCCGACCATTTCCTGCAGGAAGGATGCTCCTGCGATAGCAAGGTAATCCTTGAAGCCAACTACAAGGACCCTTCGTTCGACGAAGGGACCCGAGTCAAGATAGCTGCCGCCGATGGAACATATATCCCTGGCACCAAATGGCTTCTGTACCAAGCTCTTACCGGTTATCCTCTGATGACCGGGCTGGAACCCGACCTGGATGCGATGAAGCAGAGTCTCCTTGGAACGGTTTTTGGTTAGGTCTGTTCAAGACCCTAATCTAACTGAATATGAAAAAGATATTTGCACTTTTGTCTATCCTGGCGATGTTCACCCTTACCGCCGGGGCACAACCATATTACGGAGGAAGAGGCCATGTCGGAGGACCGGGAAGATATGGCAGAGGTGGCTACGGACCTGGCAGATATTACAACGACTGGTACGGAGGAATCAAGTTCGGAGTCGTCGGATCGCACGTTTCTTCCGAATCCGGAGAACTGGACGGAAGGGGTGTGCAGACCGGCATCAGCATCGGGGCCGCGCTCGGATTCAACCTGACTCCAGACGTGGCATTCGAATCCGGTCTCTACTACGTGGAGAAAGGAGGAAGCAGCCGCAACTCGGACGGCAGGTTCACCTACGGACTTGATTACCTTGAGATTCCGCTCGTCCTGAAATACTACATATTCACTCCTGGCAGCAGGGCGGTCTTCCAGCCTTTCGCCGGGGCCTACCTCGGAATGGGGGTTGGAGGAGAGATCAAGGACTATGGCAACAGGGAGGCTTTCAGTTCCTTCAACAACGGTTATTTCCGCCGCGGCGACAGCGGTCTCACCTTCGGATGCGGAGTGTCATATTCCTTCCTGTACGCTAGCCTCGGATACGAACTCGGCCTTGCCAACATCGGGCAGGATCTCTTCAACGAGACCAAGAACAGGGCCCTCGTATTTAGCGTCGGTTTTGCTTTCTAGAACCAGAAATATTGCTTATCTTTATACGTTGAACAAAACGTATGAAGAAGTATGTCACTGAACAAAGTAATGCTGATCGGTAACGTTGGAAAAGACCCGGAAATACGTTACCTCGATGGAAACAACCCGAATTCAGGGAACACGAAAGTGGCCCAGTTCACTCTCGCAACCACTGAAAGATATCGTGACCGCAACGGAGAGCTCCGTGAGAACACTGAATGGCACAACATCGTAGCCTGGAGGAACTCGGCTGACGTTGCCGAGAAGTTCATCCGCAAGGGAACCCAGGTCTTCATAGAAGGCAAGCTGCGCACCAGGTCCTGGACCGACCAGACCGGCAACAAGAGATTCACGACGGAAATCACCGTGGACAACCTCCAGCTTCTCGGGAAGAAGACTGACAACCCTGGCGCACAACCGTCCCAGGGCGGCTACCAGCAACCACAGCCAAGCTATCAGCAGCCTCAACCGGCATACCAGCAGCCTGCACAGCCTGCTTTCAATCAGCCGGCTCCCGCCCAGCCTGCATCCCAGCAGGAACCGATGGATATCACCCTCGGAGACAACCCAACCGACGACCTCCCATTCTAAAGGAATATGAGCGCAAAACTTGACGTAGTCCTCGGTCTCCAGTGGGGAGACGAAGGAAAAGGCAAAATAGTCGATGTCCTTGCAAGCCGCTATCCGGCCGTAGCCAGATTCCAGGGCGGGCCTAACGCAGGCCATTCCCTCCATTTCGACGGAAAGAGTTTCGTCGTTCGCAGCATCCCTTCCGGAATATTCCGCGAAGGATCCACCAACGTGATCGGCAGCGGTGTGGTCCTGGACCCTGTGACTTTCAAGGAAGAGTGTGAGAATATCCTCAAGACCACCGGGATCGACCCGAAGGAGAAACTCGTGGTTTCCAGGAAGGCACACCTGATCCTGCCTACCCACAGGCTCCTGGATGCGGCCTACGAAGCTGCTGCTGGCAAGGGAAAGATCGGTTCCACCCTCAAGGGAATCGGTCCGACATACACCGACAAGATAAGCCGGCACGGACTCAGGGTTGGAGATATCCTCTCACCGGATTTCCGCAGCCTCTATGACAAACTGAAAGCCCGCCATCTCAGGCTGCTGGGCGACCTCCATTACGATTTCGACCCTCAGCAGGGTGAGGCCGAATGGATGGAAGCCATCGGATATCTGAAACAATTCACCCTGGTCGACTGCGAATTCTTCGTCAACGGATGGCTGTCCGAAGGCAAGGGGATGCTCGCAGAGGGTGCCCAGGGGTCCATGCTCGACGTGGATTACGGCTCATATCCATTCGTCACCTCCTCCTCCACGACCGTCGGCGGAGTCTGCACCGGCCTGGGAGTCCCTCCTTCAAGGGTCGGAAAGGTATTCGGAATATTCAAAGCCTATTGTACCCGCGTCGGCTCGGGTCCGTTCCCTACCGAACTCAATGATGAGACTGGAGAGAAGCTCCGCCAGGTAGGCCATGAATTCGGAGCAGTGACCGGAAGGCCGAGGCGTTGCGGCTGGCTGGACCTGGTCGCTCTCAAGTACACGGTGATGATCGACGGAGTGACCGACTTGATAATGATGAAATCCGACTGCCTGGACGATTTCGACACCATAAAGGTTTGCACATCCTACAGGGTGGGCCCGGAAGGCAAGGAAACCAGCCAGCTTCCGTTCGACATCACGACAGGTATCGAGCCTGTCTATACGGAATTCAAGGGGTGGAAGAAAGACCTTACGGGCGTCCGCGACGAAAGCGGACTCCCGCAGGAATTCAAGGACTATGTGAAGTTCATCGAAGGCTTCCTCGGAGTCCCGGTATCCATCATCTCCCTCGGACCTGACCGTGAAGCCACCATCGAGAGGTAGCTGCTGCTACAAGGTTATTCCGACCGTCCAGGTCTGGAACTCAGGCCAGTAGTTCTTGTCCATCAGGTTCATCGGAGAATACTTCGCATAGAGGCTGAAGTGTTTCAGATGCAGCTGAACCATAGCGTCCACGGTAACTATGTTGCAGTGGACGTTCTTGTATTTGTCCTTCATCTTCTCCCCGTTCATGATGTACTTGTTCACTATGGAACTGCCGGCGTTGAAAGACACCACAGGACCTACCGTGAACCCGAACCCGTTGGAAATGTCGCAGGAATACAGCATAGGGATATTGATGCTGAAGACTCTGAGCTTGGAGACCTTCGGGGTCGCACCGTCGAGATACCCACCAATTCCGATCGAGCCGTCAGTATCGTCCTTCCACATCAGGTTGCTTCCGGTAAGGGCGAAGTTCCTCCAGGTGAATCCCGGACCCCATGAGAAAGTGTTCCTCCCAAAAGTCTTGGAGTCGAGCATGTAGAACGCGAATTCCATTGAATTCTGCGGACTGAAATCGAACGGAGCCTTCGAGTCGGTGATGTTCGAACCTACATAGAACGAACCCACCAGGTCATGAGCATATCTCTTTATCTTCTTGTAGAACGGAATGTCGAAATCGAGATGGACTCGGCCGTCGCTGACAGGTCCCAAGGTATCCACCCTGGCCAGTACCGTGGTCTGGGTCGTATCACTGACTCCGGTAGTCTTCACGACTATCAGGGTATCGAGGTTCTGAGCGCTGCAAGCCAGCGCTCCGAGCGCGAATGCAAAAAATGCTGTAAATATCTTTTTCATAATACTTCGTTATCTTTTCTTGAAGAATGAGTGAAGGTCCTTGACCGAAGCTTTCCCTTCCATATAAACCACTGTCACATAATCTTTTCCATCGATATGCCGGATCTGGTGCCCGACATATCTTTTCTTGGATTTGTCACCGTCGAACTGAAGCAGGGCATAAGTAAGCTCTCCGTCTTCTTCCTGCATATCCTTCGAGGTAGCCGTCAGCGCATCCTGCTTTATCCAGGAAGCGATCCTGTCTATCAAGGCTTTGTCCGCCGGAAAACGGAAGCTCCTGAAATACGAAAGATTGTAATCTCTCAGGGCCGATCCCTTGACCAGGGATTCTTCGTATCCGGTTATCGGCACCGCCTTGCTGAACAAGCTGTCGATCTGGAGGCCTTTCTGCGCCCTGGCAGGAGCCATGGCCAGCAATACCAGAGATACGATAAGTAAATACTTTTTCATCTTCTATCGTCCAAATAAATCGTTAAGTTGGCTTTCCACGTCAGTCCCTTCGTTCATCAGGTCCGCAAGTATGTTATCGACGTCGTTCATTACAACTTCCTTGTCGGTGATCCTGTCCCCTCCGGACATCTTGACGCACACATTGTTGCTGTTGTATATGTTGACTCCGAGGGTGACGAGCAGTACGAGGCTGGCAGCGACCGCGACTATCCTGCGGACATGATCCGGCTTGCGTACAGATGCGGGTTCATAGACACTGCATCCGGTGGAGAAGAATCCCATCACGGCGCGAGCCTCGTCGTATTCCGGACCCTGCCCTTCCTCCGAGGTGAGGAACAGCTTGAGTTCCAGTTCCTCATCCTCCGAGAGCATCCCTTCGAAGTACCTTTCGATGTATTCCTTATAATCCTTCATTGTCTTTCCTGAATTTTTCCCTCAAAGTCTTCCTCGCCCTCGATATCTGCATCCTGACTGCGGCAGGCTGCATACCGAGCTTGAGTGCTATCTGTTCGAACGACGTTCCTTCATATTCATGCATCCGCACGATCTTCTTCTGCAATGGCGTAAGTTCCTCATCAAGTGAAGCTTCCACTTTACGAAATAGGGCTTCTTTATCCAATGCGGCTTCTGATTCATCAGGAATCTGACGGTTTTCGATGCTCACCGTCCTCCTCTGCCTTCCTTTACGATATTCATCGATCTCGATGTTCCTGACGGTCCTGGATAACAGTCCGATCGCCGACTTGAGATTCTGCGGCTCGTATTTCCGGCCCCAGAGCCTGCAGAAGGCATCCTGGAGAGCATCTTCCGCCCTCAGCCTGCCTTTCAGGGATATGAACGCTTCTGTCAGGAAATCTTCTGCCATCTTCAAGTCTGCTTTCATTGATATAAACGGATCAGACCTTTAAATGTAACATCTTTTTCATATATTTGTATGAATTGAAAGATTAAAAAATGGCACTGATGATCATCCAGCTGCTGGTTGTCTTGGCAGCACTCTACATTGGTTCAAGGTATGGAAGTCTCGCACTCGGTGCGATTTCAGGCATCGGTCTGGCTATCCTGGTGTTCGGATTCGGGATGAAGCCGGGCGAACCCCCTACTGATGTAATCTACATCATAATAGCGGCGGTAACCTGCGCAGGAGTCCTCCAGGCATCCGGTGGCATGGACTGGCTCATCCAGCTGGCTGAGAAGCTGCTCCGCCGGCATCCTGACCGGATCACGTTCCTCGCTCCTCTCTGCACCTTCTTCCTGACTGTCCTGGTCGGTACCGGACATGTCGTCTATACCCTGATGCCGATTATCGTGGACATCGCCATCAAGAAAGACATCCGTCCGGAAAGGCCATGCGCAGTAGCCTCTGTAGCCTCCCAGGTGGGAATCACCTGCTCGCCGATCGCTGCCGCAGTGGTCGCTTTCGTGACGATTTCCAACGCCAACGGCTACGGAGTGACCATCCCTCAGGTGCTGATGGTCACCCTGCCTGCCTGCATCATCGGTATCATCATGGCGGCCAATGCTTCCTACAAGAGGGGCAAGGACTTGAAGGACGATCCTGAATACCAGAAGAGGATAGAGGATCCTAAGGTACACAAATACATCTACGGCAAGGAATCCACCACCCTCGACAAGGTCATCGACAATAAGGCCAAGCTCGCAGTGTATATCTTCCTGGCAGCCATTGTATGCATCGTAGGTCTCGCATTCTGCCAGATGCTTTTGAGCAAGGATGCCCTGGCCCGTCTGCCGAAGATGAACATAGCCATCCAGATCATCATGCTCTCAGCGACGGCATTCATGATAATGTTCTGCAAGGTAGACCTTAAGAATGCTGTCTCCGGTTCCGTATGGAAGTCCGGAATGGTCGCCGTGGTGGCGATCTACGGTATCGCCTGGCTGGCCAACACATATTTCAACAACTATCTCGAAGAGATGAAGATGATGCTCTCGGATGTGGTCTCACAATATCCATGGTCGATAGCCTTCGTGTTCTTCCTGGTCTCGGTCCTGATCAACTCCCAGGGAGCTGTTGTCGTGGCCATGCTGCCGCTCGCATATTCGCTGGGCATTCCGGGTCCGGTACTTCTTGGAGTCATGCCGAGTGTCTATGGATATTTCTTCATCCCTAACTATCCTTCCGACATCGCCACGGTCAACTTCGACAGGACCGGTACTACCGTGATAGGAAAATACCTCCTGAACCACAGTTTCATGAAACCTGGCCTGATCAGCGTAGGCGTCTCCACGATCGTCGGCTACCTGATCACCTGTGTATTGTTCCCTGGGTATTTCGCTGCCCTGTAGGGCGTTTCTCAATAGAGTCCTCCGTTTACGGAAATCACCTGGCCGGTGATATAGGCTGACGCATCCGAAGCAAGGAAGCCCACGAGGGCTGCCACTTCTTCGGGTTTACCGAAGCGCTTCGCCGGGATCTGGGTCTTGAGTTCAGCCTCATCGAGCCCTTCTACCATGTCTGTCGCTATGAAGCCGGGTGCGATGGCGTTGACAGTCACTTTCCTCGGGGCCACTTCCTGTGCAAGGGCCTTGGTGGCGGCGATGAGTCCGCCTTTCGCGGCAGAATAGTTTGTCTGCCCCGGGAGTCCCTTGAGTCCGGACAACGATGCGATGTTGATGATACGGCCTTTCTTGTGTACGACCATCGGCTGAAGGAAAGGCCTGGTTACGTTGTAGAAGCTGTTCAAGTCCGTGCTGATTACCTTGTACCAGTCTTCCTGTTCCATCCAAAGCAGGAGATTGTCCTTCCGTACCCCCGCGTTGTTGACCAGCACTTCGACATATTCTTCCGGATGTGCTTCCTGCCATTCCGTAATGGCCTGCAGCGATTCCTGCGGATCGGCCACGTCGAACTTCATCAGTTCACCGGAGCCTCCGGCTTCTTCAACCATGCGGAGGGTCTCCTGCGCCGCAGCATCGTTGGAGACATAATTGATGAGGAGGGAATATCCCCTCCCAGCCAGCTCGAGGCAGACCGCCCGCCCGATTCCGCGGCTTCCGCCGGACACAAAAGCGTATTTCGACATATGCTGAATAGTTCTGTTGCCGCAAATATAGTAAATCCTGAAAGAATACTCCCTCGTTTGCCGTGACAACAGCCCATAACGTCTAGTAAGGCCGAATCGTGCTCAAGGGTGCATTCAGATGGACCCTTGCGCGAGAAAAGGGCCGAAATCGTGCTCAAGGGTGCGCGCAGATGGACCCTTACGCGTGGAAAGAGGTGAGGATCGGGGGCAAGGTGCCGAGGATTTCGCGGCAGGTGAGGATGGAAGTCATCGAGACTCCGAGGAGGCCGTGGAGATTGAGGCTCTGGCCGGTGAGGTAGAGGTTACGTACCGGAGTCCGGGGAGAGAGGACCGTAGCGGCAACATTGGTACAAACCTTCCTGATACCGAACGCCGACCCTTGAGGGGTAAGGGTATAACGCCGGTAAGTTGCCGGAGTACTGGTATATACTTCCCGTATGGCATCCCGTAATCCCGGAAGCCTGGAAGATGCCAAGGCGAGGCATTCTTCGAGCTTATTCTGCTTGGCAGCCTGATAACCAGGATCTTCCCGCGGAATATATTCCATCGGAGTGATGAGGTCGAGATGGGTCGCCCTGGAGCCTTCCGGAACGGGATAGAAGTGCACCATCACTTCCTTGCCACTTTCGTGTATGAATATGTTGCGGTTCAGGTAATCAAGCTTATCTTCCTTCAGGACTATGTTGGCAGTGAACGCACCCCAAGTATTCCCAAGACCCGAGATCCTCTCCCGATAGACTTTCCGCAAGCTTTCCTGTGGCTCGACCATGCCGACTGTCACAGCTGGATGGGCATCGGAAACCACGATGTCCGCCTTGAACTCCCCGCCGTTGGCCGACACATGGTCCACCAATCCGTCAACGGTATGGATCGATGTCACTTCCGTCCCCGTCAGTATCTTTCCGCCCGCCGCGACAAGCTGGTCCGCCAGGGTCGAAGCGATGAGACTTCCTCCACCAGGCAGCCTCCACGAACTCTGTATGAAGGAATTACTGATCTGCGCAAAGACATACAGCGGCAGCTCCGGAGTCATCTCCAGTCTCAACGAAGGTCCGCAAAGGACCCTTCTCAACAGCGGATCCTTGAAACGGGAGTCAAGGTATTCAGAAGCGCTCCTCTCGAAAAGAGGGTTGACGGAACCGGAAACGAATGCACTGAATATACCTTCGCCGACACCTTTGAGGAAGGCGACGTATTCTCGCAACGACTCCCGCTCGGATGGGAAAAATTCAGCAAGCCGGTCCACGAAACGGTCGTATCCGGTAGCCATGGGGAAGCTTTTCCCGTCAATCACTATCTCGTCGGCACAATCCGGATCGAGTTGCCGCCAAGGAAGGCCAGTCAAGCCGAAATACTCGAAAAGGGTATGAAGCGGCTCGCCTTCACCGAGCCCGCCGGCATAATGGAAGCCGGTATCGAACGACAGGCCTCCCCTGCTGAATGACTGAAGGCATCCTCCGGGTCGGGCGTTACGCTCCAGTATAGTGACGTCGTACCCGTTGCGCTGGAGGATCAGCCCGCATTCAAGGCCGCCGAGTCCGCCGCCGATTATGACAACTTCGCGGCCCATAGGGTCATATATTCCTGATTACAAGTGTGGAATTAGTCCCACCGAAGCCGAAGGAATTCGACAGAAAGGTGTCAAACCCCCTGTCAAGCCTTTCGGATGGTATCCAAAGTCTGGCGGAATCCTCGTCCGGATGCTCGAAATTGATATTCGGTGCGATGAAGCCGTTCTTCATCATCAGCATCGAATATATCACTTCGCTGGCTCCTGCCATCCACATCTCGTGCCCTGTCTGGGACTTCGTGCTGGTCACCGGGACCGTTCTCTCCCCGAAGACGGCGGCTATCGCCTTGGCCTCGTTGGCATCCCCGACGTGGGTGGAAGTAGCGTGAGCGTTGATATATCCTATCTCTTCCCTGGACAGACCGGATCGTCTGATCGCCATCTCCAGGGACCTCCTCGGACCGTCCACGTTCGGGCTGGATATATGGTCACCGTTGCCGGAGAAGCCGTATCCAAGCACTTCCGCATAGATATGCGCTCCCCTGCTGACCGCGCTTTCATAGCTCTCCAGTATGAGGGTGGCGGCACCTCCGCTCGGTACCAGTCCGTCTCTGTCACGGTCGAAAGGCCGGCTGGCCCTTTGGGGCTCGTCTTCCCTCACCGAGAAGGCCGATATTCCGTCGAAAGAACCGACGGCGAACGGATGGACTTCCTGCGCACCTCCGCAGACCACCATTTCCTGGAGCCCGTTCTGGATCAGGAGCGCCCCGAGTCCAATGGCGTGGGAACCGCTGGCGCAGGCCCCGGACACCGTCAGGTTGATTCCCTTGAGCTTGAATATGCAGTCCAGGTTCATGGTCACGGTCGAATTCATAGACTGGAATATGGCACCGGAACCGCACATCGTGGTGTCTTTCTTCTCCCGCATTATGTCCACCGACTGGACCACCGGCACCGCGGAAGAATCATTCCCGTAAAGGAGGCCAACCTCGTGGACTGCCAGATATTCCTCATCCACTCCGGCATCGCGAAGAGCGTCACGAGTGGCGCAGTACGCGAATTTGGCCTGCTGCGGCATGAAAACGCGCTGGGAGCGGCTGAGTTCCCCCTTCAGGTCCGGGGTCATGAGGTTCCCGGTCAACGCCGACCGGAATCCCATCTCCTTCCTTTCAGGATCCACGATTATGCCCGACTTGCCATTGTAAAGCGAATCCAGGACCTCTTCCAAGGTCGTTCCGAGGCATGAATATATGCCCATCCCGGTTATGACTACCCTTCTCATAGCCTTAGATCATGTAACAGTTATCGACCGGATTGGAGTAGATTCCAAGGAATATGTCCCTGAGAATCTCCGGTTCCTCAACGTCGTATTTGTCAAGCTTCGACATATGGAACACGAACCTTTCCTTCTGCTCCTCCGAATACTTGGCCCCGAGGAATTCGTGCTTCCCGAACCTGATGTCGTGAGCGATGAAATTGTTCGGAGTCAGCTTGTAGCCCGAGAAGATACGTTCGTCCATCAGACGGGCGACTTCCCTGTTGTATTCGATGCTGGTCAGTGAATCGAACTGCCTGAGGTCGTCTTCCGTGATCATCGGGCAGAACGAGAGATGGACGTTCCCCTTGAATGAAGTTATTCCAGAGAGGATGCTGGAGAGGTCCTCGCCCTGTTTCTTGACATATTTCTCATAGCGGGACTGGTAGAGTTCCAAAGCCTTCATGTAATCACAGGTCTCCCACTCGTACGAAATGGAAAGAGGGACTATATGTAATTCCGACAAGGCCTTGATCTTGTCATCCCGTTTGCTGATTCCGAACATCTTCACGATGCCCTGGTCGGTTGCGTCATTGCCGTCCTTGGTGCGTCCGTTGCGCTGGGCGATCCAGACCGACTGGTGCTTCTCGGTGATGACATGGCGGATATATTCGGAAAGATGGACCGAACTCTGGTAGAATTCCTTCATGTTCCCGCCCCTTTCCACACGGAACATCTTGTTGGACCTTCCAATGTCGATCACCAGCGGTGTGCACATCAGGTTGGCACCGAAAGTGATCTCGGAAGTCTCGAAGCCGTGGGCATGGAGTATGTTCTGCAGGACAGAGGCGTCCAGCATGATATCCCTGTGGTTCGAAACGAACAGGTATTGACCCGAAGGATCAAGGGCTTCGATACCGGAGACGGTATAGGAAGTCATGCTCCTCTTCACGATCTGCTCGTTGACAAACCACATCACCTTGGTCTGGAACTCGTCCACAGTGCGGAGGCCTTCCACCATCGCCCTGACTTCCTCCACCTTACGGTCCGGAAAAGCATATGATGCAAGGAGAGGGAAAGTGTCGCTTGCGGCAATGCGCTTCATCGCGGCCGGGATCTCATCGTCGTAATATGGCCTGATGTCGTCGAATTTCTGATTTCTGACCATCTCTATCTCTTTCTGTAATCGATGAATTTGACCGGCTTGCGGCTCTTGGCCGGATAGTTGATCTTCTGAATCTCATCCTTAGGAAGGATTTCGACCTTGGGAGCCACACGCAACCTTGAGCGGAAACGGTCCTTGAGTTCCTTGACCACATCGAACGACTGCTCACCCACCAAGCCGACCTTGACGATCACGTCATCGGTTCCGGCCTCGGAATCCTGGACGCAGACGACGTAATTGCTCACGAAGTCGGTATTGTCGAGGACATCGTTGATTGCAGGAGGGTAGAGGGTCGTTCCCTTCAGCTTGATCATATTGTTCTTCCTGCCCACGAGCGGAGTGAGACGGTAGGAATTCCTGCCGCACTTGCACTGTTCCACCCGCTTTGCAGCTATATCACCAGTACGGAACCTCAGCAGAGGCATCCCTTCCACTCCCAGGGTAGTCACCACGACCTCACCCTCTTCCCCATCCGGGACCGGCAGGTTGTCCTCACCGATGATTTCCACGATTATAAGCTCCGGATGAACGTGCCCGCCCAGACCGTAACTGCATTCCGAGAACGTCGCGCCCATCTCCGTTGAGGAATATGTAGCATAAAGCTCCACATCCCATTTTTCCTTTATCTTGGAACCCAGCAAGTTCAGGGAGAAATCCTGGTTCCTCAACCCCTCGCCGATACCGATTATCTTCTTGACACTGCAGTTGCGGTAATCTATCCCATGGTCCTCGGCGTACTGGATCAGCCTCAGGATGAACGAAGGAACGCACATTATCGCATCCGGCTTTATACGCTGGATAGTATCCCACTGAAGCTCCGGCACACCGTTGCCCACGCGTATGATACCGGCACCCAATTCCCTGATTCCAAGGAAGTAAGCCAAACCGGCCATAAACCTCTTGTCAATGGTCGTCATCAGCTGGAGCACATTCCCGGGCTTCAGTCCGGCGCATTCGAACGATTTCTTCTCGTTGTAAGCCAGTCTCTGAAGGTCCTTCTCCGTGCAGCAGAAAGTCACCGGATCCCCCATGGTACCCGATGTGGTGATGTAATCGATCACCTTATCCTTGGGGACGCAAAGGAAATCCTCGTTGAATATCTGCAAGTCTTTCTTCTCCGTGAAAGGGATCTTCACCAGATCCTCGATATGGCGGATCTTGTCGATGTCTATCCTGCAGCGGGAGAACATCCGCTGATAATAAGGAGAATTCGCCGCCAGATAAGCCAAAGCATCGCGCAACTTCTGTTCCTGGAAGTCCTTTATGGCTTCTGCCGATTGAAATTCAATATCTTCTGTCATTGGTAAATTGCGATATAGTTTGCTAATATACGCAATTTCCAATAAAATCTAAAAAGAACGGAAGCCAGTCGGCTGTCGGTGAAGAAAGTCCGAAGCCATGGCCTCCGGTTTCGAACAATTCAAAACCATGAAGGACGCCGGCCTTTGAAAGGGCCTCGTCCATGACTACTGAATTACGGTAATCCACGGTAGGATCATCCTTGCAGGCAGCAATGAACACCGGAGGCATGTCACATGGTACGTCCAACTCCATCGAAAGCCTCCTCCGCAAGTCCGCATCAGCATAATGCTTTCCAAGAAGCGCCCGCCGGGACCTGTCGTGGACGATTTCCTCGTCCGACATGGTTACCACAGGGTAAACCGCAGCTATGAAAGAAGGCCTGGAGTCCCCGGAAAGCTCTTTTCCGGCATCAAGCGCCAGGTGTCCACCGGCAGAGAATCCAACCACCCCGACCTTTGATGGATCCACCGAATACTCCGCAGCTCTCGAACGGATTTCCCTTACTGCCGCCGCAAGGTCTTCCAGGGCATCCGGATAATGGTTCTGAGGGAACGCCAGTCCACGGAATAGGAAATACCTGGTACCGGCATGGCGATAGTACAGCACGAAGGCTGCGAACCCTTCCTGACGCAGCCTTTCCGCCACATCCACGCTCTCCTTCGTTCTGGACAGCCAGTAATAGCTCCCTCCCGGACAAACGATCACCGCAATGCCGTTGGACTTTTCCGGCTCCGGAAGGAAAGGGATCAGCCTCTGCCCGGAGGCCTGAAGTCCCAGGAATATCAGTAACGATATGGCAATCAGTCGCTTCATTCCGCCTCAAGATGATAATGAAGGTTTGCCGGCAAGTTCGAGCAAGATGATGCCAGCATTATGTTCTCTTCGTCCGCATCGAAGGCATCCACCTCCGTCTCCGGATGCATCAAGGCATAAATCAGGGAATATTCTCCCTGCCCGCAACCGTGGATCTCGAACCTCTCCGGACCTTCGCCCGTCGCGGTCAGATACTCCTGCCCACCTATTGCAGCAAGCGCCTTGCGACAGTTCGCCTCAACCCCGGCTCCCTTATACAAATACTTGTATCTCACATACTTGGATAGATATTCAGGCGTCTCCAGCCGCATCTTCATTCCAGCGAAACGCTCCAGGTAAAGGCGATGGGCATCCTTCGTCATCAGGCGGTAATCTCCGGTCGGAGCAATCCGCTGACCCACTTCCATGGTCACCGTGCCCTCACGGAGCATGAAATCCTTCTTCGGCAGGACGTGGTCGGCACCGTGGAGGAATACCGGGACCACGTCCAGACCCAGCTCGGATGCCACATAGAACGCCCCTTTGTGGAACCTCCCGATCTTCCCGTCGCGGGTGCGGGTCCCCTCTGGGAAGACGCATAGGGAATACCCCCTCGACACAAGGTCCTTTATCCTGTCCAGATTTTTCTCCAGCCCGTCAGCGATAGGATAGAATTCAGCCTTCCTTATGACATATCCGTAGATCGGATTCTTCCAGACCCATCCGTTGGTGAAGAACACCAGCTTCGGAGTCAGGGACATGAGGCAAGCAAGGTCCAGGTGAGACTGGTGGTTTGCGATGATAACGGCCGGCTTGTAGAAATCCACGGTTCCTTGGCAGTCCGGAGAGTCCGACATCCAGAACTTGACACCGGGCACCATCCGGATCAACCTGGACGAAACCCTCTGCAGGAAGCCGTGGTAGCTGGTTTTCTTCTTCTCCGAATCCTTTCCGAGGAAATGCAGGAAAGTGTAAGGATACACGAACAGGAACATGAACAGCACGAAGCCCAGAAGTGCGACTCCGGAATAAACAAGCCGCTTCAGGGTAACCGGAATGTCCCGTTTCACCCCGTCCTTCTCGGTCAGCCACCTGAAGATCACCGGAGGCAGGTAATACGCCATCAGGACCACGATGAACATCCCTATCACCGTGACCAGCCCAAGCGACTTCATCGCCGGATGCTTGGCAAGGACCAGGGCCCCGATTCCTATGAACATTATGATGGCGGAATGGAATATGCTGTTCTTGTAAGTCGCCAGACGCTTTTTCCCGTATGCATATTCATAGATGAGGCCTTCAGTGATGAATATGGTGTAGTCGTCCCCCTGCCCAAATATGAAGGTGGCGAGTATGATGTTCACTATGTTGAACCGGATGTCGCAGAGCCCCATTATTCCGAGTATCCAGAACCAGCTGACAGCCAGCGGGAAGAATGCAAGCAGCGAGAGTTCCAGGCGGCGGAAACTAAGGCACAGGAATATGAATACGACCAGGCTGCAGACCAGACCTATCTTGTCGAAACTGTCCGAGAGCACGCTCACCAGCTGGTTGCTGATGTCCCCAGTATCGAACACAAGGGCGCCGTCAGCACTCAGGGCCTGTTTAAGACCTTCGGCAGACATTCCTTCCCCTTCCTTGTAATATACCTGGTTTACGACACTGTACTTCCCCTCGTCCTGCAGTACATAGGTACCGTCGAAGGACCGTATGGAAGGTGAATCGGGATCGAGTGGCTGCACCTCCGGCCCGTTCCCCAGCAAATCCAGGAAAGGTTTGAAGGCATCGTCCGAAAAACCGGCTTTCCGGGACTCAGCAAGCAGTTCAGCCATAATGGCTTCCTTTCTGCCGGACCAGAAACTGCCCCAACGTTCCAGCCTTTCCCTCTGGCGCTCGGTTCCCGGAGTGAAACAACCCGTCCCTTTCACGAAGGATATCCTGTTCCCAAGGGCTTCCAGCCTGTCTTGGAGAGCATCGTTGTTCCTCAGAGCCTCCTCCAGCGTACCCCCTTCCGCGATTGCATATACCTGCGAGAAGCCTTCCTGCTCCAATCCGCTCTCCAGCACCTTCAGGCCTTCCCGCTGGGACGAGGTCATGTAATTGATATGCTGCATGTCGGAATCGAAGGTGGTCCTCTTGCTCAGGTTGTACATGACTCCGGTCATAGCCATCACTGCAAGGAATAACCAGATACTCGAAGGAACCTTGTCCGGAAGGAGCCTGCCGAGTTCAAGGGTCCTTGAGTCAGGATCCCTCGGCTTAGCAAACACAGGCAGGAATACCAGCACGAAGAATATGGTTCCGGCCAGCATCAGGGAGCCGAAAAGGCCCAGGTCCTTCATGGCAACGGCATCCAGGCCGACAAGGCAGAGGAAGGCCGCCACGGTCGTGATGTTACCTATCAGGAGAGGAGCTACCATTTCCTTGAGATTCATTCTCGGAGTCACCCCAGCCTTGAATCCATCCATGTAGTGCAATGGATAGTTGACCGCTATTCCGATTATCACCGAGGCCACTCCCAGCACTATTATCGACATCGAATCCCTCACGAGGGACATGATTCCGATGGCGAAAAGCCAGCCGAAAGCAATGGAAACCGCTATCCATGCGATATCCTGGAACCTCCTGTATGAAAGGGCGAGCAGAATGCCTATGAGCAGCAGGGCGATGGAAATAGCCAGGATGCTGTCCCGCTTGATCTGCCTCGCGTTGGTGACTGCTATGAGAGGAGCGCCGACTGCATTGACTTCCACGTCCGGATATTCCTCCCTGACTTTTGACGCTGCGCTTTCAACCAGTTCCGCGACCTTCGAATTCATCCCTGATTCGCTCATCCCGAAAGGAGAAGTCAGGAAAGCAAGGCCCCGCCCTTCACGGGTGAATATACAGTCATCGACTATTTCATAGTTGCTGTTCGCCGCACTTGTACGGAGCCTCTGCAGCACCGGGCTGAAAAGATGCAACGGGTCGGACTGGATATAGCTGACCACCATATCCCCGGAAGGGAACATCAATGCATCCTTGTCGGCAGCAAGCTCTTTTGCGACATAACCGGAAATCGACAGCAAAGAATCTATCCTGGCATAGTCCGCCTCGGTCATATACAGAGGGAAACCGGAGGTCACGGCATCCATCATATCCAGGACCGCGTCCTGGTCGACGGTTACCTGTCTCTCTTTCACGAGAGCCGACGTATCGGCCTCATCGAATGCATCCGAGAAGGCATACATGGCCTCCCTGATGGTATATTCATCAGCCTCGCTGCCTTCCTTCGCTGAAAAGATCACGGCGATATTGTTCTTCTTCCCGAGGGCATCGTAGGCCTCAGAATACCTGGCGCTCTGCTCGTCCGAAGGAAGGAACCTGGTAATATCTTCTTCGTAATGCATCCTTGCAGCAAGAAGTCCGCAGGCAAGGGCGATTGCGGCTGCAACAAGCCCTGCCAGCCATTTCCTGCCGACCAGGAAATCATATATCCTTAAGAAGAAACTATCCGTACTCAAAAGTTAATCGCTATTCCGACGCCATGCGGAGCGGTGCTCATCCATTTCATCCTGGAATTGCCTATATTCCTGAGAATCATACCTGTACTGAGGGATACGAACCCGACGCCTGTCACGATGATCCCGCCATACAATCCAACCAAGAAAGCTCCCAGGAACTGCCCGAAGTCGTCGAAGGTGTAGCTGAAAGCATTCGTGGCCACAAGTGTCAGGAACAAGGCTTCAGTACCGAGAATGCCCAGGCCTATATCAGTCATTATCTTTCCGGCCTTGAACTGCTTCCTGGCCGAGAGATAGGTCTCGTTGTAAATATCATTACCGAATACCTCCCGGATCTGCTCGTCGCCGAGTTTGAAGCCTTCGGCGTCATAGAAACTACCTCTCTTGTAATCAATTCTTTCCGTAGCGTACTGCGCATCCATCCGGACCGGCATCCCGATGAAACCGAGGACCAGCGCGACCGCCATCAACAACTTCGGATAAATGTTTTTCATGACTGAAACGGCAATTATCATTATAATCACAAAAATATGAATAATTAGATTATTTTTGCGAACTTTCGAAAGTTATGGCCGAGGATATCTGCGTAATAATACCGATCTACGACAATGCCGGGACAATCCGGGACGTTGCGTCGCGTGCACTGAAGCATTGCAAGGATGTCTTCGTCGTGGATGACGGCAGCAATGACAGTCCCGGGAAAGAACTGGAAGGCTTGCCGGTCAGGCTGGTCCGGCACGACAGGAACAAGGGCAAGGGAAAGGCTCTCAAGACCGGTTTCAAGGCGGCAAGGGCGGCCGGGTTCAAGAAAGCCATAACCCTGGACGGTGACGGGCAGCACTACCCGGAAGACCTTCCTGCCTTCTTCGAGATGGCAGACAAGCATCCAGACGCTATGCTCATCGGTAGCCGCAACCTCCGCATGGAGAATATGCCCGGAAAGAATACCTTCGCCAACAAGTTTTCGAATTTCTGGTTCAAGGTCCAGACCGGAGTCAGCCTGCCTGACACACAGTCCGGATTCAGGCTCTACCAGCTGGACAAGCTTGGCAGCCTGTGGTACCTGACTTCACGTTATGAGGCCGAACTGGAGATGCTGGTGGTCCAGTGCTGGAAAAGGGTAGAAATGGTTCCGGTTCCGATCGATGTGTATTATCCGCCTGCAGGAGAGAGGGTTACCCACTTCCGCCCATTCTGGGACTTCTTCCGGATATCCATCCTCAACACCATTCTCTGCATCCTCGCCCTCCTCTACGGCTACCCATCCAAACTCCTCCGCAAACTATAGTGTCATTCCCGGCTCGACCGGGAACCCCTTTTGCGTCAGTGGCTGCAACACCGGGCGCTTGCTGCTTCGCAGCCCTGTACGGGTAAATGCGCCCTAACGTTGCAGCCGACTGACGGATAATGCCAAGTCCTTATACTATCTCAGGATAGTCAACGAAAGAATCACCAGGTTCAACAGAGTATCTGGATCCTGAATCCCTACTTGTATTCCAATGTCATCTTGGTGATGGTGCTGCCATCGCGGGAGAAGGATACTGAGCTGCCTTTGAAAGTGCAAGTAATTGTGTCTCCGGGGAGGAGCGGGGTGATGAATTTCACCCTTGAGACGCTTTCCAGCAGGCATTCACGGCCCTCGTGAAGCGAGAGCAGTTCCGTGGCCATCCGGATCTGGACGGCACCGGGAGTGACCGGAAAGCCAGGGAAATGAGCCTTGAATATGACGTTGTCCGGGATCAGGCGGACATCGGCCTCGAAGCCTCCATCTACCTCCCGCATCGAAAGCAGTTTATAGAAAATGTCCTGCAACCTCATCACTCAGCGGCCTTGAAAAGCCCCGGATCAAGGCTTACGTTGTACTTGACGTTGGAAAGGGTAATCACGGTCCTCCCCTGGCTCTCCTCGAGTTCCACCTGGCGGACTCTGTTGTCAGCCCCGAAAAGCAGCCTTATCTTCGTGAACATCTGCTTCATCTCACGCTTCAGGGGCACAAGTTCGGCCACATATCCTTTGCCCGGAGAATACATCGTCACCTTGAAGGAAGAATCGTTCAGGTTGATTCCCGTGAGGCTGCCCGCCATCAGTCCAGCCATGCTCCTGAACATCCTGTTGGACTTCATCTGGTCCTTGTCGGTGACAAAAACGCTCTTCGAGGGCTTCAGATATTCCCATCGAAGGCTGCCGTCCTGGAAATACATTTTCCCGGAAGAAACCATCTTCTCCTTGACGATGGCCATCTCCTTTACCTGCATGAAATCAGCCTG
>ONPI01000142.1 GCA_900319685.1 uncultured Bacteroidales bacterium
AAGATGGCAGGAACATGATGGTCAGCGACGGAAAACTCTCCGACATAGCCAGGAGGGCTATCGCCGGAATGATGGAACTCGCTCCGGCCATCACCGCGTTCGGCAACAAGAACCCGACTTCATATTTCAGGCTCGTGCCTCATCAGGAGGCTCCAACCAACATCTGCTGGGGAGACTGCAACAGGTCGGCCCTGGTCAGGGTACCTCTCGGATGGACCAGCGGGAAGAGCATGTGCTCCGCAGCGAACCCCCTGGAGAAGCCGTCCGGCTTCGATGCCACCGCCAAGCAGACCGTGGAGATGCGCTCCCCGGACAGCTCCGCGGACATCTACCAGCTTATGGCAGGCCTGTGCGTAGCCTGCAAGTACGGACTCATCATGGATGAAGGGAAAGCTCTCGGAATAGCCAGGGACAAGTATGTCGGACTGGATATCCACAAGAGCAGCGAAGCCCACAAGTTCGACGCTCTGCCTTCCTGCTGCGAAGAGTCCGCAGACTGCCTGGAGAAAGCCAGGGATTTGTTCGAAGCCGACGGAGTCTTCCCTCCACGGATGATCGACGGAATACTCAAATCACTGAGGTCGTTCCATGACCGCAGGCTGCTCGCAGAAGCCATGTCCGACAAGGACAGGCTCCGCGTGCTTGTGAACAAGTATTTCTACTGCGGCTGATCCGCCCTAGCGAACCTCGAATCCAGTTTCCCCGAATACAGGGGTTCCGTCGAAGGTGACACCTTCGGAGACAACCTTGAACATACCCTGGTAAGATGGCGTACGGACATCCACCTTCAGCCTTTCACCATGTTCGAGGGTTATGACCGGATGCCAGTACAAGGTGTTCCGGAAATCATCCTGGCCATGGTCAATGACCGGATGGGTATAGGAAACGGGATAGCAGGCTCCCTGCCAGTCCACGATGCGGACGTAAGGATCGAACCTGAATGAAGAGATATCCCCCTTCTTAGTCACGAAATCGACCACGCCGTTGAAGCTCACGCTTCCCATCATGTAGGAATACGGATAGACCAGGATGTCACTCACGAGCATCGGGTCGAACTCCATCAAGGCTCTTATGCTCTTCACCGGGACTCCGTCGAGCATGGTCAGCACATTTCCAGTGTACTGGGGCTTGTCGCTCGGAGTGCCGTGCAGGGCGAGCTGCATCTGAGGTTCTCCAGCCTTGTCCTTGCGGAGCCTGATTCCAGGAATGATCTCGAATATGGTCTCTGCCAGGGTCGTGAAACGGGTATAGTCGTCCAGATGGTATGATGTGCAGTTGGCGTCAGCCAGGAGAAGGCTCTCGCGCTTAGGCATATATTCGTAAAGGGTATCCGCGACCAAGG
Organism: uncultured Bacteroidales bacterium; assembly: GCA_900319685.1. Classification (GTDB taxonomy): domain Bacteria; phylum Bacteroidota; class Bacteroidia; order Bacteroidales; family UBA932; genus Cryptobacteroides. The sequence continues at coordinate 1,343 of ONPI01000142.1, forward strand.
TCCTTTCGCTCCTGACAAAGCGGTTCCTCCTGGAGAGCACCGGATGTATGGCCTGGGACAGCTTCAGGGCAGGGATATCCTTCGACTCCACACCGATGAAAGGATCATATACCTGCAGGTGACATTCGAGGTCGCTCCCCTGTCCCATGATCTCGCTGACCATGTCCCGCTTTCCGTAAACATTCACCGTCTGGAGGCTTACCTTGCCATCTGCAGCGATCTTCCCGGCATACACATCTTCCGCGTATCCAGGGAAGGCTACCACGGCTACCATCCTCGGATCGGAAGCCACCTTGGCAGCGTCACGGCCGGCAAGAAAGCCATGGAAGACTTCTCCTCCATGCTCCTCGTCAGAGCCCGAGAAAGGACTGAAAGACGCATCGGCGAAATCCACTATGGAAGGAGAAGCAGGTGGCAGGATCCCGTCGTCTGCGAAGACCGACAGGCTCAGGGTCACCTTGGATGAAGACTTGTTCTCTAGATAGACAGATGTAGTGGAAGAAGTTGATGCAGAGCGGTTTGCCAAAACGTCAACATCGCCTCCGGCACGCTTGGCCGGGACCTTCAGGGACTCATATCCACCCTTGGAAACGATTTCCACTCCTCCCTTCACCCTTCCGGAATTGAGGGTATTGAATATGGAAACCGTCTTCGCGTCCGCAAGCAGGTCAGAGCGGCCTTTGCCGGAAACGGTATAAGCGACCAGCCTGTAATTGCCGGTGGAGGCATTGAGCGGAACAGCGATCGCCCCAGAACCACGTCCTTCCACCAGGGCTATCTTTGCAGTCAGCAAAGTTCCCTGGGAAGAAAACAGTTCCAAGTATGCCACGCTGTTCGCATCAGAGAGCCGGTTGGAAGAAGCATCCAGGCAGAATGCCGAGCACCAGATCAGTTCTCCAGCCAGATAGACATCCTTGTCCGTGGAGATATAGACTCTTTCAGCAACCTTGGCAAAGAGGGTGGACGTTACGCAGAAACAACTGAGTAACAGTATAGTAGCTATTCTTTTCATCTCTATTGCTCCCTAGTTGGCCAGAACGGTGGTTTATACTTGCTCCCGCCCATCGCCACGCAGTCGACGCATCTCTGCTCGATCCACACTATGTCTGTCTCGGACTGTTCCGGGAATGCAGGACGGAAACCATTGTAATAAAACTGATTGAGACGCTCGGGATCCGGATGGAATGTCTCGTAGCGGGTGTGGCCCTCACGATAGTATCCGGCCTCTATGTAAATGGACTTCGTAGCAATCCTGGACGCCTCTATGTATCCGATGACGACTTCGTCCGGATCGGTATCCGAATGGATATTCCCCAGTATCTGGCTAGGTTCCGGGTTGGTAAGGGAACCGGTAGAAGTCGAATTGACCTCTATCGTGTGGAGATAATCATAGCACTCCTGGGAAATCCCACGCGCCTTTACCTCGATGTAATAGAGGGTCTGGAGACGGAGGTTGTCCCTGGATATGCTGTAGAAATCATGGTCGACTATCCTCTCCCCTCCCGTACTCTTCGCGATAGCAAGCCCGGCCTGGTATGAACCGGAGTATGCCCAGCACCAGTAGTATGGGGTATAGTCCTTGTACTTGATGTAGATGCCTTGCTCAGGATCGTAAGTATGGGTAGCCTGCAGCGGGGCGTGGAACTGCCATATCTCATCGAAGTCCCACCTGAAGCAGCCCGAGCCCCCGGGACTGGACAGGCTGAGCTTGAGGTCGATGGAATTCTCATCGACCACGTAATCGAGCTTGTCGAACGACGGAGCCGGTTGGACTTCCAGCCAGTCGGAAGTATAATCCGTGGAAGATGATCCGGTTACCGGATTCATCAGACGCACCCTCAGGCGATAACGTTTGTCCGGAGACGCCTGCTCCATATTGATCGTGAAACTATCGCTGAACTTGTTGGCATCCTCGATGTACTGGTTGCCGTCCTCGTCTTCGATCCAGACGTTCCCGCTCACACCCTTGGAATACTCACCGAAAGGCCTGACGCAGCTCAGCGAAACCCTTGCAAGGTCACCGATAAGGATATCCCCCTCCACGACGAGACCCCCGGAATCTTCCGAAGCCACTTCCGCATCGAACGGATAGATGCACCCGGCAAGTGCCAGGGCGAGCGATGTCAAAAACAGAAACTTTTTCATCAGAAGAGAAGGTTAAGGTTGATGTATGGGACTTGTGTAGCGAAGACCGAGACCTTGTAGCCTTGGATGTTACGTCCTCCGCTGGTCGTGTAGAACACTGAATATGCGTTCTTGCGGCCTGTCACGTTGTAACATCCCAAGGTCACGGACATATGTGTCAGTTTCTTCAGGTAGTGCCCCGGATCGATGTTCAGGGCAAGGTCGAGCCTGAAATAGTCAGGGACCCGGTAGCCGTTCCTCTCCGAATATGCCAGGCGGTATCCGCCACCGTACTTGAACCAGCCGACCGGAACGGTCACCGGACGTCCGGTGGAGTAGTCCACGTTCGCGGAAAGGCTGAAGCGGGCAGTCAAAGCATAATTGGCAACCATCTTGAAGTCGTGAGGCTTGTCGAAAGCGGTCTTGTACCAGTCGCCGCCGTTGATGGTATTGGATCCCCTGTCTTCCATTTCCTTCAGGAAAGTACGCGAGTACGTGTAAGACAGCCAACCGTTCAGTTTACCGACGCTCTTGCGAGCCATGAACTCGACTCCGTACGCCTTGCCTTTGGTTCGCACGAGGTCGTCGGCAAGGTTCTCGTTCATCACAAGCAGGGCCCCGGACTT
>ONPI01000145.1 GCA_900319685.1 uncultured Bacteroidales bacterium
AAAAGGATCATGCTGAAGCGGAGATATTCCTCCGGCTGGAATTTATGGAACACCAGGTTCGGGACGGCGAAAGCGTTCTCATTGTCCACCCCGCTGCGGTAGTCGGACCAGTCGCTGATGACATTTCCCGCAGAATGCAGGAGTACGACTCCGAGGAGACAGAGGACAAGGATCACATATGGCATCACGCCGCGGGGGACCTGTCCCTTGCTGAAAAGATAAGCGAAAGTCGCTATTACAGGCATAGTTGAGACAGGGAAAGACCAGTATCTGGTCACAACGAACCATTCTTTCAGTGAGTGTTTCATATACATATACTGTTATGGACTGCTAATTTACATTTTTTCTTTATTTTTGCCCAGAAAATGAATCACATCGGAGAACTCATATCGCTGGGCGTAGCAATGTCGTGGACCATCACGGCCTGGTTCTCCGACAAATCCAGCAGACGGGTAGGCACAATGGTCACCAACGTACTCAGGTTGGTGCTCGCCGTCATATTCCTGGGTCTCCTCCTCTGGGTCACCGTAGGACGCCCGTATCCGGTATATTCCGACAAGGACACCTGGCTCTGGCTCGGGCTTTCCGCCCTGGTGGGCTACGTGTTCGGGGACTACTGCCTGTTCACTTGCTACCTGCACATCGGGCTCCGTTTCGGGCAGTTGATGATGACTCTCGCTCCCCCTATCGCAGCCATCGCAGGATGGATGCTGCTGGGCGAGACGCTTTCCCTGAAATCCATCTTGGCAATGATCGTAACCCTCTGCGGTATAGGCATTTCCATTTTGAGCCGGGACTCCGGAAACCACTTCAAGCTGGACCTGCCGCTCAAGGGTATCCTCCTTGGAATCGGTGCCGGTATCGGGCAGGGTGTCGGCCTGGTGCTCAGCAAGATAGGAATGCAGAATTACGCAGAGGCCATACCTTCGGACTCCCCTGCGCTGATGGAGACTATGCTCCCCTTCGCTTCCACGATGATCCGGGCCGTGATCGGCAGCGCCGGTTTCTTCATCCTGCTGAGCTTGCAGAAGGGCCTGGGCAAGCTCAAGGATGCCGTCAAGGATCCGGTCACGATGAAATATGCCTCTATCATCACGCTGTTCGGCCCGGCGGTCGGAGTGTCCCTCTCGCTGATGGCGGTCCGCTATGCCAATGCCGGGATAGCATCCACGCTTATGGCGCTCACTCCCGTGATGATCATAGTGCCGGAAGTCCTGGTGAACAAAAAGAAGATACGCCTGAAGGAGATCATCGGACTGGTCGTGAGCATCAGCGGTGTCGCTCTGTTCTTCCTTCTCTGACAATAATTTACGAAGACAAATGATACTTCGAGAAACATACACCCTGTCCAACGGGGTCCGTATTCCCAAGGTGGGTCTTGGGACCTGGCTCATTCCGGACGATAAGGTCACCGAAGCCGCCGGGAAGATGGCTAAGGATGAGGATATGGAATTCCTGAAAACGGTTGCGGGATGAGTGAGGCGAGGAAACGTTACCTTTTCTTCGACGTCGACGGGACATTGATCGCGGGTGGGAGCTACGCGAAGAATTATATTCCCGAGTCCACAAGGCGCGCCATCGAGTTGCTCCGGGCGGACGGGCATTTCCTCTGCCTGGCCACAGGCCGCTCCGAGGCTATGGCGAGGGGATATATGCAGGAACTCGGTTTCGACAATATGGTCAGCGACGGCGGCTATGGTATAACGATCGAAGGGAAACTACTGGGAATCAAGCCATTGCCGAAAGACAAGATGATCGCGCTGCTGAAGGAATGCGAGTCCAGGGGCATCCCGTGGGCAATCCAGCCCGACAATTCGGTCACGCGTCTCGCGCCTGACGGCCGCTTCTACGATTTCACTCACGACACTTACCAGGAGACTCGGACGGTCCCGGGAGAATCTGTACAAGGCTTTCATAGCTTGCTACTACCCTGTCGAACTGACGCTGGAGTCCCTCAAGGAGCTGCCCTGGTGCCGTTTCCACCACGAATACATATTCGTGGAACCATCGGACAAAGGTGCCGGGATACACCGCATCCTGGAGCGTTTCGGCGGAAGGTGCGAGGATGAGATAGTATTCGGGGATTCCGACAACGACCTGTCCATGTTCGGGGACGATGGCTGGATCAGGGTCGCGATGGGCAACGCTTCGGAAAGGCTGAAGGAGAAAGCCGACCTGATCACGACGGACGTCGACAAGGACGGCATCTGGAAAGCCTGCGTAAAGCTCGGCTTGCTGGAATAAACGACAAAAAAAAAGCGGCTCGCCATCCAGGCAAGCCGCTAACTCTATGTGTAAGCCTCGATTACTCTGCAGGGGCGATAGCTCCCATAGGGCAAGCGTCAGCGCAAGTGCCGCAATCGACACATGCATCAGGATCGATGTGATAGACATCTCCCTCGTGGATAGCTCCCTGAGGGCACTCTGCCATGCATGTTCCGCATGCTACACAATCGGTTTCAGAAATCTTGTAAGCCATAATTCGTTATAAGTTAGTTAAACAGTTTTCAAATTGTGTGCAAAGATAAACTTTAAATTCACAATAACAAACCCCATACCACAAAAACTACCGATGCCAACGCAACTTTGACGCCCTTCGCGATGAGGAAGGATTTCTTGCTGTCAGCAATCAGGGGCAGCGATGCATGGCCGTCCTGGACTATCGAGTTGGCAAGAAGTACCGGGAACGGAATGACTCCGCTCGCGAATAGGGTCACGAAGACGAGATGCGGTCCGGATTCCGGGATAAGGCCGACCAGGATGGCCAGCAAGATCATCCAGGCGGTATTGTCTCCGATCCAGGTCTCCAGGTCCACGAAATGGAACAGGGTCCCGATGACTATCAGGACTCCGAAGGTCCAGGCGAATATGCTTGGAAGATGCTTGCAAACAATATGTTCCCAAAGATGCTCGTCCACGAAATGGTCGGAAGCGAATATCAAGGCGCCCAGGATCACGAGGCTCAATGCCCCGAAAGCCCAGAACATCCATTCCTCGCTGAGCAGGTTCAAGCCGTCGGCTTCAGCCTCTCCCTCTTCGAGGAAACCGGACAGCAGGGCTGCCAGGAATACCAGCACCCCTACGAACATCACTATCCTTTTCCAGCCCGCGTGGCGCTTTCCGGAATGGCTTTCGGGAGCGCACTCGGAGTGCCCGGGGGCATCTCCGGCGTGGATTTCGTAAGAATCTTCGAGCCGGGTCGGTATCATCCTGCCTTTCCTGGTGAGCCTGTCCGCCGCCAAGCCTGCCACTATGGCAAGGCAGAACAAGATTGCAAACAGCAGCGCCGCCTTCCCCGGGAACATCGCCAGCATCATGAATGCTTCATCACCGGCAGTCGCAATCATCATCGCCAGCAGGGCGCCGAAACCCAGGAGCCGGTGAGTATAAAGAGATACTACTGCGAAACCTCCTACACAGCCGGGAACCGACCCGAGGAGGGCCGATACCAGGACTTGGGTGAAACCTGATTTACCCAGGGACTTGAATATCCTTCCGTGTGACTCGACGTTGAAGAACTCGATGAGCATCATCATGATGACAACGAGTCCCGAGATCAGTATCGCGCTCCTGAGAGCTTCAAGGAAAACTTCCAGCATCGGCAAACCCTATTCTATCCAGCCGGTCACGAAGAGGTTCATGATTGGACGGAGCGGTGAATTGGTAGTGAGCGTGACCACGATAAGGCACTCCCCTTTCGGCATTCCCGAGGTATCAAGCGTACATTTCAACGTGCCTTTCCTTCCTGGAGCGACATCCCCGAAAGGAGAGGCCGAGAGCCTGGAACTCTCGGAATCGATCTTATATACCTTGAAGGCACTCTTGCCGGTATTCTTGATAATGAAGGATGCATCGATCTTCGCGCCGGCCTTCACCTTGCCGAAGGAGAATGTACTCTCATCGGCCACAGGGCTGGCTGCGGCATCCCGCTGGGCTTTCGTCCAGGAAGAGAAATCTTCCTTGGTGACGGTGAATATCCCGATGGAAGGCTTTCCTGCACCCAGAAGCGGATTAGGGTCGGCGAGAAGGGCCTCAGTACCTGCTTCCTTCTTCTGTGACTGCACCGGGGAAACGACCGCCTTGTACGAAACTCCGTCCACTAGAGGGGTTGCATAGTAATAGTTCTTTCCCCAGTGCTTGCGGTCGGCGGTGACGGTATAGGACAGCTTGGCTGTTCCCCCTGCCGGGACCGGATTCTGGGAAAGCTTCAGGCTCAGGCCCGGGCTCACATCCTTGAATTTGACATCGAGAGGCTTCTTGCCGAGGTTCGCGACCACGACCTCCCCGCTTTTCTGCTGCCCCTGCGACATATTCCCGCCCTTGATGTCCACTGACTTGAAGGCCAGGTTGCCGAAACGTACAGGGTACATCTCCTTGAGGGAGAGCTTCTTGGCGTGGCTTTCACCACGGAGCCGGAGTACGACCGGCTGCTGGAGGCCTGAGACGTACACCGTCAGGGTCTTGTCGAAAGGATAGCCGCCTTCGTCGTTCTTGTAGGTGGCTTTCACCTTGCCGCTCTCACCAGGCTTGACCGGCTCGCGGGTCCATGTGACATCGGTGCAGCCGCAGGAGGATACCACGTTGTAGATCACCATGTTCTTTCCGCTGACATTCTCCGCCGTGAAGGTGGCAGAGACGGGGCCGTCGGACACGAGTATATCCCCGAAATCGTGTACGGTCTTGTCGAAGCGCACAATTCCGCCGTATGTATTGCCTGCCTTGGAACCCTGGGCGCGGAGCACCGTGCCGAGGGAAGCTGCTATCAGGATGAAAAAAGTTATGACGGTCAGCCTTTTCATTTGTCAGTCTTCTGGTGTACCTGGAAGGTGATTGCAAATACCTTTCCAAATGCAAAAATACTACAAAAAGATACTTTTTCAAATCCCGCCAAAAGTTCGTAAATTTGTCCGATTATGCAGAACAATAACGAATATACTGACGCCAACATAAAGACTCTCGAAGGAGTCGAACATATTCGCCGCCGTCCGGGTATGTACATCGGGCGGCTCGGCAACGGTGCCAATCCCGGTGACGGTATCTACGTGCTCCTCAAGGAAATCGTGGACAACTGCATCGACGAGTTCTCGGCCGGCTTCGGCAACAAGGTCCTTATCGGGATCGAGGACAGGCAGGTCACTGTCAGGGACTTCGGCCGCGGAATCCCGCTCGGTTCGGTGGTCAAGGCCACCAGCCAGCTGAATACCGGCGGCAAGTTCGACGACAAGGTATTCAAGAAATCAGTCGGTCTGAACGGAGTCGGAACGAAGGCGGTGAACGCCCTTTCGGAAAGGTTCTACGTGGAGTCTTTCAGGGACGGTGAGAGTTCCTGGGCCACCTACGAGAGAGGCGAACTGAAGGACAGCGGCAAGAAGGAGAAGGTTTCTGAAAAGAACGGTACCCTCGTGGTATTCACTCCGGACTCCGAGATGTTCGGGGCCTACGAGTTCCATATGGACATCGTGGAAACGATGGTCAAGAACTATTCCTACCTCAAGAAGGGACTTTCGCTGGTACTCAACGGAACTGCATACAAGTCGGAGAACGGTCTCCTCGACCTCGTCCGCGAGAATATGTCGGAAACTCCTCTGTATGAGCCGATACACCTTGAGGACGAGGACATCGAAGTCGTGATCACCCACGGCAATTCCTACGGTGAGAACATATCTTCGTTCGTCAACGGACAGAATACAAGGGACGGAGGTACCCACCTGGCCGCCTTCCGCGAGGCGATCGCGAAGACGCTCAAGGATTATTTCAAGAAGGACTACAAGCCGGAGGACTGCCGCCAGGGCATAATCGGTGCCGT
>ONPI01000148.1 GCA_900319685.1 uncultured Bacteroidales bacterium
GTCCTGCTGCGGTTGCGGGCGAGGGTGTCGATGATTTCCTTCAGTCTGTCGATGTCGAATCTCATGGCTACTTACCCTCCCTCAATGCTTCTATAGGGCGGACTCTGGCGCCCTTCCAGGCCGGAATGATTCCGGCGATCGTACCAGCGACTATCAAAAGCAGGGTCGCTTCCATAGCTACGTCCAGTCCGACTCCGATATTCTTGAATATATAAAGCTGCGTGACACCGATGTCCATCGGATGGGCACCGATTGTGCTGTCCAGGAACTTGTCTGCCGCCATGCCGAATATCATCCCGAGGTAGCCGAAGAAGGCCGTGATGACGATGCTCTCGACCACAATGAGCTTGAGGATAGACGACGGTTTTGCGCCCAGGGCCTTGCGGATGCCGAATTCGTGTGTCCTTTCCTTGACGGTGATGAGCATGATGTTGGACACGCCCACGATTCCGCTCAGGAGGGTCAGGATTCCAAGGATCCACAAGGCCGTGCGGATGATACTCATGGCCTTGTTCATCTCCTTGTTGTCCATGTACATGTTCCAGATATAGGTAGTTCTGGTGTCTTCCGGATCCGCATTGTGGAAGGTGCTCATCGCACGCTTGTAAGCCTTTTCGAAGTCCTCGTTCTGCTGCTTCGTCTCCAGTCCGTGGAACTTGAAGTCTATGTTGTTCATCCAGGTCCCTTCCACCCTCATCTTCCTGACTGTCGAATATGGGGCGAAGGAATCGTGTCCCCAGCTGCCTTCGTCGGCCTCGTATATTCCCACGACCTTGAATTGGTTGAGTCCTACGATAATATCCCTTCCGATGATCTTTGTGTAGCTTTCGTCGTCCCCGAGGAGCTGCGTGGCGGCGTTATTGTCGATCACGATCGACCTGCGGCACTCATCCATGTCCAGCTTGTTGATGAACCTGCCGGCTATGAGTTTGACCCAGTTCGAGGACTTTATGTATTCGGGAGACACACCCATTATGTACGAGGAAATCGTTTCCCTGCCGAGGGACAGAGTATCGCTGAAGGACACGGTTCCGTATACATCGTCGATCAGGTCGCTGAACTGTTCCGTAAAGCTCATGTCCCTGTCTGAGAACCTGATCCTTGTGTTTTCCTTCATCCCCTTGTAAGGCTTGCTGGTACTGCCGGGATATACCCTCATTATCTGGCGGATCTCGTCGCCGGCGTTGCTCATAAGTGCGTTCATCAAGCCGTTTCCGGAACCCAGCAGGACCACTATGATGAATATTCCCCAGCTCACCGCGAAACCGGTGAGGGCGGTCCTCAGCTTGTTCTGCTTGAGTGAACTCCAGATTTCTGAAAACAGATTGTGCATGACGTCTTATTTGAGCATTCCGCTTTCCGACCCGAAGGTTGTGGAGTCGTGCCGGCTGTTCTCTTCTATCTGCCCGATCACGCCGTCCTTGATGTGGATGATCCTGTTGGTATAGTTGGCGACTCCGCTTTCATGCGTCACGACGATTATCGTCATCTTGTCATTCTCGTTGAGTTCCTTGAGAAGCTCCATGATTTCCACGGAAGTCTTGGAGTCGAGGGCTCCAGTCGGCTCGTCGGCCAGGATGATGTCGGGCTTGGTAATCAATGCCCTTGCGATGGCTACCCTCTGCTTCTGGCCTCCGGACATCTCGTTCGGGTAGTGTCCCGCCCATTGTGCGAGTCCCAGCTTGTCGAGATATTCCATCGCCATTTCATGGCGCTGGTGGCGGGATACTCCCTGATAGAATAACGGCAGCTCCACGTTCTCGACCGCGGTCTTGAATCCGATCAGGTTATATGACTGGAAGATGAAGCCTATCATCTTGTTACGGTACTCTGCAGCCTTCGTCTCGCTGAGGTCCCAGATCAGCTTCCCGTCGATCCGGTATTCTCCTGAATCATAGTTGTCCAGGATTCCCAGTATGTTGAGCAGGGTGGACTTCCCGGAGCCGGAAGCACCCATTATAGACACGAACTCTCCTCTTTCGATGCCGAGGTTGATCCCCTTGAGAACGTGCAGCGGCTGTGCACCCTGGTATGTCTTGTTGACATCTTTCAGTTCAATCAGCATACGTTTCAATCTGTTTGTTTTTGTGTATTAGTTTAATAATACACTGCAAATATAGGGTAGTTTTTTGGATTTCCAACAATTTTCAGAAAAAACTTTCATTCATTGAGCAAATACTGTCCCAATCCATATTAATAGACGAAGATTTATTCAAAATGAAACATCCGGTGTCGCAGACCGGATGTTTTTATTGACAAAGCTTGTTTCTTATCCTTTGACTTCGTGGAAGTTATCTGAGATACCCTTTAAGGTTGGCCTTCACGGTTTCCCAGTCGTAATACGGTCCTTCGACGCTCGGAAGTCCGCGGAGGAGGGTCTCTTGCTCGTTGAGGAGGAATTTGACGAGTACCTTGCCGGCCTTGTTGCGGTAGAATACCATTTCCATATTCCCGGCAAACGGTATCATCCAGGCGCCGAACCATTTGCTCCTGGCCTCGTCCAGAGTCAAGCGGTCGCCTATCCCCTCGAATCCAAGATAGGTCACCATCGCCTCGAAAGGATAGTCGTGACCGAACCTGAGGTCTGCGGCGACGCCATTCCCGGCGATAGCCTCGTCTGCTTTTGTAACCAAATCATTTACAAGAGGTTCTGTAAGTCTCATCCGATCTTCCACAAGTTCCGCATAGTTGCAGTTGGCAAGGAAGAGGATAATGTTCTCATGCTCGAACCATTTATACAAGGCGTCGAACGGCAGGAAACGGAAAGCGGTGTGCTCCAGTTCGAACGCATCTGCGACTGCACCGACCCTGAAAATGTCGTGTTCGAATTTCTCGATGTTCGGAACGAACTTGCGGGCGGCGGTGGAATCAGTGAACAATGTGCGCATCACGTAACTGGAATCTACGTGGTAGCTGTTCAGGACTGAATCTGCCAGATGGCGGACTTTTTTCCAGCCTCGGTCGCTGGCACCGTTGCTGATATATTTCATGAAAGTCTCTCCGGTGTCCCAGGAGATGTTCATCTTAGGATCTATGGCTGTGAGCTCGTTGGTGAACGCGGTCATACTGACGATGCAGCGCTGTACGGTGCTCGAGCGCGCCCTTACTTCATATCCCTTCTGCTTGAAGACTTTCGGATAGCGGTTGTAGAGCCTTCTGGCGAGCATCTTGTGCTCTTGGCAACCTCTCGGGGTAAGGCGTCCGTCCATGCCATCATGGAGAGTATAGACCTGAAGCGCTTCTGACAGGAGGGAATCCCCGCTGGCTGTCAGGAGCCCTGCATCCTTCGCTCTCTGGAGGGAGTCTGCAAGGCGCTTGTAGTTGTTTGCGCCCCAGTTCGACCTCGATCCGTGTCTCCCGTAGTGGCTGATGTAGAAAGGCCTGAAGCCTTTCGGGGCAGGGGTGTCGTGGATATCCTTGAACTCGAAGCTGTTGGTGTTGCAGCCGGCGCGCGAGATGTCTTCCCTTAGGAGCCTTGCGAATTCCGGGCACTGCATCTGCCCTGTTTCCGTCCTGACCAGACCAGTCTCCCTGTCGAAGGAATAGTCTTTATGGCCTTTTTTCGTTTGTGAATATGCCGTTGTCCCGGCCAGCAGCATCAACGCCGCAGCGATGGTGATGTATCTTGAAAGTCTCATGGAAACAAAAATAATAACGCCGGAGGTTTTTTCCTAATCACGTTCCGATTTTCAATCGGAATTGAATTCCTCCGACGGCAGGCAAGGCTTGCTTTTCTCTTACAATATCCGTAACTTTCCGTGTGATTCCGTTTGAAAACTGCACTTTCACTCCGCAGCTGCCGGAGGGT
>ONPI01000149.1 GCA_900319685.1 uncultured Bacteroidales bacterium
TATGCATTACATAACGAAACCTATTGATTCCGTATGGAAACCGGGATCCTATATTGGTAATAATTATATTACTGGAGGCAATGGTATATATTCGATAACGACTCACCCTGGAGCTTATGGATACTATTGGCAATGCATGAACCCTGATTGGCAGATAACCAGCCAGAATGGAGGTTATGCTCTCGTGACAGAAGGTTATACCGTTAACCCTGTTTATTTCATCGTTTCATTCAACGAACCCCAAGGGGGGGCGATTACCTTAGTTGATCAGGTAAATTAATGAACCGAAAATGAAAGCACGGACATATTTCCTTTTTTTCATGATGATGGTCTCAACCGGATGCGTCGAGACCATCGTCATGGATCCCGATGAGGAAAACCTCCCGGTAGTTGTCAGTTGTATACTTGAACAAGGGCAGAGTAAACTGACTCTCAATTTGCAGTACGTGAAGGGGAAATCGATGGATGAATACATTCCGGTCGAAGATGCAAAGGTCTACATAAAAGAATTGAAAGGCTTTGAAAGGACCGTCGACTTCAAGCATTCCGAAGGCTCTGTCTGGGTGACTCGGCCTGATCCCTTCTTTTCCATTCTACCGCAAATGTCCTATGCTTTGTATATAGAGATTCCCGGAAGGGAAATGATTATGGCTGAGACGACAGTCCCTTCAAACCGCGTTATTCCTGAGGTTGTCAAGAAATGGAGTGATACAGTGGCAGAAATAGAGGATTTCTATTTTCAGACGGGTCTGGAAGATGGTTCTCAAACGGCACCTGTCTGGATTTTCGCCACCAAGGGCAAGCACACTGACGGAGAGTCTAAAAAGAACAGGTACTCATTACTGGTTACGGACCATCCTTATGCTGATCCCGTCAACGCTACAGGGCTGAGATTCTCAGACCTTCCGATAGAAGGAGACCCGGTGCCTCCGGACACGCATCTGATGTATACCTGGCCTGCATTCAGGGAAATGCGCCGGAGAATGCCGGATCTTCCGTTGTATGAAGGTTTTATCCGTCTAGACCATCTTGACAACAACCCTTTCCATCTCCTTGCTGGTCCGTTGAGATACAAGGAATCATATCAGGACCACTTGGATTTCTTTTTCGTGTCTGAAGAGTACGACAGATATTTGCGCAGCGTCTATATAAAAGACAGGCAACTGGAGACGGACCTGACAAGTATCTTTTCGACCGATATGGTATATACGAACATCAAGGGGGGGATCGGTATCTTCGCGGGCATCAGCAGGAATAACCTCAAGTTTTTGGTAAATTAGATTATGGGAAATCCTGCATTCAACGTTAAAGACCTCTTGACGGTCCTCGTTTCTTTCGTGATGCTTCTGCCTGGGCAGCCGCTTCATTCTCAGACGCGTTCGACATATATTTCGGAAATGTCGTTTCTGAAAGAGAAATACAATGTCACCTTTATCTACGACACTTCACTTCCGATGAACGCTGCGTGCTGGAGCGCGCGCGACCGGATATCGTTGAAGCTGAGCCTTCGGGACTTGTTCTACGGGAGCGGGATCGACTATGAAGTAATCGGCCGTACCATAGTTCTGTGTTGGGCTGATAAGGCGGTTGACTACGAAGAACCGCCCGTGGTGTTTGACACACTGCGCCCGTCGAATTACGACGGGGTATTGAAGGATACACTGCGCGCTGCCCGGGTGGAAGCGGACAGGGTTGTGAACCGGGACGCCGGAACCCGTATCGTAGAACTTCCGGCTATCCGGACGATGGTGTCCGCTACCGGGGAATCCGACGCCGTCAAGTACATTCAGACGCTGCCGGGAGTATCTACCGGAGGCGAAGGATCTTCCGCGATATATGTACGTGGAGGGTACATCGGGAGCAACCTGACGACTCTGGACGGAGTGCCGATATATGGGGGTAGCCACTTGCTGGGACTCACCAGCGCATATCCGACTGATATAGTGTCATCTTTGAGTTTCCGGGTGGGAGGCTTCCACGGAGATGAAAGCAACATAACAGCATCGCACATAGATGTAAGGACGGAGTCCGGGAGTTTCACGAAGAGTTCTTACTCCGTTTCTGCGAGTACGTTCATATTGGGCGGAACAGTATCGATGCCTCTGGTAAAGAACAAGGTTTCATTGCTTGGTTCGGTACGGGTGTCGCCGCTGGGGCCGGCGTTCCGTGTCGTTCAGGCCGCCGCAGGCGGGGCCCTGGACAGTCTCAGCCGGCCCCGTGCCGTCGTCTATGACGCATATGCGAAGGTGAAATGGCTGATAGACGATGACAACAACCTGTCGCTCTCTGTGTTCAGCAGCAAGGATGCATATAGCTACCGTTACAGCAGCTCTTATGAAAGCATGGGTTGGGACAACCTCATAGTGAATGCCCACCATGACGGTAGAATAGGCATAAGGTGGAGCATAGAGGACGGTGTAGCTTACAACCACTTCTCCGGCCGTCAGGGTATAATCCGTATCATGGGCGGGACAGTAAACAACCTGGCTGTTATCAGTACGTTGGATGAAGTCACCGCTGACGTGGTGTTCTCACGGACACTTGGCCGAGGCGGCGACCTGCGCCTCGGTGTCCGCGAGCGCTTCGCAATCTTCAATCCGGGTACTTCCGCTACATTCAAGGGCGTAGGGCCGTTGCAGCCGCTGGATTCACCCAGGACAGACCATATCAGCCATAGCAACATTACGACACTCCATGCCCAATGGGACCTGTCAAGGGAACGTTTCGAGTTGATGGCATCGGGGAAGATGAACGCTTATGGCGCTGATGATCCCGGTATAAGGAAATGGAACAGGTCTTTTGACAGTGAGGGAAGTTTGCTTGTCCGCTTGAATCTGTTCAGGTGGCTCTCGCTTGAGGCTACGACAGACCGTACAGTGCAGTACTACCATACGCTGGAAGGTCTGCCGCTCGGTTGGAACGTGGATTTGTTGGTCCCGACCAATCCGAGCCGCCCGCCTGAGCAGGCCAGGCAGAACTACGCAGGCCTGTTCCTGTCGTTCGGCCAGCATCGCGTCACAGCTGGAGCATATGAAAAGAAGATGTCCAACCTGGTGTATTTCCTCGATGCGAGCCGG
Organism: uncultured Bacteroidales bacterium; assembly: GCA_900319685.1. Lineage (GTDB taxonomy): Bacteria > Bacteroidota > Bacteroidia > Bacteroidales > UBA932 > Cryptobacteroides. The sequence goes on from ONPI01000149.1 coordinate 3,078, forward strand.
ATGTTCAGTTCGGCAATCACAGGTTGGAGCCACAACATAATGGTCGGCTCCGGCACTTCGCGTGGTGTGGAATTCCTCTACGAAAAGGACGGTGAACGCCTCGACTGGCGTGTAGCATACACGCTGTCGAAGACAGACAGGACTTTCGAGGGAGTAAACGAGGGGGTTGTTTTTCCGGCGAAGTTTGACAGGCGGCATATACTGAATGCAACGGCTTCGTTCACATTGGTTGACAATCAGCGGAGTGCTTTTGCCCTGACAGGCCTTTACACATGGCAGTCCGGTCACTGGGAGACCGTGGCTGCAGGCGAATACCCCGCTGTGGATGCCTTTAATATGACCGTCTTTCCTACACTGGACTATCACTCGGGCGTGAATAACTATGAGATGCCGCCATACGTCCGCCTTGATCTGGGTTGCAGCCTCAATCTCAAGACGAAGCATCCGCAAGAGTTGACTTTCGGTTTGTACAACGTCCTGAACCGCCACAACCCGTTCACGGTCTTCTACGATGACCGTTCCCGCGAGTGGCGGCAGGTATCGTTGATCCCGATAATGCCGAGCTTCAGCTATAAACTATTTTTTTAATCCAGTCCATGATGTGGCAATATGCAGTCACTTCGCCTGTAAAAGATAAAGCGAATCTGAACTGTC
>ONPI01000095.1 GCA_900319685.1 uncultured Bacteroidales bacterium
TGTGGCGAATTCTCCCGAACTCGGCGCCAACTACGTGGGCTTCACCCAGGCTGCAATCGATACAGTGCTGGGCGGATTCGGCAGCATATTCATAAGCATAGCCCTGGCATTCTTCGTCTTTACGACGATAATGGCCTATTACTTCTATTCCGAGTCCAGCATCATCTATCTCTGCAGCCTGAACGGCAAATGCTCCCAGCGTACTGAAATGCTCCTGATCAGGGTGCTCCAGATAGCCCAGTTGACGGCTATTGTGTTCGGCGCGGTGAAGGAGGCCAATCTCGTATGGACCCTGGGTGACATCGGTGTGGGAATAATGGCCTGGGTCAATGTCATCGCCATCATCCTGCTGTCCAACAAGGCTTTCGGAGCTTTGAAAGAATATGAAGGTTCAATAAGTAAGAAGAAATGATAGTCCTTCTCACAGCGTTCGCGCTTATCATAATCGCTTGCCTGTTCCTTAACAAAGTGTCCGGCAAGATCGGGGTTCCGGCCCTGCTGCTTTTCCTACTGCTGGGAATGATCATCCCGGTGTCACGGACCGGATTGGGGGATGATGTCCAGTGGTTTGTCCGGGACCTCTGTACCGTTGCCTTGATATTCATCATGTTCTATGGAGGATTCGGCACCAGGTGGTCCTCAGCCAAGACCGCGGTCAAGGATTCTGCTTTCCTGGCGACATTAGGAGTCGCCATAACGGCGGGAATGGTCGGCTTGTTCTGCCATTTCGCCCTTAAATGGGATTGGGCGGAAAGCTTCCTGATGGGAGCAGTGATCAGTTCCACGGATGCCGCCTCGGTGTTCTCCATCCTCAGGACGAAACGTCTTGGCCTCCGAGGGAATACGGCCCCGCTCATCGAGGTGGAAAGCGGATCCAACGACCCTATGTCTTACATGCTCACTTTCGTGATGATGTCGGTCCTTGCTGGCACGGCAAGAGTTGGGAATGTCGTTTGGACTATTTTCGCCCAGCTTGTTTTCGGTGCCGCCTGCGGACTCCTCATAGGCCTGGGAGCCGTATATGTGCTCCGCCGCGTCAAGTTTCCGAATTCAGGAAACCTTACCCTGTTCATCCTTGCCGTGGCGATGATGTCGTATGCTCTGCCTTCCCTCATTGGAGGAAACGGGTACCTGAGTGCTTACATAGTAGGTATCATACTTGGTAACAATGACTTCCCAGACCGGAAACCGATGATCAACTTTTTCGACGGAGTCACCGGCCTGATGCAGATAATCATTTTCTTCATGCTCGGTCTGCTCGCCCATCCTGCGACTTTGCTGAAAGCTATAGTCCCAGCCGTCCTCATATTCTTTTTCCTTACTCTGGTGGCACGACCGGTCGCCGTCGGGAGCATCCTCGGGCCTGCAGGCAAGTTCCGCAAGTATTCCCTCAAACAGACTGCCTTGGTTTCCTTCGTTGGCCTGAGAGGAGCGGCTTCCATCGTATTCGCCATAATGGTCATCACGGGAGCCGTGCTTCCGAACAAGGATATATTCAGCATAGTTTTCTGCATAGTGGTCATTTCCATCTTGCTCCAGGGCTCCCTGATCCCGTTTGTCGCAGAAAAGCTGGACATGATCGACGCGGACAGCGATGTCATGAAGACCTTCAGTGACTATAATGAAAACGCCGAGCTGCATTTCGGGCATATTGTAATCAATGATAAGAGCGCCTGGAATAATTTGACCGTAAAGGAAATGGCACTTCCTCCCGGCTTCCTTCTCGCGATGATCATCAGGGATGGTAAAGAGATAATCCCGGACGGGCAGACAGTCATCCGCTCCGGAGATGAAATAGTCTTCTGTGCGAGGTCCTACCAGGCCAAGAACGATATGATTCTCTATGAGCACCCTATCCCTGCCGACACCAAGTGGGCGGGACATATCCTAAGGGAGTATCCGAGGAAGGAAGATTCAATCGTCCTGATGATCAGGCGCGGAGACGAAGCGATTGTTCCTAAGGGCCATACCATCCTTCAAGGCGGGGATGTGCTGGTCATCATGCGAAGGCAGCAGAATCAATCATGAGACTGACGGTTTCCATCCTTTTAGCCATCCTCACCCTTTTTGGAGGCAAAGGAATATACCACAAGGGCTGGACCGATTTCAACAAGAACGGCGTCAAGGATGTCTATGAGGACCCTTCCGCCCCGCTTGAAGACCGGGTGGAAGACCTTCTGGGGCAGATGACCCTGGAGGAAAAGAGCTGCCAGCTGGCTACCCTTTACGGCTGCGGCCGTGTCCTTCCTGATCCGTTGCCGGTCGAAGGCTGGAAGCAGGAGGTCTGGTCCCAGGGTATCGCAAATATCGATGAGCAGCTGAACGGTGTCGGTAAGGCATACAGGGAACACTACGACTTGATATATCCATTCCCCAACCATGTCAAGGCCCTCCACGAAACCCAGAGATGGTTCGTGGAGCAGACCAGGCTCGGCATTCCCGTGGAGTTCTCGAACGAGGGCATACACGGACTGAACCATACCAATGCAACTCCTCTCCCGGCTCCGATCGCCATAGGAAGCACCTGGAACCGGGACCTGGTCCTCGAAGCCGGGCGGATCGCAGGGTATGAAGCCCGTCTGCTTGGCTACCACAGCGTATATGCTCCTATCCTGGATGTCGCCCGCGACCAGCGCTGGGGCAGGGTAGTGGAATGCTACGGGGAGGATCCCTTCCTCGTATCCGAACTCGGCATGCGGATGGTTGAAGGAATACAGAGCCAGGGCGTGGCTTCGTGCCTGAAGCATTACGTGGCCTACGGAGTTCCCAAGGGGGGCAGGGATGCTGACTGCAGGACGGATCCGCATATCACTCCGCGGGAACTCCACGAGATATTCCTGTATCCTTTCCGCCGTGTCATCGAAGAGGCTCATCCGATGGAAGTTATGGCCAGCTACAACGATTGGAACGGAGAGCCTGTCATCGCATCCCGGTATTTCCTGACAGAATTGCTGAGGAAGGAGTTCGGATTCGATGGCTATGTGGTCAGCGACAGTGAAGCGGTCGAGTTCGTGCAGACAAAGCATCAGGTGGCCGCCGACTATGACGAAGCCGTGCGCCAGGTGATCGAGGCCGGGTTGAATGTCCGGACAAACTTCACGATGCCGGCAGTATTCATCGATGCCGTGAGGCGTCTTGTGCATGAGGGCCGTCTTTCGGAGGAAGTCGTGGATGAAAGGGTCCGTGAAGTGCTGAGGGTCAAGTTCCGGCTCGGACTCTTCGACGACCCATATTCCGGCGACGGCAAGCTGGCCGATTCGCAGGTCGGGGCAGGCAGGAACGAGCTGTTCGTCAAGGAGATGGGAAGGCAGTCAGTGGTATTGCTTAAGAACGAAGGTGATTTGCTTCCGCTGGATAAAACATCTCTCAGGAAGATCCTGGTCACCGGTCCGATGGCTGAGGAAACCGGTTACATGACGAGCAGGTACGGACCGAACGGACTGCATTGCACGAGCATGCTCGAGGGCATACGCAACTATCTCAAAGGCTCTCCGGTCATGGTTGAATATTCCAAAGGCTGCGAGGTCAAGGATGCCCGTTGGCCTCGGAGCGAAATCGTCCCATATCCCCTCGATGACACCGAATCAGGAATGCTCGGTGAGGCAGTGGCTAAGGCTGCGGATGCCGATGTCATCGTTGCCGTTATGGGTGAGGACACTGATTGTGTCGGAGAGAGCCATTCCAGGACTTCTCTGGATCTGCCTGGCCGGCAGAGGACGCTGCTCATGGCACTCAAGGAGACAGGGAAGCCTGTTGTCCTGGTGCTTGTCAACGGACGGCCTCTCACCGTGAACTGGGAAGATGAGAATCTGCCATCCATCCTGGAAATGTGGTTCCCTAACTGTGAAGGCGGCAATATCCTGGCTGAAACCTTGTTCGGAGAGAATAACCCGAGCGGAAAGATTACTGTGACCTTCCCCAAGTCAATCGGCCAGATTGAATATAATTTCCCATACAAGAAGGGCTCTCACGGCGGCCAGAGGCGCAGCGGTGATCCTAACGGCACCGGAATATCCCGCGTCATCGGACCGCTCTATCCGTTCGGCCACGGCCTGAGCTATACGACGTTCGCATATTCAGACCTGTCTGTCTCGGCATCAGACGGGAAAGGCATGACAGTCACGGCTACTGTCACCAATACCGGCAAGCGTGCTGGTGGGGAAGTGGTCCAACTGTATGTCCGTGACAAGGTCAGTTCGGTGGTGACCTACGATTCCGTGCTGAGGGGGTTTGAAAAGGTATTCCTGGAACCGGGAGAATCTGAAAAGGTTTCCTTCACGCTTACCCTGGATGACCTGTCCCTGGTAGGAAAGGATTTGGAAAGGGTGTTCGAGCCAGGGGAATTCGACATCATGATCGGATCAAGCTCGAATGACATCCGTCTCTCAATGACGGTCGGTCTTCAATAGGATCCTTCCGGCATACGGATTGAATTCGACGAAGGTCTTGTCTCCGATCCGCTTCACTTTCAAGACCTTCCCGGCCTGTCTGGCTTTCCGTAGACAGAGAGGGGTCTCCAGTGTGAGGGTGGAATGGAATATGTCCTGGTCCAGCGTGCATACGGGGTCTATCAAGACTCGGCGCCCTTTAACCTTGACGTCCAGCCTGATGTCGTCCCGCTCCTTGATATATGAGGTCACTTCCGCGAACGGGGCTATCCAGAGGCTTTTTTCGTGTGACTTTATCAGGTCGAGATAACCCATGTAGGCCTCGAGGCTGGTGAAATGGTCATATCCGTTCACGATACCGTGGGTCATGGTGACCATCCAGCCGCCTTTGGCTATGGTTTCATCCAGTTTCCCGGTGAATCCTTCCATGGTACTCCTTCCTCCCAATACGGTCTGCTTTGTCCTCGAGCCGGCTTTCCCGGCTTCTGCCAGCGTCTTGATCCTGGCGTTGGCTGCATTGAATGGATATGCGAAGGAGAGCGGCTTGACTCCTGTCCTTGCGAGGATGAGGCTGTCGCAGTCTTTCACTTCCCGCACGGCTTCCTCGTAAGGGATTTCGACCAGGTTCCTGTGGGTCATGGTATGCGAGCCGATCTCATGGCCGCGGCCGGCAAGTTCGCGTATCACATCCCATGTGAAAGCTTTTCCTTCTTCAGGGATGAAGCTGCCGATGATATAGAACGTCCCTCTCCAGCCTCTTTCTTCGAGTTGTGGGATTGCGAGGGTAAGCTGGTCCGAGGCTCCGTCGTCGAAAGTGAATGACAGCGCGGCTTCCTTGCCGTCCTTGTAAGTGGCTACCTTGAACTGGGCGGGGCAGTGTATGGAAACGAGCAGCATGGCTGCCAGCAGGACGATTCTTCTCATGTCGTGGGTTACTTGTCTAAACAAAACAAGCCGTTGGAACTCAACGGCTTTGATGATTTGGTAGGGACGGTCGGGCTCGAACCGACGACCTCTGCAATGTGACTGCAGCGCTCTAAACCAGCTGGGCTACGCCCCTATCTTATCGGACCGCAAATATACGTCAATAAATCGAAATACGAAACAATTCGACCATTAATTCTTCCATCATCCCCGGCCTGACCGGGCACCTCGTCATCCCCGACCTGTTCGGGGATCTCCCGTCGGCCCCTGCAGGGCACGGCGAAGTCCATCCTCGCTTCGCTGCGGCTGAGTATCGCCTTAGCCCTCAGGAGACCGCCGGGGCGACCAACATCCGGAATCAGCCGCCGAACCATCATTGACGGCATCGACCGGCAATCCCATGGCACCCCCGCTAAACAGCATTTATTCTATTCCAACTCATAGTACTCAAGGTTGACAGCTATATGAACCTGGTTCGGACCCACTATATGGGGAGAACAGTACATAAGATTGATTCATTCATCGAGAGCAGAAATCGATTCAAAACACTTTGCCCAATCAGATTTTTTATAGGTATCCAAAGCTGTTTTTGGGACTTTTAAAATAGTCCCATGGATATTCTGGCCATTCATACGAATATCTCCGCCTGGCGTTTTAATAGTAGGCGGCGTAGTAGTCCCTAGAAGACAAACTTTGGCAGTAATTCTGTCATAGAAAAGATTCAGTTGCTTACATTTTGAAGCATCTAATACATCCGTTTTACTAACAATAGGTCCAATCTGCTTGATTCCTGATCCCTCTTCAAACGATATGGTTTCGAAAAATCTGAAATTAAACGCATAATTTCCAACTTCTGTGACGCTGGCTGGGATCTCAATTTCTTTTAGTTTACTCTGTCCAATTGCATCACGGTCACTAGTACTAGTGATATAAAGCGCAAATGAATAAGCTCCTATAAAAGTCAGAGAAGAGGGTTTCTCAAAGACAACTTCCGTAAGATACTCACAACTATAAAAAGCACTTTGTTCAATGCGATTTACCTTTGCCGGGATAGTTATAGATCTGATTCCGGAGTCTGAAAAAGCAGACACACCAATGCTCTCAAGAGTCGACCCTTGCTCAAAATAAACCCTTCTTAATTTGGTACATAGTTCAAAAGCACCTTTGCCAATGATTCTGACACTTTTAGGGATTGTTATTTCTGTTATGCCGTTATATAAATCATATACATAGTTTGCAAATGCCCCATTTTGTATTTCTTTTAGAATACAGTTATCGGCAAATTGGACTTCAGAAAAAGAACCACAACTATAAAAAGCATTTTGCGGTATTACTTCTAA
>ONPI01000121.1 GCA_900319685.1 uncultured Bacteroidales bacterium
CCACTGACGAAAAGGGATTCCCGAACAGGTCGGGAATGACGGTCGGGAATGACGAGGTCCCCGGTCAAGCCGGGGATGACGGGGAGGGGTACTATCTGGCCGCCAGAGGCTGTTACAGTCTTTTTGAGGCTGGTACGGAACTAATTGATTATTAATAATTTCCTATATCAGATGGTGCCAAAATCGACACCATCTGTTCAATCATCTCGTTGATTATAAAGTCTTTCCATACCAGCCAAATTGTAACGTCCTGAATCGGGGATACGCCCCAAAGGTCAAGCCGGGAATGACGGACGGTCGACGGCTGGTGGCTGCAACGTTAGGGCGCATTTACCCGTATAGGGCTGCGAAGCAGCAAGCGCCCGGTGTTGCAGCCACTGACGAAAAGGGATCCTCGGTCATGCCGGGAATGACGTGGGTCTATTTCTTGAGCCAGCCTTTAAGACCGGAGAAAGCAAGGACGGCGAGGCCGGATACTAAGCAGAAACCGACGAAATACCAGCCGTAGCCGCTTGCGAAGGCCATCGGAGAGAACGTCACCAGAGCGATCTCTACCGGAGCGATGTACAGGTATGCGAAGGCGTAATCATCCAGGCAACGACTCTTGCTTTCCGGATCGGTGATCCTCAAAAGCGCCATACCCATCGCCATCGTGCCGGTGAACCACCCCCAAGTGAATATGGATTTTTCGAACCAATAGTCTTTATGGATCCTGGCACCCACGAAGAAGACGAAGAACAAGGTAAGACACAGACCGGCCGCGAGCAGGACAAGCAGAGGAACCACAAACCTGGCCACGATCTCCAGCTTGATGGAGGCCACGCCGAAAGCCACCAGATAATCAGTGAACGCCCCTCCCAGGTGCCCGACGATAGGTTTCGAGACATATTCATCGAATCTTGCCCGGTTGAGGACCCATCTGACCATAAGACCGACAAGGAAAGCACAGCTGAACACCGGAAGCATCAATGAAGGCCAGAAATGGGAAACCAGCTTGCTGATTCCATAGCCGCCTGCCGCTATCAATGCAATGATGGCGAAATTGAAAGTCATCGAATCCAGGGATATGGCAGAAAACGACGCCTGCCCCATACTGCTTCGCTTATCCTTCGGAAGTATTCCCGTCCTCAACTCTCCCGGAAGGTCTGAATACCGGCTCAGGAAGGAGGCCTTGCCGTGTCCTGCTCCCCAGGAAATCAGCCACATACCTATTACGACCGAAGCAATTATTCCCACGGTTGCGGCAGTCATGGCAAGACTCTGCATCTGCTCCAGACCGTATTGCCCGAAAGACTGCCCGATCGCGGCCGCCGTCCCGTGTCCCCCGCAGAATCCCGCCGGCATCGACAGTCCGAGCGCGGGATCGGCTTTGTACCAAAAGGAGAATACAAGGAAGCCCAGGATGCCGCCTAACGCCCATTGAAGCAGCATACCCGACTGGGAATATGCCCACATCCTCCCGATGGACCCCTTCTCCCCTTCTGCCTCATGCCTTCTTGAAGTAAGGGGCAGTGTGCTGAATACCAGCGCTATGAGTATGCTGGCATACGTACCCATATTGTCAGACAGGGGAAGCCAGCCAAGAACCTCCGGCCCAAGAAGCAAAGCCGCCAAGCCGGCAAGCAGGCTTGGCGGGATGAACAGTTTCTGGATAAAGCGGACGTTCGCCCGGAGGAGTTTGCCCAGCAAAAGCAGGATCGAAACCAATCCTACGTCTACCAGGAGCATCCAAGGAGTAAACATACGAAGAGGCCCGTTACATATCGAGGGTCAACTGGTCGGAAGCTTCGGAACGCATCTGCTCGAAACCGTTCACGGTCTCGAGATCCGGGTTGACGATAACATCGAAATTCTGGATCAGAAGCCTGTCTCCATTGACGATTTCCTGGACGAATCCACCCACACCGACAATAGCAGGAATACCCAGGCCAGATGCCAGGACATGGATCTGCCCGTCGTGGTCTTCCTCCTCGGTGACGATTCCCTTTACGTTCCTGAAATCAATCAGGGCTGAATCCGAAAGGGATACGGACTTGGCGACAAGGATGCTGCCGGCAGGGATGTCCTCGAAGGGATTCCTCTGCCCACGGTCGTTGACCACGAAAGCTCTTCCTTTCGCGAATCCTTTGACTCCTGTCCCTCTGACTGTCATAAAACTCCTAATAAATGACCTTGATCCAAGGGAACTTCTCGGACATCGTCTTCATGGTCTCGATCGGAATGTCCGTGCAGAGATAGTCGGCTCCAAGATAGCAAGCCAGCACGAAATCCTCGATCTTGTGGGTAGGCCACAGGCTGACGATCATCCCTTCCTTGTGGGCCTTTTCGACCATCTTGCGTGACGTACCATCGGTGGTGGCACCTATTCTCTTGATACCCAGGGCCTTTGCAAGGGCGATGGAAATATCGTTGATAGGCTCGTTGGTAATCATGAGGCACTCTGCTCCGTATTTGGACATCAGGTAGCGAAGTCCGCGGTAGTCGCTGGAAGTGAAGAGATAGGTAGCACCTTCCGGCTTGTTCTTCATCACGGTCTTGTAGAGCTTGTCGCAATATTCTTCAAGCCTCTCCTGCGGATACAGTTCTACAGGCTTGGTCTTCAGCTCGAATTCCACGTAGAGACCGTCCTGGCGGCAAGTCTTGAGGAACTTCATAAGCTCGTCCAGGGTCATCAGCCTGTGGCCTCCCTTGGTCTCCAGGGCAAGCAGTTCCTTGAGAGTCTTCTCCTCGAGAACTCCTGTACCGTTGGTGGTACGCTCAAGGGTGTGGTCGTGATTGATGATGAGGTATCCGTCCTTGGTCATACGTATATCCGTCTCGAAACCGTTGTATCCGGCATCCCTGCTGGCTTCGAATGCGGAAAGGGTATTCTCGTCGTATTCAAGGCGTCCGCCGCGATGAGAGAACGCACGTACGGTCTGAGTCTGGGCGAACATCGTTCCGCAGAGGAACAATGATGCGATGATAATTGCTATCTTTTTCATATTCAGTTATTTAGATTATAGCTTTACTTTTTTCAAGGTCCCAGGCACCGCCAGATGCGAAAACCTTGCCGACAAGTTCGTCGTAGAAACCTCCTCTCTTCGCAAGGTCGAGCACGTTGTAGCGGAAACGCATCAGCTGCACCTTCGGGAACATATCCCTGAGCATCTCCCTTGTGACTCCAATCATCGAAGGATCATACGGAGCGCCGGCCTTCTTGAAGAGATCCTGCATCTTCTCGAATGAATATACCTGACCCTGGAGCTTCTTCTTGAACTCCGGCCAAACCTCCTTGACGAGGGCCATCTGGCGGCGTACCTCGTCGGCATCCTGGTATTTCTTTGTGATTTCGGTATATCCAAGATCAGGCACAGGGAATCCTTCGAATATCTTCAGGGCCCTTTCCTGCTCCTGCTTCAGCGTAGGCCAAGCGGCTGCACACGCATCCGGATCCAGCTTGGTGAGGTCCATCTTGAACAGCTCGTCGAATACCGCGCACATAGTCAGGGTTCCGATCGAAACCTGGAATCCGTGGGACTGGAGCTTGCCGTGATAACGGAAATGAGTCATATCCAGGATATGGCTGAAAAGGTGCTCGCAGCAGGATGCCGGACGGCTGGACTTGGCTGCCTGCATAGCGATTCCGCTCAGGGTAAGACCCTCGAAGAGGTCTGCCACAGCCTTCGGGTCTCCGCTCGCGGTTCCTTCCGGGTTGGAAAGCAGGTCGTCAAGGAAGTCCTGCAGGACGTGCCACGCCGGAGGTATGATAGGCTCGGTACCGAACAGGTCGGCTATCATCCATTCCGCGCCTGAAGGCACCTTGGCTGCCAGGTCGGCATAACCTGCGGCTGTCATCTCCTTAGGCGCAGCAGCGATCACATCGATGTCTGCGATGATGGCCACAGGAGCCGGGCAGGTGAAAGTCTGCTTCGCATTCTGGTACGAGATAGATGCTCCGAAAGAGGAGAATCCGTCCACGGATGCGGCGGTTGCGACGCACAGGTAGGACTGGCCGTGATGATGTGAGCAGAGCTTGCAAAGGTCGTTGATAACACCCGATCCCACTGAAACCGCCACGTTATATTCGTCGGACGCAGGCTTGAAAGCCTTCGTGGCATCGGCCTCTACATGGTTCTCGTCGTCCTCTATTGTCTTGGCTGCCTCATAGTCTCCCTCGATGATCTTGTCCACCATCTCGATGTATTTCCACTCTGCGTGGAACTCCTTCTTGTCGATGATGTACTTGTCCGTCTTTATCCCGGCAGAAAGGAACATCCCATACACCTTTTCGCCCAAGGCAGGCCAGGTGTTGATGTCCGCTACGATGACGGCCTTGCGTCCCGGAAACAGCTTCTTGAATATGTCCGGGGCCATTTCGCTGGCGCCAGGGGCCATTTCGAAAACCTTGGTGTCAGTAGCAATCTGCAATGCTTTAGCAATTCTTTCCTTTGAATCCATATTTAGATATTTGAATACTGGTTTTCGTTTCAGCCTATAAAGTTAGGTAATTTTTCTCATATTCCTGGATGCCCTTCACGAGCAGTTCGAAGCGGATCGACGACTTGTTGCCAGGATACACGAGATACGTGTCCCCTGAAGCCCAGCTTCTGAACCGTGAATCGAGCAGCGGATCCTCCGGCCAGCTGTTGTATGCCCATCGCAGGTAGCCGTCTGATTTGCGGCGGTACATCTCAAGCATCAGCAGGTACGCTTCCTCCGGTTCCGAGAATGTGAACGTGTTCGGATGAGGCTCGGCGCAGCAAGTGTAATATGTGCTGAACTTGCCTTCGGCCTTCCTCCTGGCAAGGACATCTTCCGGGAAGGTATGCCTGAAAGCGAGGCAGTAGTCGAACAGGTCTTTCTCGATTTCAGGATAATAGTTTCCGGCCAGCGAGAGCTTGAAATCCGGATCGGCCTTACGGACCACGGCTATCGTAGCCTGCATCCCTGTCAGGTCGCGTTCATCCATCGCGATCGTGGTCTTTCCGAACCATCCCTTGGCCTTCAGGTGGGCGGCGAAATCCTTCAGGAAGGTAACCCACAGGTCTTCATATTCCTTCTCTCCGGGTTTGGCATGGATTTCCTTCATCGAGTCGGAGGCCTGGTCGAAGTACTGGAAAGAAAGCCTCCAGGGCACCATCGAATAGCAGTTTATCTGGCCGTCGATGCCGCAGGAGGCCATGAACTCCACCCAGGCATCGAATACGTCGTACCTGAACTCCCAGCTTCCGTCCAGACGCTTCATCCAGGTGACCATCGACTCGAAATGGTCGTATGTCTGGCCGTTCCACGGCTTATGGATTATGGGAACCCGATAATACCTGGACACGGCGAAAGGATTCTGCCAGAGGTCGAGATGGAACCTCCAGTCCTTCGGCGCCGGAAGTATCTGATCCTGAGCCTCAACGGTCAGTTTAAGCACCTTCACCGCCTTGCCGTTTTCCTTGAAAGTAACTGTCCCTGAATACTTTCCCGCGGGGATACCGCGAGGTATCCAGCAAGTCAGCCACAGCCCCCTCGAGCTCATCGGCTCCATATCCAGAGGAGCGAAACAAGGGTCGATGACATCCGCCACCATCGATGAATCGTACTGGGTCCTGTCCGGCCTGCGGCTGCATCCGCTCTTCCCGTCCTTGTTCAGTTCGTCTACCATCACATAGCGCACGAATCCGGCCTCGATGGCACTTGACGGGATGGTCCCTTTCCTGCCTTTGAGGTCCGAGACCACATATTCCAGCCCCTCTACCTTCCGGCCGGTGCTGACAAGCGCCTGGGCCTGGACCCTCTCTCCTCTCCACCCTCTCAGGGTCAAGGAAGAGTTGGTCTTGATTCCTGCAGGAGAATATGTTGCAGGATATCTCGTGAAAATATCCCCCCATATTGCCTGGAAGCCGATATTCTTCCATTCGGAAGCTTCAGGTTTTGTCAATTGCGGAAGTTCCTGCCCGTGCGGGAAGGTCTGCGCATGCACCGCGACTGCTGCCACGAATGCAGATATTAGAACCAATATTGCCTTTTTCATTGCTTGAAGTGTTATCAACCGATAAGCAAAGATAAGATAAAAGTCTCTGCCTTCGTTAAATTTGATTAACTTTGCGGTCTGGATATTAAAGAAAAAAAACGAATATGACACAGGACGAACTGTTCAAGGTGCTTGTCGCACACTGCAAGGAATACGGATTCATCTTCCCTTCAAGCGAGATTTACGACGGACTGGCAGCCGTATATGACTACGGCCAGATGGGAGTACAGCTTAAGAATAACATCAAGCAGTACTGGTGGAACGCGATGACCCGCCTCAACGAGAATATCGTGGGTATCGATTCCTGCGTGTTCATGCACCCTAAGACCTGGGTCGCTTCAGGACACGTCGCAGCCTTCAACGATCCGCTCATAGACAATAAGGATTCCAAGAAAAGGTACCGCGCAGACAACCTGATCGAGGACTATCTCGGCAAGATCGAGGAAAAGATGAACAAGGAGGTCGAAAAGGGACGCAAGCGCTTCGGAGAGTCTTTCGACGAGGAGAAGTTCCGCCAGACCAACCCTAACATCCTCCGCGAGAAGGCGAAGTACGACGAAGTCCACAGCCGCTACGTGGCCGCCGAAAACGCCAACGACCTCAAGGAATACAAGCAGATCATCCTCGACTGCGGAATTGTCGATCCTATCTCCGGAACTGCCAACTGGACGGACGTTCGCCAGTTCAACCTGATGTTCTCCACCCAAATCAGCAACACCGGCGAGGCCGACGACAAGATCTATCTCCGCCCGGAGACCGCCACGGGACTATTCGTGGAATATCTCAACGTCCAGAAGACCGGACGTATGAAGATTCCGTTCGGAATCGCCCAGATCGGAAAGGCTTTCCGCAACGAGATCGTCGCCCGCCAGTTCATATTCAGGATGAGGGAGTTCGAGCAGATGGAGATGGAGTTCTTCTGCCGTCCGGGGACCGAGATGGAATGGTTCCGCCAGTGGAAGGAGAACCGTATGAAATGGCACGTCAACCTCGGTATGGGAGCCGAGAACTACCGCTTCCACGACCACGAGAAGCTCGCCCATTACGCCAACGCTGCCACCGACATCGAGTTCAACTTCCCGTTCGGATTCAAGGAGCTTGAAGGCATCCACTCCAGGACGGATTTCGACCTCGGCAACCACCAGAGGCTGTCCGGCAAGAAGATCCAGTACTTCGATCCTGAGACCAACGAGAGCTACGTGCCTTACTGCGTGGAGACTTCCATCGGCGTGGACAGGATGTTCCTGGCCGTGCTCAGCCATTCATACAAGGTCGAGCAGCTGGAGAACGGGGAAAGCCGCGTAGTCCTGAGCATTCCTGCTCCTCTCGCTCCGGTGAAGTGCGCAGTCCTGCCTCTGATCAACAAGGACGGCCTTCCTGAGAAAGCCCAGGAAGTAATGAACGAACTCAAGTTCGATTTCAACTGCCAGTACGACCCGAAGGATTCCATCGGCAAGAGATACCGCCGTCAGGACGCTATCGGAACTCCGTTCTGCGTCACCATTGACCACGACACCCTCAACGACAACTGTGTCACCATCCGCGAACGCGATACGATGACTCAGAGGAGGGTGCCGATCGCAGAGCTCCGCTCCGTGATCGACAAGGAGGTCAACATGAACAACCTCCTCAGGAATCTGTAGGGGTTATTCCTTCACAAAATCCACCTTGCAGACTGACAGGTAATAATTGTCGGTCAGCGTAGCTTTTCCCTGGAAGAAGAGGTATGCCTGGCCGTCGTCGTCGAGGAATATT
>ONPI01000129.1 GCA_900319685.1 uncultured Bacteroidales bacterium
CATTCGACCAGGAGTCTCCGTTTATCTCACCAATCAGGGAATACACGGCTACGTGCTCCTTGATAAGGATCGTACCTGCGGCATAGTCAAATGTAATATCGTAGCTGCCATCCTTTCCTATCTGGATGTTCTTGTCTCCGGTAGAGAAAGCCTCGCCAAGAACCGGCTTGTAAACCTCGTAAGGATTGGCAGGATCTATCGTGCTCTGGGAGTTTCCTTCAGGTCCGCCGTAATTGGTTCCCCAATCGTGGTCTGCACGAATCTTGAACTCATCATTTGCAGTCACAGCAACACTTCTGATGACCCAGATGTCACCACTGGTGTTCGTCATATCGAAGTCATTGTCCCAGCTGCTTCCACTCAAAGTGCCGATGAGAGACCAGACTTTAGGCTTCAAATCAGGTTCCGGCTCGGTCTCCTCAGGCTGTCCATACATAGATGTGCTAAGCTTGGCAGTAGGATGATCCCAGTCGTTGAGGTTGAGGTATACACGATACTGTCCTGCAGAGACAGGAATATTGTCACCGCCTCCGGTAAGGCCGGACATATCACCTCCCCAGTTGGTATCCCATCCACCGTCAAGGCGGAACTTGAATTCGGTGTCGGAAGGCACGTCGATATCGACATAGAACAGCTGCTTGTTGTTGCTGAGCGTCATCACTATGTCATTATCCCAGTCGCCGTTCAGACCAATCACTCCGACCTTGTCGAAGCCCTTGTCCATCTTGAGACCAAGGTTGTCCTTCGTGAAGGTGAAATGATAGTAACGGTGTGCCCGGTAGATAGTGATGTTGTCCTGGGAACCGTTCTTCAGTGTAATGGAAGCAGACTCGGCAGGAGCGGACGGATCAGCCATACCCCAGTTGCCGGTTTCATCGGCCCAGCCTGCTGCACCGGTTACCTTGAACTGATTGTCAGCATAGGCTTCACCGAAATCGGTAACACCGACATAGGTGTTGCCATCCTCGGCATAGCAGAACAGATGCTGCGCGGTATTATGTGACCAACCGTTAGCCGTACCAGGCAGCCAGACAGTCTCATAAACTCGTTCTGCCTCGGTAGGACTGATCGATACCGTGCGTGGGTTGGAATAGAACGTCTGGTAGTTCGAACCGACAGTTGCGCCGACTACGAAAGTCACATCGGTGGCTTCACCGGCAACCAGGCCGAGTCCGCCCTTTTCAGCAGCGGTCGTTACAACCTGATTGAAAGACTCATAAGGAACCTCGATGGATGTGTCGGTCATATTGGAATAGATCTTTACGAGGGTCTGTCCCCCATCAGTAGATCCGTACAATGAATAGGAATACTGTACCGGCTGGCCGAAATCTGCCTTGTCCCATTCAAACTTGACAGTCTCGGACATATTCTCAGCCGTTATCACAATCTCGCTTGGGAGTTCGTGCAGGACTGGGGCAACCACCTGCGAAGGATCGACAAGGCGGACTTCCTCCAGTTTATTCTGGCAGGCAACGAGTCCAAGGACCGCTGCAGCCATCAACCAAAAATATCTTTTCATTTTCATAATGCTCTCGGATTATTGCTTACCGTAACCAGGATTCTGAGTAAGTTCAGGATTAGAACTGAGTTCGGAAGCCGGAATAGCGAAGATGGTCATATGGGAGCTGAAACCCTGTCCGGTCATAGAACCTCCCTTCCAAGGCCACAAGAATGTATTGGAAGTAAACAGGCCGTAACGGATCAAGTCAGTCCTGCGGTGTCCTTCCCACAAGAGTTCACGGGCACGCTCGGCAACGAGCCAGTCCTGAGTGATCTCACTCGGAGCGGCAACTCCGGCACGGTCGGTAATCTTCTTGACATACTGCAAAGCCGCACTCCCGCTGCCAAGGTTCATGCAAGCCTCAGCATAGATGAGATAGATCTCAGCCAAACGGATCATAGGGAAATCGATGTCGCTGTATCCTTTGATCTTGGCCGTTTCGTTGAAGGACTCAGCCGTCTGGTCGTGAGGGATGTTATTATATTTGAAGCAACTCCATCCCTGGAGGAAAGAAGCGAGATCGCTGATGGTCTCTTCGCGTCCCTTGATATAGAACACCTGACCACGCTTGTCGTTCGTACTGTATGAGCCGGTAGTATAGTCAGGATCGCTTACACCATAGTACTTCTGCACATACTCATACGGTACACGCATACCGCCCCATCCACCGTTGACACCGTTGAGATGTTCGGTATCGGTAACATCATCGGATGCAATGGCTGCAAAGGTAAGGAGAGAGGTTCCACCCCAGGACTGTGTCTGCTCTGCGTTGTAATCCACCGCCCAGAGCAGCTCCTGGCGAGCATCGGGATTCTGGCCGTTGTCGCCACGGAAAACATCGGCATATTCTGAAGCAAGGCCATAGCCTAGCCCGAAAATCTTCTCGCAGGTCGCCTTCGCTTCACTCCACATAGCCGTGCCGGTATAAACTTCGGCATTTAGATAGAGACGTGCAAGGAGGCCAAGGCAAGAACCCTTGTCAGCGCGAGGATAGTTGGAACGCGCGGCCGGCATATCGCTGTCTTCGCCTGAAAGATCGGTCAACTCATCCACAATGAACTTGAAGACCTCCGGACGGGAAGCCGGAACAGGGTTGACGGCGCCGAATGGAGACTCTTCGGTAGTAAACGGCACGCTGCCGAATATATCCATGGCCATCCAATACATATAGGCGCGGAGGAAACGTGCTTCGGCACGCATACCCGCTACGCTCTTCTTGACTTCAGCTGAACATCCACGCTCTTCAAGACGGGAAGAAGCTGTCTGGCGGAGGAACTCATTGGCATAGCTGATACCCTGCATGGTGCGGACATAAACGGCATATGCGGCATCATTGTCAGCATCAGACCAGGTGTCAGTATTGATTGCAGCAACCCAGGCATCACCGTTCCAGGCACACTTTGCGGCATCTGTAGAGACTTCATTCAGAGACCAGAATGCGCGGACCAGCTCGGAAGCTCCGCCGTCATTCAGCTGAAGGTCCTTAAGGTCGCAGGAAATGAACTGGAAGTAGATCCTGGACAGACCGGAAACATATGAACTCTCGTCTGAACCGTATGCGGTCTCGGAGGTTGTATCGGTAGGATTCAGCGGCAGAGTATTGAGGTCCTGGACACAGGATGCGAGGACGAGGACTGCTGCCAGCATGCTAAATATCTTTTTCATATTCATTCTTCCTAGAAGTTAAAGTTGATACGAAGAGAGTAGAAACGCGGACGAGGCCAGATGGAAGAATCGACACCGTTGACTCCTGGAATCTCAGGATCAAGGCCGGAGTACTTGGTGATTACAAACACATTCTGGCAGGAGAGGGCGACACGCAGATTGGCCGTTTCCCATTTCTTGAAGTTAGGGAAAGTATAACCGAGGTTTATGTCGTCCATACGGAAGAACGAAGCATCCTCCAGGAAGAGATCGGTAGTATACTGTTCGATGGAGTTGGTGCCGAGGAAGCCAGTCTCCTTGACATAATTGAGATAGTTGTCGACGGAAACGTTAGCAGCGACGAAGTTGGCTGATGAGCCGCCACCCCTGACGTTGTTGAAAACCCAGTTGCCGACAGAACCGTGGCCGTTGAATCCGAAATCCCAACGCTTGTATGCGAACTTCAAGTTGACTCCATAGAAGAAATCAGGGTTAGGACTCTTTCCACTCATATAGCGGTCGGCGGTAGTGATGATACCATCTCCGTCGCGATCGACGAAGCCGTTCTGGATAGGCTTGCCTGTGCTGTCATAGAGCTGCTGGTATGGATAGAAAGTATAAGGGGCGTAACCAACCTTTTGACGGGCGATCTTGTTACCCATACCACCGTTGATATCGCTCTCCGCAATGGCATAATTCGGATCGTCGGTATTGTTCAGCTTAGTGAATACGGTATTCTGGAAAGTTCCTGTGAAGCCCATTGACAGCGATGCATCCTTCGTCTCGACCGGAATGACATTTAGGGAGAGCTCGAGTCCTTCGTTACGCATCGAGCCGATGTTGGTCAGCAAGGAGTTACCGAAGTTTGCTCCCATAGGGGTGAGGACCGTGTTGAGGAGGTCGTCGGTATCACGGCGATATACGTCCACGCTTCCTGTGATGCGGTCTGCGACAAAACCGAAATCGAGACCGGCATTGTAAGTAGTAGTCGTTTCCCAACGGATTTCCGGATCATAGGCTCCCGGAGTAAGGTAGAACGTATGGCCGGCAGAACCCATGTTATAAGTATGATAAACGTCAGTCGAAAGGGCATAGGCAGCAAGGTACGGATAGTTGGATCCGATTTCCTGCTGACCGGTCTTACCCCAGGACAGGCGGAACTTCAAAGCCGAGATAGTATTGCTGTTACGAAGGAATTGTTCCTGCTTGATATTCCACGCGAAAGCTGCGGAAGGGAAAAGACCCCAGCGAGTCTCAGGAGAGAAACGCGAAGAACCATCATAACGCAGTGTGAAGGTCAGGAGATACCGGGAGTCGAACGCATAGTTCAGACGGCCATAGAAAGAAACGAGGTAATTCTCAGTCTGCCACCAAGGATAACGTTCCAGCTCATCCTCTCCCGGATTGAGCTTGATTTCGTTCGTCTCGTTGAACTTGCTGACATAGCGGTCCTTGCCATAGAAATGCTGCCAGGAATAACCGGCCATCACATCGATATGATGCTTGT
>ONPI01000151.1 GCA_900319685.1 uncultured Bacteroidales bacterium
GGTATGTGGACCCACCTTGAGCGCCAGAGGGGAGGTATGGGTACCCGAGGCGGTATGGGTGAGACCCAGATAGAGGTTGACCGGCGAATCGTAAAAAGCCGCATATCGCTGCTGAAAGAGCAATTGAAGAAAGTTGACCGCCAGATGGCCACCCAGAGGAGCAACAGGGGATCGATGGTCAGGCTTTCGCTCGTGGGATATACCAACGTCGGTAAAAGTACCATCATGAACCTGCTGGCCAAGTCCGACGTGTTCGCTGAAAACAAGTTGTTCGCTACACTGGATACCACTGTAAGGAAGGTTGTTATCGAGAATGTACCTTTCCTCCTCAGCGACACCGTGGGCTTCATACGCAAGCTCCCGACACAGCTTGTAGAGGCATTCAAGAGCACCTTGGACGAGGTTCGCGAGGCGGATATCCTGCTCCACGTCGTGGATATCTCCCACCCGGGATTCGAGGAACAGATGGAGGTCGTGGAGCAGACCCTGAGGGACATCGGCGCGGCAGACAAACCTGTGTATGTGATATTCAACAAGATCGATGCATATACCTATGAAGAATACGACGAATTCTCCCTGACACCGAAAGGAAGCGGGAACCTCTCCCTGGAAGAATTGAAAAACAGTTGGATAGCCCAGGAGAAGACCCCTTGCATCTTCATGTCGGCCATTAACAAGACCAACATAGAGAAACTGAGGAACGATCTATACAAGATGGTGGCTGAAATCCATGCCGGCCGCTATCCGTTCAACAACTTCCTTTGGTAATCAGTAGTGTTTTTTTGTATTTGAAACGTGGCAAAGAAAACTCTAATAAATAAAGAAGAATTGCGGGAAGCCCTTGGTTTGAAGGGCTTTATGGGAAGGTTAGTTTCAGGGATCCTATACCACATCATCGGACTTGATTCTCTGAACGGTTATTACGGAGACGTATCAGGCCTATATGGTCCCGCTTTCTCCGAAGGAGTACTGAAAGAGATGGGTATCAAGTACGAGGCTCTCCCGGAACAGGAAGGATATATTCCTGCAGAAGGAGGGTTCATCACTGTGTCCAACCATCCTTTCGGCGGCGCTGAAGGCCTGATACTCAATGCTATAGTCGGATCCAAAAGATCTGATTTCAAGATTCTGACGACGTTCCTTCTCGCAAAGATCCGGAATCTGGCTTACTGGTTCATCCCTGTCGATAATTTCTCCACAGGAGGGACGAAGAGCATTTCAGGGATCAGGGAAGCGCTGGATCATCTTGCTTCCGGTCACCCTTTGGGACTGTTCCCTGCAGGAGAGGTCTCTACCTGGCAGAAAAAGGGACAGCGCACAGCAATATCCGGCAAGCGGGTTGTGGAAGACAAGCCTTGGGCTGACAATATAATAAAGATCATAAAGAATTCCGGCTTGCCTGTGGTCCCAGTCTATTTCGACGGTGCCAACTCAAACAGATTCCATACGCTTGGGCGTATCCATCCGATGCTTCGTACGGTCAGGCTGGCCAGGGAACTGATGAACAAAAAAGGAACGACGGTCAAGGTACGGATTGGGAAACCAGTATCGCCTGAAGATATTGCAAACCTGGAAATCAAAGAGTTAGGAAAATATCTAAGAAACAGGTGCTATGCTCTCGAGGCACAGTGCTCATTGCCTTCCAGGAATGTTTCGAATATCGGATTGAACGAAATCGCTCCTCCTGTAGACCCGGAACTGGTCCGTGCACAGATGAAGAAGCTGGAGGACAAGATCCTTTTCGAAACTGGCGATTACAGGGTATATCTCATTGGATCTTCGGATGCTCCGCTCGCAATGAGGGAGCTTTACCGCCTTCGCGAAGAAACCTTCCGCGCTATAGGGGAAGGAACCGGCAATCCTTTGGATACGGATTCTTATGACGCTTATTACAAGCATCTTATCCTTTGGAATATTCCTAACGGAGATATCGTTGGTTCATATCGCGTCGGGTATGGTGCGGAAATCATTCCTAAATTAGGAATAGACGGACTCTATACGTCCAGTCTTTTGAAGTATGGGCCTGCTGCTGAAGATATTCTTGCACACAGCATGGAACTGGGGCGCTCGTTCATCTCCCTTAAATACCAGAGGGAAGTCCTTCCTTTGAAGTTGATGCTGGCCGGCCTCACGGTCGCCCTGGTGAAGAATCCGAAGACAGATTGCAGTATCGGAACCGTGAGTATAAGTGACAGCCTTCCTGATTTCTACAAAAGCCTCGGGGTATATTTCCTCGAAAGGGATTTCAAGCTTCCGGAAGCTGAACTGTTTGCAACGCCGCCTCATCCTTTCGAATCAGATTTCCTGCGTGTGGATCCGGAGCCGCTTCTTTCCCAGATCCCGAGAGGGAACCTTGATGCCTTCGATAAATTCCTCAGTACACTGGCAGACGGAAATTACAGGCTCCCGGTATTGTTCAGGAAGTATTTCAACTGTGGGGCAAGGGTGGCTTGCTTCAACGTCGATCCTCTCTTCAATTACAGCTTGGACGGGATGATCGTATTGAGAATGAAAGACTTCCCGTTACCGATGATACGCTCTATCGTCCGTCCGCTGCCTAAAGAAATGCAAGAAGAGGTATTCATGCGCTGTTACGGTACCGTAAATCCTGAGTAACATCATGGACAGTCCTCTATGGGTATATCTTCTTGGATTGGCCGGAATGGGCATTTACGGCTCCCGGATCCTGATCCAGTGGTATATGTCGGAGAAATCCCATCGCGTGGAGTCTCCCGGCATCTATTGGGTATTGAGCAGCGTCGGGGCCGTGGTGCTTTATCTCTACGGTTGGCTCAGGAAGGACTTTTCCATCATATTCGGAGAGAGCGTGGGCTATTATGTCTATATGTGGAACATAAGTGTCCTTGGTCTGTACAAGAAGGTTTCGAAGCCCGTAATCGTGCTTCAAGCTATCTTCCCTTTGGTAATATTAGCCTTGATTATCAAGGATTTCCCTACGTTTACCGAGACTTTTCTGCATAATAAGGACGTTCCTCTGAAACTCTTGTTGTTCGGTGTCCTGGGACAGACTGTCTATGAATGCCGCTCAATATATCAGTTGGTTTACAGTTACCGGAGGAAGACCTCCATCCTTCCTACTGGTCATTGGGTCCTCGCTGTGATCGGATCTGCTCTCATCATCATCTACGGTCTTATCCGTCACGACTGGGTACTGGCTCTCGGGCAGTTCTCGATATTCTTTTCCATACGCAACCTGATGATATCGATCTCTTGTTCAAAACGAATGAATATTTTGACGAAACTATTGATGGTCAGGCCTGTACGTTTCGGATACAATGTCCAGACCGCAGGCAGCAACCATTTCCAGAACCTCTCAAACGGACAGGATTCCCAATCTTTGGCCCGTGAGGAATTCGACGGAATGGTCCGTACACTGCAGGAGAGAGATATTCCGGTCATCGTAGTTGAAGATACCCCTGAGCCGGAAACATGCGACTCGATATTCCCGAATAACTGGTTCTCCACCCATGAAGACGGCACTTTGGTGCTCTACCCGATGCTGGCCCCGAACAGGCGTGCTGAAAGGGATCCTAAAACAATCACGACCATAATGGAGGCCGCCGGAATCAAGAGAATACTGGATCTGTCAGAATGGGAAGACAAGGGTAAGTTCCTTGAAGGAACCGGCAGCATGGTGCTTGACAGGAAATCAAAGGTAGCCTATGCGTGCCGTTC
>ONPI01000152.1 GCA_900319685.1 uncultured Bacteroidales bacterium
GGTACCTGGATAAACCTGCCGGGCATCGAGGGCGGATGGACAAGTCCTTTCGATACACATATCTTTATCGATGACGACGGCCAGCCATATCTTTTCTGGCCGGGAATGGCTATCAGCGGTATCCACTCCGTAAAGCTCAATCCGAACAATCTCAACGAGTGGACAGGGCCTGTCACCCATCATTTCAGTTTCAATCCCAAGCATACCTGGGAGCGTCAGGGCGAGCACAACGAGTACAGTGACGTCGCTTGGATCGAGGGTCCCTGGGTTTACAAGTACAAAGGAACTTACTATCTCCAGTATTCAGGATCAGGCACCCAATGGAGGACCTATGCAGAAGGCTACTACAAGGCAAAAAAGGTCCAGGGCCCCTACACCTATGCCGGCAACAACCCTCTTCTGCGCCGCACAACCGGCATAGTTACCGGTCCAGCACACGGCTCGATGGTTACCGGTCCTGATGGAAACATCTGGCAGTTCTATACCATCGTCCTGCGCAGCGGCGGACGCCGTATCGGTATGGACCGCGTTATCGTTGACAAGAAAGGTAACCTTACCTGCGAAGTTACAGATACGCCACAATGGGCGCCTGGTGTCGTGAAGGATCCTGCCAAGGGCAGTACCGGCTCGATCATCATCTCTGAAGGCAAGGTCGCTGCCAGCGTATTCGGCGGTCCGGACAATAGGGCAGCCTCAAGCTATATGCCTGGAAGAGATGCCGTATATGCGGTGGATGACAATACTGCAACCTGGTGGTCACCGGATCCTAACGATCTCCAACCTACCCTTACGCTCAACCTTTCCGCTCAGGAGGGTCAGGACCGTATCCAGATATTCCAGGTCGATGGTCTCCGCATCCTTTTCGGAGGCGGCAGCAACCGTGGCTTCAGCGGCAGCTCCGTAGCTACTCCAGTTTACAAGTACAAACTTGATGTTTCCATCGATGGCCAGACCTGGACAAACGTGGTCGACCAGTCAGCCAACAAGGTATCCCGCAACACTGTGTTCGATGAAATAGTTCCTACCGAGTGCCGTTACGTCCGTCTTACAATGCTCGACTGGCCCAAGTCTTCACCTCTCAGCATTCTTGATATGACCGTTTTCGGAAGGCCTACAAGCTATTTCCCTAACACCAATCCTATCGCTCCGGTACTTGATATGTCCAA
Organism: uncultured Bacteroidales bacterium; assembly: GCA_900319685.1. Taxonomy (GTDB): domain Bacteria; phylum Bacteroidota; class Bacteroidia; order Bacteroidales; family UBA932; genus Cryptobacteroides. The sequence continues at coordinate 1,167 of ONPI01000152.1, forward strand.
CAGAGATTAATTATTAACCTATAATGTTATGAATTTCAAAAAATTAATTCTTCCAATCGTCCTCATTTCGATGGCGTTTGGCGTTCAGGCCCAGACTGTGGGCAAGACAGCCCGCTACTGCAACCCGCTTCCTATGGTAGTCGGAGACGGCGGCCAGGCTTCCGGTGACGTTTCTGTATTCCAGTGGAACGGCAAGTACTATATGTTCTGCACCGGTGGCGGTTGCTGGGTATCCGAGGATATGCTGAACTGGGACTATCATTATGTTGCAAACGTGCCTGTCGCTCCGGATGTGGTTCCTTACAACGGTAAATTCTATATGACAGGCAACAGCGTAAGAGGCGTTTGGGTTGCAGACAATCCTCTCGGACCTTACGAGCAGAAGGGTGAATGGAAGAACCTTCCTGGCCTTGAAGGTGGATGGAGTATGCCTTTCGATCCCCATATCTACATTGACGAAGACAACCAGCCGTATCTTTTCTGGCCGGGAATGGCGATCAGCGGTATCTATTCAGTCAAGCTGAATCCTGACGACCTCAATGAATTCGTCGGCCCTATCACCCATCATTTCAGCTTCAATCCCAACCACGTGTGGGAGCGTCAGGGTGAGCAGAACGAGTATACTGATGTCGCCTGGATAGAGGGACCGTGGGTGTACAAGCACAACGGAACCTATTACCTGCAGTATTCGGCTTCCGGTACACAGTGGCGCACCTATGCCGAAGGTTACTACAAGGCCAAGAGCGTTCAGGGTCCTTATGTATATGCAAGCAACAACCCGCTCCTCCGCCGCACGGACGGCATAGTTACCGGTCCTGCTCACGGCTCAATGGTTACCGGTCCGGATGGAAACATCTGGCAATTCTATACCATCGTCCTGCGCAGCGGCGGACGCCGTATCGGTATGGACCGCGTCATCGTTGACAGAACGGGCAACCTCACCTGCAACGTCACTGATACTCCTCAATGGGCTCCTAATGCCGTCAAGGATCCTACCAAGGGGGATTCGGGTTCCATCATCGTTTCCGTAGGCAAGTTCAATAATGGCAATGGAGGCGGCACAACCCGTATGAAGGCAGCTTCTTCCGAGACTCCGGGCCACGGTGCAGACGCAGCCCTTGACAACTCTACGGCCACTTGGTGGGAACCGGATCCGTCGGACAAGCAGCCAACCCTGACGATGAATCTTTCACCTGCAGTTGACCGTGACCGTATCCAGACCTTCACGATCGACGGTATCCGTATCCTCTTCAACCCCGCACAGAACAGAGCCGGTTTCGGCGCTGCTGCGGCACAGCTCCCGCAGGCCGGGCCCAATGCCAACATCCAGGCACCTCAGCCTCGCGGAACTGCCCCCCAGGCTCGTCCAACCCGTCCGAGGATGCCGTTCACTCCGGCTGTCTATCGATACAAGGTCGAGACTTCAATGGACGGACAGGTTTACACTACCGTTCTGGACCGTACAGACTCCAATCTTTCCAAGAATGTCGTATTCGATGAGATACCTCCTGTAGCGTGCCGCTTTGTCCGCGTCACCTTTACCGGATGGCCGGAGAACACCAATCTTGGCATCCTGGACCTCTCTGTCTTCGGAAAGGCTACAGGATGGAGTCCTTCCATCGTTCCGGTACCTCCGGTACTCTCAATGGACTAACAGGTTCAAGTGACCGTAATACCATAAGTGCAGGCTGGAGGCATGAAAACCGCTCCAGCCTGCATTTTGTAAACGATTTCGACGATCCGGACAAGATCGGGAAACGTCAGATCAGGTCCGGGTGCAGCCTGCGGTAGAAGGTGATGCCGCTGCGCAGGGCCTTGATGTTACCCTTGGTCAGATCCGTCTCCGCCGTGCGCTCGCCGCTGCGGAAGAGGAAGCACAGGCGCTTCCCTTGCAGGAAACGCTTGACCACCATGCAGGTTGCCGTGCCGGCGTCGGCCAGGCGCTCGGCGCCGGTGGACAGCCGGCACGGGAATTCTGCAGCGGAACCCGGCTCCTTGTCGATCAGGTCCAGCAGGCCGTCCAGGAACGCCAGGGCCTCGTCGGCAGTGCCGCCCATCACGAGGCAGGTCTCGTCCATATGGCCGAAGGAGAAGCTGTCGCCGTCCGCACCGAAAATACTCAGGATATTGGTCGTGTGGCCGAGGCTGAGGTAGTAGCCGTAGGAGCCGTCCGCGTCCTTATAGGTAAACACCTGGAATTCGTTCTCGTCAAATTCGCCGCCTTCGGAGACGCCGCCATGTTTTCCTTCCATGCCACCAAGGTTTTTCACAGCATCGAGGGCGGCCTTGCCGTCTGCCGGAACGCCGCCGTTCTTCAGTGGCTGAACGACCTGAAAAACTTCGGCATTCACGGCCCGGAGGAAGTACCCTTCGTGGGCGGCAATGCCAAAATGAACGAGTTCTGCGCGGCTATGGGCCTGTGCAACCTTCGTCATCTGGAGGAGGAGATCGAAAAGCGCCGCCGGGTGGTGGCGCAGTACCGGGCCAGGCTGGAAGGGGTTCCCGGTTTGCAGCTCAATCCGCT
>ONPI01000185.1 GCA_900319685.1 uncultured Bacteroidales bacterium
CTTCACTTCCGACTATGAGGTAGCCAGGAAGCTGAGGAAGATATCCGACTGCCTGATATTCTTCAGCATGGACAAACCGAAGGGAAGAGATACTATCGAACCTAAGGAAATACTTGACAGACTGGACGGTATAGGGGGTTATACTGGAGTTTCCAGTATGTGGTACGGGATGACCACGAAGAATGTATGCGAAGTCCTCAAGGCCACGGGACACGAGAACCAGTCCTCGATATTCCCGACCCCCCACGAGATGGATGCAGTCCGCAACGGGGCTACCGTCCTCCTGAGCGATTTCTGCTGGAAACCATCGAAGGGAATGAGTCCGATCGTGACCGAGACCCTTCGCAAGAGCGGCAGCTTCAAGGGCCCGAAGCTTGAACTCGGAGCAATGACGGTCGTAGTGGAAGGTGTGGGAGATTGCGAGGTGACCATTGACGGTTTCCGCAAATATACGATCTCACACAAGAAGGCCGGCAAGGAGATGCTGAGCGTACGCTTCTGCCGCAGGGCGCCGGAAGTGGAGCTCAAGCTTGCCGAAGGCGCATCCTACAAGTGCAGGATCGCCGTCTATGAGATAAGGTAAAGCTTGTTTCAGGCCAGTTCCCGGATTGCTGCTTCGACTGCGGCATCCAGGTCCTCGTCGCCGACGTGGGTCAGAATAGGAGCCACGAAGGATATCATCTGGAGTACCTTGGCTTCCTCTTCGGGGATGCCGCGGGACCTCATGTAGAACTGCTCGTCTTCATTGAGTTTGCCGACCGTTGCACCGTGGGAGCATTTCACGTCGTCGGCATATATTTCCAGCCGTGGCTTGGTATTCACCGAAGCTTCGTCCGAGAGGACTATGTTGTGGTTCTCCTGGTATGCTTCTGTCTTCTGTGCATCCGGAGCGACCACGATCTTGCCGAAAAAAGCGCTCTTGGAGGCCCCTGCAGCGAGGGTATTGAATATCTGTTGGGACTTGCAGTGACCGGACCGGTGGTTCATGGTGATGTCTATGGTCACCTGGTCCTCATCCTTGCAGAGGCAGATGCCGGCGAGGCGCACTTCGGAGCCTTCTCCCATCAGGTCAACCGTGAGCGGCAACTCTGCCGAATGGCCGGGGAGCATGACCACGGTGATGTCCAGGGAGGCATCTTTCCCGACCACGAACCCCTTCTCGGGCAGTTCGTTCAGGAATACCTTCCTGTAGCTGCCTCCGTCAGGAACGTGTATTCCTTCGGTGACAGGAACCGGCACATAATTGCCGTGGTCGATCTCAGAACTGTTCGAAGCCATAACGCTCTATCCTGTCGATTAACTCGTTGCCTCCGGTGGCGACAATCTTTCCCGCCTTGAGTACGTGGACGGAATCCGGGCGGACATATTCCAGAAGCTTCTGGTAGTGGGTGATCACGATAGCGGCCTTGTCCGGAGTGTGCAGGGCGTTGACTCCGTCGGCCACTATCTTGAGGGCATCTACGTCCAGGCCGCTGTCGGTCTCGTCCAGGATGGCAAGCGTCGGATCCAGCATGGCCATCTGGAATATCTCGTTGCGTTTTTTCTCGCCTCCGGAGAATCCCACGTTGACTTCACGCTTCGCGAATTCCGGCTTCATCTGTACCAGGGCCATCTTTTCCTTCATAAGCTTCAGGAAGTCACCTGCCTTCATCGGCTCCTTGCCTTCGGCCTTGAGACGGGAGTTGATGGCTGTCTTCATGAAGTTGGTAATCGAGACTCCAGGAATCTCGATAGGGTACTGGAATGACATGAACATCCCGGCCCAGGCCCTTTCCTCCGGCTTCATGGCCAGCAGGTCCTGACCCAGGAACTCTATCGATCCCTCGGTGACTTCGTAGTCCGGCTTTCCGGTGAGGACGGACGACAGGGTGCTTTTGCCTGCACCGTTCGGCCCCATTACCGCGTGAATCTCACCTCGCCTGATTTCCAAGTCGATACCCTTGAGTATCTCCTTTTCCGCCACTTTGGCGTGAAGTCCGCTTATCTTTAAGATTATATCTGACATGGTATTGTTATTTTCCTTCTCTGTATAGCTTGAACCAAGTCCAAAGGGACCAGATGCCGTTTGCCAGGTACAGGGCGCTGACGATCGGCATGAATACGAGTCCTGCGCTGAGGTAGAGGGTGATGTTGGCAGCATTCACTATCAACCATACGATCCAGCAATCCCACTTCTTCTGGGCAGACAGGAACTGGGCCAGGAGGGTAAGCATCAGAACGAATGAGTCGAGCCAAGGGGTTGGGTCCGGGCTGAAAGTGCTTGTCCACCAAGTGGTTCCGAGCTGGCTGAGGACATATCCCCAAATTGCTCCGGCCACCGTCACAATCGTCAGGGCAAGGCACCATCCTCTCATGGAAAGTTTCGAGACCTTCAGGGCGGAAGAATCCTTCGCGCTTTCTTCCCCGGCCTTCGGATGAGTCCACCTCCAGTGCCCGAAAGCGTTTATGGCAAAGGCGATCGGCTGCAGCAGGCAGGCCGAATAAAGGTGCTTGTTCCAGAACAGGATGAACAGCAGGATGTTGTAGATGTAGCCGACCCAGAAGTTGTATTTGTTGTTCCGTCCGGCCATCACCACGCAGGTGAGGCCAGCGACGACGCTTACCAGTTCCAGCCAGCTGACTCCGGTTCCTCCTATCGTGAAAGCTATGTTTCCTATATCGAAAAAGCTCATTTCAATTCAATATTAACCGACCGATCCTCAGGACTTCGTGGGCGTAGCCGTTGACTATCAGCCCGACTGCGTCTTCCGGGCTGAGGCCCCTCTGGTTGCAGTAGAACAGCTGGTCCTCGCTGATCTTGGAGGTTGTAGCTTCGTGTTCCACTATGGCGGTCGGGTTGTAGCTCCGGATGTCCGGGAAAGTGTGTGCTCCGCAGTTGGAGCCTATCAGGAGGCTGTCGCACTGCGAATAATTACGTGCGGAAACCGCTCCCTGGTTCATACGTACCAGTCCGCGGTAACTGTTCTGGCTGTATCCGGCGGAGATACCCTTGCTGACGATGCGGCTCTTGGTGCCTCGTCCGATGTGGATCATCTTGGTGCCCGTGTCCGCCTGCTGGCGGTTGTTCGTGACTGCCACCGAATAGAACTCCGAAGAAGAATAATCGCCTTTGAGGATGGTGGATGGATATTTCCAGGTTATAGCGGAGCCGGTCTCCACCTGGGTCCAGCTCAAGTGCGCTCCGCTGCCCTTGCATATTCCTCTCTTTGTCACGAGGTTGAGGATGCCGCCACGTCCCTGGGCGTCGCCCGGGTACCAGTTCTGGACAGTGGAATACTTCACGTCGGCGTCCTTTTCCACCACTATCTCGACTACAGCCGCGTGAAGCTGGTTCTCGTCACGCATCGGCGCCGTGCAGCCTTCCATATAGCTCAGCGAGGAACCCTCATCGGCCACGATCAAGGTCCTTTCGAACTGTCCGGTGCCGGCAGCGTTGATCCTGAAGTAGCTGGAAAGGTCCATCGGGCACTTCACACCTTTCGGGATATAGCAGAAGCTGCCGTCGCTGAATACCGCCGAGTTCAAGGCGGCGAAGAAATTGTCTGCGACGGGTACCACGCTGGCGAGGTATTTCCTGACCAGGTCCGGGTGTTCCTTGACTGCTTCGGAGAAGGAGCAGAAAATGATGCCTTTCTCGGCCAGGCTTGCACGGAAGGTGGTGGCTACCGACACCGAATCGAACACGGCGTCCACCGCAACCACTCCTGCGAGTGCTTCACGCTCCCTTACCGGAATACCCAGTTTCTCGAAGGTCTCCTCCAGGGCCGGGTCTATTTCCTTCGGCCTTTCGGAATCCTTCTTCGGCGCTGCGTAGTATATTATGTCCTGGAAATCTATTTCGGGCATATCGAGATGGCCCCAACGCGGCATCGGCATCTTCTGCCAGCGGCGGAAGGCGTCCAGCCGGAATTCCAGCAGCCATTCGGGTTCTTCCTTCCGGGCAGAGATCATCCGGATGATGTCCTCGTTCAGGCCCTTGGGAATGAACTCCTGGCTGACCTCGGTCACGAAGCCCTCCTTATATTCCTGCCGGGTTATCCCCTCGATTATGTCGTTTTCTTTCTTCTGGTCCATTCTGTTTCTTCTTGCTGCCCTGCGGCGGACAGGCCAATGCAAACGCAAAGATAACCAAATTTCTTCTTTTGGAGGGGAAATAGTATCTTTGTCTTGATCATTAAAACGGACGTGTATGAATTCTTTCGGCAGGATATTCAAAGTCAGCATATTCGGAGAATCCCACGGGGCCGCTCTGGGGGTGGTCGTGGATGGCGTCAAGGCTGGTGTAAAGCTAGATGCAGCCGCCATGGAAGCCGACATTCTCCGGCGCAAGAGTGGAGCTAAGGGGACCACTCCGAGGATTGAGGGCGACGAGCCGGAAATCCTGAGCGGAGTCTTCGAAGGATGCACCACGGGAGCTCCTGTTGCCATC
>ONPI01000089.1 GCA_900319685.1 uncultured Bacteroidales bacterium
CGCCATCGAGGCTGGATGATGAGGATGCTGTCCCGGACAAAGAAAACCTAAAAAAAGCAAAGGCGGATTCCTATAAGATTTATCTTATTGAAAAATAGTCACTTCCAATCATCTTGAAATTTAATTTTGCAATTAATACAAACGTTTGTATATTTGTAGTCAAGCGCTGAGACAATATGATTAAACCAACGATTACAGACATTGCAAACGAAATGGGGATTACCCCTTCCACCGTGTCGAGGGCACTTGCGGGAAGTCCTAGGGTGAAGGAATCCACCAGGGAGGCTATCGAACGCAAAGCCAAGGAGATGGGATACGAGAGGAACGTGATGGCGTCCAACCTCCGCAAAGGCGTGGCCAAGACAGTCGGAATCATAGTCCCCCGCATCAACAGGCAGTTTTTCAGCAACGTGATAAGCAGTGCCGAATCCATTCTGGAAGAGGCCGGTTACACCGTCATCATATGCCAGTCCCACGAGACTCTGGAGGATGAAATCAAGGCCCTTAAGACAATGAGGGCAAACCAGGTCGCCGGAGTCCTTATCTCGCATTCCATCCAATCCCTAAACGGAGACCACATCCTTGAGAATATCCACGATGGGGTGGAACTCGTCCAGTTCGACAGGGTATTCGACAACCTCCCAGGCATAAAGGTGGTCAACGATGGAGTGAACGGTTCCTATGAAGCTACGAAATCATTGATCGCGAACGGTTACAAAAAGATAGGAACCCTGGCCGGCTACCTTGGCGCACAGCTGTTCAAGGACCGTAAGGAAGGCTATGTGATGGCATTGAAGGAAGCCGGGATACCTGTTGACGAAGACATCATATTCGAGGACTCGATTCTCCGTGCTACGGGTTATCAGAGCGCTCTCAAAGCGATCGAACGCGGTTGCGATGCACTCTACTGCGCCGGAGATTTCTCAGCCCTTGGAGCCTTCGACGCTGTAAGGGAGGCAGGGCTTGACGTTCCGGGACAGTTCGGGATAATCGGCACTGCCAACGAGCATTTCACTGGCCTGATGTCCCCTACCATGAGCTCCCTGGAGCAAAGACCGGACAGGATGGGTACAGAGGCTGCCCGTGCGTTCCTGGACGCGGTCGAAGGGAAACAGGAAGACCGCAAGATCGTGATCCCGATGGAACTGATCATCCGTCAGTCTTCGTCAAGGAAGCAACAACAGTAAAAAAGCATAACAATGACCAATCTATTTTCACTTGAAGGAAAGAACGCCTGGATCACCGGAGCCGCCTATGGTATTGGCTTCAGCATCGCAAAGGCTTTCGTTGAGGCCGGAGCAAAAACCATCGTGTTCAACGTTCGTGGCGAAGAGGCGCTCAAGAAAGCACTGGATGCCTATCGCGAGGCCGGCATCGAGAATGTGAAGGGCTACACCTGCGACGTCACCGACGAGGTGGCCGTGAAGACTCTCGTAGAGAAGATCCATCAGGAGGTAGGTCAGATTGATATCCTCGTCAATAACGCAGGCATCATCAAGCGCATCCCAATGCACGAAATGACGCGCGCCGAGTTCCAGCAGGTCATCGACATCGACCTTGTCGGTCCGTATATCTGCTCGGCCGCCGTCGTTCCCGAGATGATGGAGCGCCGCGAAGGCAAGATCATCAACATCTGCTCGATGATGTCCGAGCTGGGTCGTGAGACCGTCTCTGCATATGCCGCTGCCAAGGGTGGCCTCAAGATGCTGACCCGCAACATCTGCTCCGAGTACGGAGAATACAACATCCAGTGCAACGCCATCGGCCCGGGTTACATCGCTACTCCTCAGACCGCTCCCCTGCGCGAGCGCCAGGCCGACGGCAGCCGTCATCCTTTCGACTCATTCATCTGCGCGAAGACTCCTGCAGGCAGATGGCTCGACCCTTCAGAACTTGGCGGCCCGGCCGTATTCCTTGCATCACATGCATCCGATGCAGTGAACGGACATATCCTTTACGTAGACGGCGGTATCCTGGCATACATCGGCAAGCAGCCTAAGTGATGGAAGCGGTATTCAGCTATATAATCGGCCTCGGGGCCGCCGTCATGATGCCGGTGATATTCACTATCCTCGGTGTCTGCATCGGCATTCCTTTCGGCAAGGCACTGAAGAGCGGACTCCTGGTGGGAGTCGGTTTCGTGGGCCTGTCGATCGTCACTGCGCTCCTCACGAGCAGCCTGGGCGTTCCGCTCCAGAAGATGACCGAAATCTACAATCTGAAGCTCGGTATATTCGACATGGGATGGCCTGCAGCCGCATCGGTCGCCTACAACACTACCATAGGCGCCTTCATCATACCGGTCTGCCTCGGCATCAACATCCTGCTTCTGCTCTGTAAAGCCACCAAGACGATAAACATCGACCTCTGGAACTACTGGCATTATGCATTCATCGGCGCAGTCGTATATTTCGCAACGGACAATGTCTGGTGGGGATTCTTCGCGGCGATAATATGTTTCGTGATTACCCTGGTCATGGCAGACCTCACGACGAAAGACTTCCAGTCTTATTACAAGGATATGGACGGTATTTCAATTCCGCAGCCTTTCTGCCAGGGCTTCGTCCCTTTCGCATGGGCGCTCAACAAAGGAATGGATGCTATCCCGGGCTTCAGCAAGCTCGACCTCGACGCAGAAGGGATGAAAAAGAAGTTCGGTGTATTGGGAGAACCACTTTTCCTCGGAGTCATAATAGGCTGCCTCATCGGTATCCTTTCATGCAAAGGATGGAAGGAGATCGTCGACGGGATCCCGATGATCCTGGGACTCGGAATCAAGATGGGTGCCGTGATGGAACTCATACCTAGGATCACAGGACTGTTCATAGAAGGTCTCAAGCCTATCGCCGAAGCCACGAAGAACCTGGTATCCAAGAAGTTCAAGAACTCCGCGGGTATCAGCATCGGAATGAGCCCAGCTCTGGTGATCGGCCATCCGACGACCCTCGTCGTCTCGCTCCTCCTCATCCCGGTCATCCTGTTCCTTTCTGTCATACTCCCGGGCAATGAATTCCTGCCTCTGGCTTCCCTGGCCGGGATGTTCTACCTATTCCCTGTCGTCCTGCCGATAACCAAGGGAAATGTCGTGAAGACCTTCATAGTAGGTCTGGTGGCATTGGTGATAGGATTGTATTTCGTAACCGACCTGGCCCCGCATTTCACCAAGGCGGCTCAGGACGTATTCGCCCGCACCGGAGATACCGCCGTGGCCATCCCGGATGGATTCCAGGGAGGTTCGCTGGACTTCGCATCCAGCCTTTTCGCCTGGGTCATATTCCACCTTGTCCACGACATCAAGTGGATCGGCAGCGGCTTGCTTGTCATCTTGGCCACCGTGATGGCAGTGGTCAACCGCAGAAGGATAATCAAAGAATCATTCACTCTGAACAATGAAAAGAATAGTAACGATAGCGGCATTGCTGCTTAGTGCGGCAGCAGCCAGCGCCCAGGTCAACTGGACGATGCAGACAGCCTGTAATCCGCAGGATGTCAAGAACTACGACACCGAAAAACTCCGCAGCAGCTTCCTCATGGAGAAAGTGATGACCGCGAACAAGATCAACCTGACCTATTCGATGTATGACAGATTCGTCTTCGGAGGAGCCATGCCGGTAGGGAAAGTATTGACCCTGGACACCTTCGATGCACTGAAAGCCGACTATTTCCTCGAAAGGAGGGAACTCGGCATCATCAACGTCGGTGGTGAAGGCATAGTAACCGTGGACGGTCAGAAATACGAACTCGGATTCAAGGAGGCACTTTACGTAGGGCGCGGACACAAGAAGGTCACCTTCGCAAGCAAGAGTGCTTCAAAGCCGGCCAAGTTCTATCTCAATTCTGCCACCGCACACAAGGAATACAAGACCCAGCTCATCACCATCGACGGGCGCGAGGGCAGCCTCAAGGCCAATTCCTTCGCAGCCGGAAAGATGGAAGACAGCAACGACAGGGTCATCAACCAGCTCATCGTGAACAACGTCCTCGAAGAGGGGCCGTGCCAGCTCCAGATGGGTCTCACCGAACTGAAGCCGGGGAGCGTATGGAACACTATGCCTGCCCATACCCACAGCCGCAGGATCGAAGCATACTTCTACTTCAACGTTCCGGACGGAAACATGGTATGCCACCTCATGGGCGAGCCTCAGGAGGAGCGCCTGGTCTGGATGGCTAACGAACAGGCCATAATGTCTCCGGAATGGTCCATCCATGCAGCGGCAGGAACCAGTAACTATATGTTCATATGGGGAATGGCAGGTGAGAATCTCGACTATTCCGACATGGACAAGATCAAGTATACGGAAATGAAATAAGCCCTTTGACGAAATGCCTAAAGTCATCACATTCGGAGAAATAATGCTCCGTCTCTCCACTCCCGGATACCTCAGGTTCTCCCAAGCCAGGCAGTTCGATGCTACCTTCGGAGGCGGAGAAGCCAACGTGGCCGTGTCTCTCGCAAACTTCGGATTAGAAGCCGAATTCGTCACAAGGTTACCGGACAATGACATAGCCAGGTCGTGCCTGCGCGACCTCCGGTCATATGGCGTAGAGACATCCCACTGCATCACAGACGGGGAACGTCTGGGAATATACTTTCTGGAAACGGGAGCGGTTGCTCGCCCGAGCAAGGTGGTATATGACCGCGCACACTCCGCTATCAGTACCATCCAGCCGGGGATGGTGGACTGGCACGAGGTGTTCCAGGGAGCGGACTGGTTCCACTGGACCGGGATCACCCCTGCCATCAGCGAGAGCGCAGCTCTTGCATGCCTCGAAGCGATAAAGGTGGCCAATGAGATGGGGGTATTCGTATCCTGTGACCTCAACTACCGCAAAAACCTCTGGAAATGGGGCAAGACAGCCGCAGAAGTGATGCCGGAGCTGGTCCGAGGCTGCGACCTGATCCTCGGGAACGAAGAGGATGCCGAGAAGGAATTCGGCATAAAACCTGAAGGATTCGATGCCGAGCATTCCGACGGAAGCATCGACCAGACCCGATTCGAGAGCGTATGCCGGCAGCTGATGGCCCGCTTCCCTCGCTGCAGGAAAGTAGCTGTCACGCTCAGAGGCTCCATAAATGCCAACCACAACACCTGGGGTGGAGTCATATTTGATGGCGAGACGCTGAGGGAATCCCGAAGGTATGACATCACGCATATCGTAGACCGTGTCGGCGGCGGAGACTCCTTCATGGGAGGACTGATCTACGGTCTCCTGACGTGGCAGGACGAACAGAGGGCGATTGATTTCGCCGCAGCGGCTTCCTGCCTGAAGCACACCATATCCGGTGACTACAACCAGGTAACGGTCAAAGAAGTGGAAAGCCTGATGTCCGGGAATGCTTCCGGACGTGTGGCAAGGTAATATCTAAGCAGACATAACAATGGCTAAGTTCAGAAAACTCGAAACATTGACTGCGATCAAGGACAGCGGAATCGTTCCGGTGTTCTTCAACGGCAACCTAGAAATCGCCAAGAATGTGGTCAAAGCGTGCTACGCAGGTGGTATCAGGGCCTTCGAATTCACCAACAGGGGCGATTTCGCAATTATGATATTCAGGGACCTTTCACTGTGGGCGCTCAAGGAATGCCCAGAGATGATACTAGGTGCAGGAACAATCCTGGATGCCCCCACCGCTGCACTATATTTACAGATGGGAGCCAACTTCATCGTCTCCCCTTCCCTGAACCCGGAAGTGGCAAGGCTTTGCAACAGGCGCGGGATACCATACACCCCGGGCTGCGGCAGCGTCACGGAGATATGCAACGCCCAGGAACTGGGATGCGACCTCGTCAAGGTGTTCCCTGCCGGGAGTGTCGGCGGTCCCAAGTTCGTCAAGGACGTCCTGGGTCCCCTTCCATGGACCATGATGATGGCCACAGGCAGCGTCGAGCCGACTGAGGAGAACCTCTCCGAGTGGAAGAAATCCGGTGTTACCGCGGTCGGGATGGGATCGAAACTGTTCCCGAAGGATGCCCTGGAGAAGGGTGACTGGCAGCGGATAACCGATATTTGCAAGGCTGCAATCGAATATTTCAAATAAACTTCAAAAAAGTTTTTTTGATAATAAAATAATTCGTACTTTTGCAGTCCGAAAATCAAAAGCAACCTCTTACGGGTCGTTATGAGATGTGCGTAACGTTGCGCTAAAATTATTGAGAAATGGATTTGATGAAAGTTGTAGAGCAGTCTTTCGCTAACGAGAAAGTTGCTTCTTACCCGAAATTCAAGGCCGGTGACACCGTCACCGTTACCTATAGAATCAAGGAAGGTGACAAGGACCGCCTCCAGAAATTCAGAGGCGTTGTTATCCAGGAGAGAGGTGCTACACCTGCCACGAGGACCTTTACAGTCCGCAAGGTTTCAGGAGGTATCGGAGTTGAGAGGATTTTCCCTATGCAGTCTCCGTTTATCGACAGCATCGAACTCAACAAGGTCGGTAAGGTACGCAGGTCAAGGATCTTCTACCTCCGCAAGCTGTCAGGCAAGAAGGCCAGGATCAAGGAGCGCAAGCTCACCGTCCTTAAGGACGAGGGTGCAAAGGCCGAAGCCTAGCCACAGCACACTTAAGCGGGTTTATCCCGCAATATGGTCCCCTAGCTCAACTGAATAGAGCATCTGACTACGGATCAGAAGGTTACAGGTTTGAATCCTGTGGGGATCACCAAGGCGCAGAATCAATGACTGCGCCTTTTTCAGCCAAAGTTGCGGAATTAGCTCAGTTGGTAGAGCGTCGGCTTCCCAAGCCGAAGGTCGCGAGTTCGAACCTCGTATTCCGCTCAAGGACAAACGACAGCCAATTGGCTGTCGTTTGTCTTTGAAGGCAGAGGCTCGCACGAGCGACCTTCATGCCCCCGAGGGGCAGCCTTCCATCGGAAGGCGGGGGTAACGTAGAAGGCGCGAAATCACCCGAGGCGCAGCCTCGGG
>ONPI01000094.1 GCA_900319685.1 uncultured Bacteroidales bacterium
CACCAGTGCGTGGTCTTCGCAAGCATTGACCAGGACAGCGGCACCGAGGCTTCGGAGGGTGGCTGCCTTATCGGCGAAACCGGATCCGCACGGATCCAGCGGCCCGGCCAGACTCTTTCCCTGGGCGTTCTTCAAGCCGTTCGTCAAGGTCCCCAAGTCAGTCGATTCGATCAGCAGCGCTGCCGAGGAGACGGAAGGGTCGCTCTGGATCAGGCGTATAAAGCGTTCCATTGCCGCCGGGGCATCAGGAAGGCCATCCAGATTGACTACGAGAATAGAGGCCCCATCGGCAGCAAGTCGGTCGGATACGGCATACAGGGCATCTTCATATTCCCCTCTCTCCATCATTCCGGCAAATCCGGCAGACTTCCCGACATGGGCAGCCGTGTCCACCTTTATATGCCCGTTCCCCATGTTCCATATTTCCAGTCCGCTCAGTACAAGCGACTTGTCGCAGGAAGGCACGACTCGCGACCGGAGGGTGGGCAGTGCATGGATATGGTCCGGAGACGTTCCGCAGCAGCCACCGTAGAGATTCACCATTCCATCCATCTCCACCATGTGGCACGCCATTGCTTCCGGGCTCTCGTCATATCCACCCTTTGCATTCGGCAAGCCGGCATTCGGATAGCAGACCAACGGCACCGGGCACCAGGAGCCCAGGGAACGGACCAGCGGGACAAGTCCTTCCACGCCCATCGAGCAGTTAAGTCCGAAAGCGGAGAGCGGTGCATGCGAGACAGCCGTAAAGAAGGCTTCCAGGCTCTGCCCGGTCAGCACGTGGCCGCTGCTTCCGCTCACCGAGACGGAAACGATGACAGGGAATCCCGGCCGGGCTTTCTGAACACCATACAGAGCCGCCTTGGCGTTGAGTGCATCGAAGCAAGTCTCTATGATAATCAGATCGACTCCGCCTTCTATCAGCGCCCGGGCCTGTCCTTCATAGGCGGCCGCAACTTCATCAAAGCTGCACGGGCGCCATTCAGGACGTGTGAAATCAGCGACCAACGAGAGGGACTTGGAGCCAGGGCCCATGCTCCCGGCCACCCAGACCTTGCGGGGAGCAGAATCGGCGGCCTCGCGTGCAAGACGTGCGGCAGCGAAGGCCATGTCCCCGGCTATGGATGAGAGACCATAATCCTGCTGGGCCATAGTGTTGGCGCCGAAACTGTTGGTCTCGATGATGTCTGCCCCGGCCTCCACATAAGAGAGGTGGATGGATCTGATTACGTCCGGCCGCGTCAGGTTGAGACATTCGTTGTTGCCTTTCACGTCACGCGTGGGGACAACAGGAAGCCCTTGCCTGAAATCCGCCTCAGTGAGGTTGAATCCCAGGATCTGGGTACCCATCGCCCCGTCCAGCCTCAATGCTCGTTCCTGCCTGAGGATATCCTGAGAGAAAGCACTGTCCTTTGCCATGAATAGAAACGCTTGTTCCCTACAAAGATAGTCAGAAAATAAAAGCTCTTGATTTTTTTTCAGAAAATGCTTATCTTGTCAAATCCAGCATATCAAATAATGCCTGACCATTCATAATTTCAATATCTTATGCACTCAAAACATCTAAAACTGATCATCTGTGTCGCCGCTGCCCTCTTGTGGGGCGGGGTAACCTGGGCGCAGACGAGGACGGTGAAGGGCCATGTCATCGCATCGGATGACAACCAGCCGATCACCGGCGCCTTCGTCATGGCCGAGGGCTACCCGAAAATCGGTACGACAACAGATCTCGACGGTAACTTTGTCCTCGACAAGGTTCCTTCCGGTGCGAAGAACATCATCATTTCTTTCATGGGCTATGAAGAAGCCAAGGTGCCTGTGAAGGACTTCGTGACCGTGTCCCTGTCGCCGGATTCCGAAATGTTGGAACAGGCTGTCGTCACGGGTATGACCCAGGTCGACCGGCGTATCTTCACGGGTTCCGCCGCCAAACTGGACGCCGAAGATACGAAGATCAGCGGTATGGCCGATATTTCGAGATCCCTCGAAGGACGTGTCGCCGGTGTCTCCGTACAGAACGTCTCCGGTACGTTCGGTACCGCCCCTAAGATCCGCGTCCGCGGCGCCACCTCGATCTACGGTTCCTCTAAACCGCTGTGGGTCGTCGACGGCGTCATCATGGAAGACATCGTGGAAATCGATGCGGAAGACCTCAGCTCGGGTGATGCCAACACGCTGATCTCCTCGGCGATCGCCGGTCTGAACTCGGACGACATCGAGAGCTTCGACATCCTCAAGGACGGTTCCGCAACCTCTATCTATGGTGCACGCGCAATGGCGGGCGTCATAGTCGTCACGACGAAGAAAGGTCGCGTCGGACACAGCTCCATCAGCTACACCGGGGAATATACAGTCCGCCGGAAGCCGAGCTACTCGACTTTCAATATCATGAACTCCCAGGACCAGATGGGTATCTACCAGGAACTGGAGCAGAAGGGATGGCTGAATTACGCTTCGACCGCGAATGCATCCCAGAGCGGTGTCTACGGCAAGATGTACGAGCTCCTCGGAACCTTCGATCCTGTCACGGGCCAGTTCGCCATCGCCAATACCAACGAGGCGAAGGCTGCTTACCTGAGAGCCGCCGAGTACCGCAACACGGACTGGTTCGACATCCTCTTCAAATACAATGTCCAGCACAACCACTCCATCTCGATGAGCGGCGGTACCGACAAGGGCAACTACTACGCCTCCATGTCGATAATGGACGACAAGGGATGGACCGACCAGAGTTCCGTCAGGCGTTATACGGCGAATATCAATTCCACGTACAAGATCCTCCCGAACCTCTCCCTCAATATGATCGCCAACGCCTCCTACAGGCAGCAGCGTGCTCCGGGAACCTTGGGAAGTACGACGAACGTGGTCAGCGGCGAGGTCACCCGTGCGTTCGATATCAACCCGTATTCTTATGCCTTGAATACTTCCAGGACCCTCGATCCGGACGTGTTCTATACCCGTAACTACGCTCCTTTCAACATCCTTTACGAGTTGGAGAACAACTACATGGACCTGGATGTAACGAACCTCCGGTTCCAGGGCGAACTGAAATGGAAGGTCTTCCGCGACCTTGAAGTTTCCGCCCTCGCCGCCTCGAAGTTCTCAGGCAGCTCCCGTGAGCACTACATCCTTGACAACTCCAACCAGGCCCAGGCATACCGCGCCGCCTATACGACGACGATCCGGGACAACAACTCCTATATGTATACGGATCCGGATATCCGTTACGCCCTGCCTGAATCGGTCCTCCCGAACGGAGGTATCTTCCAGAGGACGGACAACAAGATGAACGGTTGGGACTTCCGTCTCGCCGCGAACTATAACCACACCTTCGCCAAGGTGCACCAGGTGAGCGCATACGGCGGTATGGAGGTCAACTCCAATGACCGTCACGAGACCTGGTTCCGCGGCTGGGGCATGCAGTACAGCATGGGCGAGGTCCCGAGCTACTACTACAAGGTCTTCAAGAAAGACGCTGAGAATGCGGCTGACTATTACTCCCTGGACAATACCCATGAGCGCCGGGCCGCCTTCTTCGGCACTGCCAACTATTCCTACAAGGGCAAGTACAGCCTCAACGGTACGATGCGTTATGAAGGATCCAACCGTCTCGGCCATTCCCGCACAGCCCGCTGGCTCCCGACATGGAACGTATCCGCCCGTTGGAATATCTCCGACGAGTCCTGGATGCATCCGCTCCAGCCGGTTTTGAGCCACGCCGCCCTCAAGGCTTCCTATTCCCTGACTGCGGAAAGCGGTCCGTCATGGGTCACCAACTCCAACGCCGTCTACTATGCACGCAACATCTGGCGTCCGGTCGTCGGTGACATGGAGACATCCATCGACATCTCGAGCCTCGCGAACCCGGATCTGACCTTCGAGAAGAAGCATGAGCTCAACATCGGTATCGAACTCGGTTTCTTCGACAACCGTGTCAACTTCATCGCGGACTGGTACGACCGTAACAACTACGACCTCATCGGTATCACGAATACGATGGGTATCGGCGGTGAAATCACCAAATACGGTAACGTAGCAGCCATGACCTCCGGCGGTTATGAGCTTTCCCTCACGACCCAGAATATCCGGACCAAGAGTTTCAAGTGGACCACGAACTTCATCTGGTCGCACTCACATAATATGGTCACCAAGCTGACCACTTCCAAGCGGGTCATCGACCTCGTGAAGGGAAGCGGCTTCGCCATGGAGGGCTATACCAACCATTCCATATTCTCCATCCCGTTTGCCGGCTTGAACGAGGAAGGTCTTCCTACTTTCTACGGACCGGACGGAGAGACTACCGTTACCGGCATCAACTTCCAGCTTTCCGACCAGGAACAGCTCAAGTACCTCAAGTATGAGGGCACTGCCGATCCGACCGGAGTCGGATCCATCGGCAACACCATCGAGTGGAAGGGCATTCGCCTGAATGTGTTCGTCACCGGTTCCTTCGGGAATGTCATCCGCCTCGATCCGGTCTTCCGTTCCAGCTATTCCGACCTTACCTCGATGCCGAGGGAATTCAAGAACCGCTGGACGGTTCCTGGTGACGAGAATATCACGACGATCCCGGTCATCGCATCCCGCATGCAGTCCTACAACTACAGCAACCTCAGCTATGCGTACAACGCCTACAACTATTCCGACGAGCGCATTGCCAGCGGTGACTTCATCCGTCTGAAGGAGATTTCTCTTTCTTACGACCTTCCGAAATCTTTCGTCCAGAAGATGAAGATGTCGAACCTCTCTCTCAAACTGCAGGCGACCAACCTCTGCCTGCTCTATGCCGACAAGAAACTCAACGGCCAGGATCCTGAATTCTTCAATTCCGGCGGTGTCGCCGTCCCGGTGCCGAGACAGTTTACGCTCACTCTCAAGATAGGTCTCTAATAATTAGCAAGTTATGAAAATGAAAAAATATATTTTCGCTATAGCAATTGCGTTGGTGGGCCTGGTCTCCTGCGATAAATACCTGGATACGATGCCGGATAACCGTACCGAAATCGATACGGAAGAAAAGGTGAAAGCTTTGCTGAAATCGGCCTATCCTACCCACTGGTATGTGACGGTAACCGAATATTTGTCCGACCAGCTGGACAACATGTCTGCGGTCGTTTCCGGTACCCAGGGGCAATTCTTCCAGGATCTCTGGAACTGGAAGGACAACACCCTTTCCAACAACTCTTCTCCGAGGTATATCTGGTCTGATAGCTGGAGCGTTATCGCGTGTGCTAACCAGGCGCTTGAAGCCATTCAGGATATGGGCGGCCCTGACGTCAGCCCAGCAATCGCCGAGGCTTACGGCGAGGCACTGATCTGCCGCGCTTACGCCCACTTTATCCTCGTCAACGTTTTCTGCCTCCATTACGACCCACAGCACAGCTCTACGGACCTGGGCATTCCTTACATGGAAACCCCTGAGAAAGGTCTCAATCCGGAATATGAGCGCGGAAATGTGGCGGATGTCTATGCGAAGATCGACGCAGACATCCAGGAAGGAATGAAGTATATCGGTGATACCTACGATGTACCTAAGTGGCACTTCACCCGCCAGGCCGCCTGCGCCTTCGCTACGAAGTTCTACCTCTATTATCATAAATGGGATCTTGCCGTCAAGTATGCCGACGAGTGCCTGGGCTCCGCCCCGAAGAGCCTTCTGAGGGATTACGATGCCCTTCAGAGCAATACTTCGAGTCTGACGGAAGGCCGTACGATGTACAACAGCACTGACAACAAGTGCAACCTCCTGATGACTTCCGCCTACAGCAATCTGGGCAGCACGACGTTCTACAATTCTTCCGGTGCGAACAAGCACTACGCTTATACGAACAATATCGCACTGACGGAAGACCTGCTGGCTCCGCTTCCTTGGAAGAGGACGGGCGTGGATAATGCGGATCTCAGATTCCGTTCCCGCCGTTATAACAGCGGTTCGCTGAGCTATGTCCTTCTCTGGAAGGTGTTCTATCAGTTCCAGACCACGAACCAGGTGACCGGAACCGGATATGCACGCGGTATATTCCCTGCCTTTACGGCAGATGAAACCCTGCTGCTCCGGGCCGAGGCCAAGGTCCTGCTCAAGCAGTACGATTCCGCTTGTGAAGACCTGAATCTCTGGGCGAACAACTTTTACGCTGTTTCAGAGGAAATCAAGATGACCCCTGCCAGTATCACCGAATTCGAGAACAGTATGGACTACTACCTCTGGGATAAGCCGACGCAGAAGAAGCACCTGCATCCTGCCTTCCCGATTGACGCCGAAGGTTCCGTGCAGGAAAGCATGCTGCAGCTTTGTCTCCGCTTCCACCGCGCTGAAAGGTGGGGCAACGGTGAACGCTGGTTTGATGTAAAGCGCTACGGTATTACGATCTACCGTCGTTTCTGCGATTCCAACGGCAATATCGACCGCATCGAGGATACTATGGAGTATCGCGATCCTCGCCAGGCCGTCCAGGTCCCTCAGGAGTGTATCGATGCCGGTCTTCAGCCGAATCCACGTAACTAAATCATGGAGGAACGAATATGAAAAAATATATAGTTTTTGCACTGGTTTCCGCCCTGTTCGCCGTAGCGTTCTCTTCCTGCCGGAAGGATGAACCTCTCAGCAAGGACAGTATCATCACGATGGACGACTATATCCAGAATGACTTCGACAAATGGCTGGAAGCGAATTTCGTCACGACTGTGCCATCATCATGGCCCATATCGTGAAGTATCTCTGCATCGATTCGTATGACGAGGTCGCGGGCGTGAACTTCACCCGCCAGTACTTCCCGAAGATGTTCTTCATCATCGGGGAATGGGAGTACAACAACAACGGTACGATGATCCTGGGTACTGCTGAAGGTGGAAAGAAGATCCTCCTCACGGGGGTCAACTGGATTCCAAAGGTGCTGGACGGAACCTATAGTTCCAGCTACGATATCGCCCGAGGCTTGAACCACTACTATATCAAGACGATCCATCACGAGTTCACGCACATCCTGAACCAGACCAAGGATTTCCCGGTCGAGTTCAGCCAGATTACGCCGAACGACTATGTCTACAACGACTGGAGCAATGCACCGTACAATTCCGGTTATATGCAGAGAGGTTTCATCTCTTCCTATGCCCAGCATTCCGACGGTGAAGATTTCGCTGAGATGCTGTCCATCTACGTGACGAATACTCAGGAGCAGTGGGATAGCTGGATGGCGGATGCAGGTGATGCCGCTTCCCTGATCACAGCGAAACTGGATCTCGTCAAGTCTTATATGCTAGGTACTTACGATATCAACATCGACCAGTTGAGGGCAACCATCCTGAGGCGTCAGGATGAAGTGGCCGCCGGACAGGTCGACCTTACCTCTTTAACCATCAATTAAGGAATAAGCGATATGAAAAGAATATTATCATACGTTTTGACAGCGGTCGTGGCTTCGATGTCCCTCGTCTCCTGCCTGTACCAGGAGGAAGACCTTTTCGAAAAGTCTTCTTCCCTTAGAATGGCTGAGACCCTGGTCGACATCCAAAAAGTTCTGACCGGTTCCAGCCAGGGGTGGGTAATGTATTACTATCCGAACGGCGGCGCTGGT
Organism: uncultured Bacteroidales bacterium; assembly: GCA_900319685.1. Classification (GTDB taxonomy): domain Bacteria; phylum Bacteroidota; class Bacteroidia; order Bacteroidales; family UBA932; genus Cryptobacteroides. The sequence goes on from ONPI01000094.1 coordinate 7,575, forward strand.
TTCAATGCCGGTACCCAGGGCATCGGAGGTTATGTCCTTACGATGACCTTTACCGATTCCCAGGTCACGGCTTGGAATGAAAAGCTTACCGGTTCAGACACATCCCTCTATAAGTTGACTAACGATGACGGTCCCGTCCTCGCTTTCGACTCTTTCAATACCAGCCTGCACTATTTCGCCACTCCTTCCGGATCAAGCAGTAACCTTTACGGAGAGACCGGCAATTACCAGGCGTACAAGGGAGATTTCGAGTTCCTCGTCCTCAAGCACAGCCCTGAGGAGATCATCCTGAAGGGGAAACGTTCCCTGAACTATTACAAGATGTATCCGCTTACAGTTTCTCCCGAGGAGTATGTTTCCAAGACCGCGGAGACGAGCAAACTGGTCTTTATGAGTGCCTTCGACGGGCCTTTCAATGGCCAGCCTGCACACATCACTCTCGACCTGAAAGCCCGTCAGGCTACGATTACGCTTAATGGGGATGAGGAGAACGCCAAGACTGTCGCCTACAATTTCACTCCGGAAGGAATCCGTTTCTACAAGGACGTGAAGATAGGAGACAACACGTTCTCTTCGTTCAAGTTCGACAGGGACAAAGCGACGCTGACTTCAACGGAGTACCCGGATTTCGTCCTGCAGGGATCGCTTCCGGAAGGATGGAGTTCCTATTCTTCCTTCCTTGGAACCTGGACACTCAATTTCAACAATGGGGCGACACTTTCCGGCGTGCAATTCAAGGAGAATGTCGCTGGGGAATCGATCCTGATCGGCGGCCTGCACGATAAATTCGACGTCCTCGCGAATTATGATCTCGGAACGGGAACTATTTCCATCCAGACCCAGCACGTCGCGGAGGATCCCGAATCGGGCAACTATGTCCTGATGGGATGCCGCTCCATTGCCACCGGATACTACTCATTCTCTCAAACCTACGGTATGAAGGGAGTGCTTTCCGACATCAACGGCGTTACAACCATTACCATGTCGGATAACGGGAAATGGGCCAGGGGAACCGACTCCTTCGCTCTGTATTTCCTGACCAGGAGATCGTATTCCACCTCCGACCGTGTCGGTTATGTCACGGATGGCTGGTTCTGGAAGAACGGGGATCATACCCTCAAGTACATCACTTCATTCGTTCGTCAATAAATGAAGCCTATGAAAAAGTATTTATATATCTTATTGGCAGTGGCCGCCTTGCTGGCGGTCGCCTGCCAGGAGGAAAAGATCACTTACGAGATCCACGACAACATCACTGTCGTAAGCCAGAATCTTATTTTCCAGCCACAGGGTGGTTCCGGAGAAGTTGTCGTCGAAGCGGAATCTCCCGTGTCGGCCTCTGCAGACCGTCCTTGGTGCAACGTAACCGCCAACGGGATGACCATTACCGTAACGGTCCCGGAATGGACAGGTAAGGAAAGCCGGTATGCCAAGATTACCATCAAATCCGGCCAGGAGACGATTTCCTTGACGGCCCAGCAGTTCGGCGAGGTAATCGGCGGTCTGGATATGACTGATGTCACCTCTCCGGCCGAGGGTTCTGTAAAGGAATTCAAATACGTCTCCAATCTTCCGGTCAGCATGGTTGCAAATGAAAGCTGGATCCATATCGCAATCGATGAGGAACTCCAGATCGTCAAGATCACGATCGATAAGAATACGGAAGCGGGGACCCGTGCCGGTGTCGTAAACTATACGATCGGCGGTCATTCCGGGACGTTCAACGTCCTCCAGTATCCGGAAACGATCCTTGTACAGGACGGCTGGACAGCTACCGTCGTCGACGGTGGATACGAGCATCCTAAACAATTCGACGTCATCTCGATGCAGGCTACCAATCCAGCCGAGAAATTCGTCTGGGCAGTTGTCGACAAGTCCAAGGTGACGGATGTGGCGGATTATGCTTTCTCCGTCGTCGCTGTCGAGAAGAAGAATGAGATTATGGCCAAGGTTGAAAGCGGCCAGATTGCATCATTCGCCGAAGGCCTTTCCTCCGGGAGCCTGACGGAAAAGATCTACGATCTGGATTTCACGTCTGATGCTTATGCCATATTCGTCGGATACGGTGACAACGGTTATGTAACTGGCAGATGGGGGTATGTCGATCTTTCCATTGACGACCGTCAGCCGAAGTATTACAAGTGGATAGGCAGTTGGAACGTGCCTCGCGGCTCTGAAGTGGACACCTGGGTCATCGAAGCAGGGGAGAATGAAAAGACTGTCAAGGTCTCCGGCTTCGGCGGAATGGATGCGACCACCTTTGCCAGCGGTGCCTTGGTCGCGGTTGTGGACTATGATGCAGAGACAGGCGAACTGGTCTTCAAGGTCTATGAGAACACGGCCGTTACCTGGAATAATTCTACCTACGGAAAGATGAACGGCTTGCTTAGCGGACAGTATACGAATGTCGCAGGCAAGACATACTACAGTTCCGGTGTCGGGACTGTCATCTGCCGTGCTACTATGTCCGAGGACTACAAGACAGCAACCATTACTCCTGGAACTGTTACCTCCGGCGGTGCTCCGGCAACGTTCCACTGCATCCGCTGGTATGGCCGTTACACGAAGGCGGACGGAAGCCGTAGCGGTGTATCGTGGACCGGTACTGACACGGCGATTCCTGCCACGATGACCAAAGTAACGGAGTAATTCCCC
>ONPI01000192.1 GCA_900319685.1 uncultured Bacteroidales bacterium
TTTGTTCCTTGTCCTTTTCGCCGTCTATATGTTCTTTTCCTTCAAGAACGGCAAGCAGGATTCTGAGCCGTCGGAAGGGGAGGGTGCCGGGGAGAAGGTCCGTCCGCTTGGCATCGCCATCCTGATGGTTCTGGCCGGTTTGGCTGCCCTCGTATTCGGTGGAGACAAGTTCGTGGATTCAGCGAGGAATATAGCCAAGTTGCTGGGAATCAGTGACAAGTTTATCGCCGTGACCATCCTGGCCGGCGGTACGTCTATGCCGGAACTGGTGACCTGCGTGGTCGCTGCCCTGAAAAAGAAGGACCAGCTCGCCCTGGGCAATATCATAGGGTCCAACATATCCAATATCCTGCTCATTCTCGGTTCATCAGCAGTCGTTTACCACAGGCTCCCGGGTGGTCCCGGCGGACTTTCTTTCGGTGGTATGACCATCGCTGACCTCGGTATCCTTATCCTGAGTTCATTGCTCCTATGGTCGAGTTCCTATACGGGCAAGAGAGACAGCGTTGACCGCGCGGATGGCTTGATATTCCTGGCATGCTTTGCGGGCTATATGGCAATCCTTTTCAACCAGCTTTGATAATCCAAATCCATTTCCGATATGAAATTTCAGCCGACTAAGTACCAGCTTATGAATGTAGGGACCGGAAGGATCTTCGATGATTCGTTCTGGACGCTGGGAGATCCTGAAGCTACCGCTCCATCATTGGTAAGGGCGGTCTATGAGAATGAGACTTTCACCCCTAGGGATGACCTCCGCGGCCTGTACAGGTACGCCGGATGGCTGCCTGTGAACAGGACCCTCAGGCATTCTCACGCACCGGTGACATACAAGAGCAAGGGACTCGCGGACTTGCTCGAGATGAAGAATCTCTATATCACGCTCTCGGGCTATGTCCCGAAGAAAGGAGCCAAGATGGAAACCTGCTCTTTCAAGGAGACGGAGGCCTTTTCCGTATGTGCCAGGTTGCCTAAGAACGACAAGCATATACTGGTAGTCCAGTCTGCTGGAAACACTGCAAGGGCTTTCGCGAGGGTCTGCTCTGACAATGACATCCCGATAGTGATCTGCATCCCGAATGACAATATCAGCGATCTGTGGTTCACCAGGAGACTCAAGTCATGCGTGAAGGTGATAGCGACCCCTCACGGTACCGATTACTACGATGCGATCGCGCTCGGAGAGAAACTGGCGGAGGATCCTCGTTTCCTGCTTGAAGGTGGGGCTAAGAACGTGGCCCGCAGGGACGGCATGGGCACGACGGTACTCAGCGCAGTCGAGAAGATCGGGCGTATCCCGGATGCTTATTTCCAGGCTGTCGGAAGCGGAACAGGTGCCATAGCAGCATGGGAGAACGCCTGCAGGCTGGAGAAGGACGGCCGGTTCGGGAAGAACAACATGCGTGTTTACTGTGTCCAGAATGCTCCATATACCCTGATGTATGACTCCTGGAAGGCTGGTTCAAGGGAGCTCGTCCCGATCACTCCGGAGGATTCACGCAAGAATGCAGAAATCATCCTTGCGAAGGTCCTTTCCAACAGGAAACCACCGTACAGCCTTGCAGGTGGGGTATTCGACATTCTCAAGGCTTCGGGAGGAGATTTCTACAAAGTATCCAACGACGACATCGTGTACTGGATGCTCCAGTTTTTCAACAAGGAAGGGTACGATATTTTCCCGGCTGCAGCATCTGCTGTGGCGGCACTCAAGAAGGCTCTCGACGAGGGTGCGGTAGGGAAGGAGGAGACCGTGATGCTGAATATCACGGGAGCCGGCATGCTGAACGCTACCCGTGTGGGCTTCGAGTTGAAGGAACCGGACCTTGTGCTGAGCACCGACCTTTCCGCGGAGGAAGTGATATCAAGCGTGGAGCGCCTGTTCAAGTAATCACTTCTTGAGTTCGAGTGCGCAGACGTTTTCAACGTGCTGCGTATGAGGGAACATGTCCACCGGCTGGACGGCCGTGATCACGTATTTTTCGCACAGGATTGCGAGATCGCGTGCTTATGAGGCTGGATTGCAGCTTACATAGACAATGCGGGCAGGGGAGGCGTCGAGAATGACCTTCGCCACGTCCGGGTGTATCCCTGCCCTTGGTGGGTCAAGGATAATGACGTCCGGATGGCCGTGTCCGGCGATGAAAGCATCGTCAAGGACGTCCTTCATGTCTCCTGCAAAGAATTCGCAGTTAGTGATACCGTTGGCTTCTGCGTTCTTCCGGGCGTCTTCTATAGCCTCTGGGACATACTCGATACCAATCACTTTCTTTGCCTTGGAGGAGACGAACTGGGCTATGGTCCCGGTCCCGGTGTAGAGGTCATAGACAGTCTCTTCACCTGTAAGGCGGGCGAAGTCGCGGGCGACCCCATACAGTTTCAAAGCCTGCTCGCTGTTGGTCTGGTAGAATGACTTCGGACCGATCCGGAAAGTGAGTCCTTCCATCCTCT
>ONPI01000153.1 GCA_900319685.1 uncultured Bacteroidales bacterium
CACCTGTGATATTGAAACCATCAGCTCCGGGGTGGTCTGTACTCAATCTGGCTACCCTCTTTCCTCCAACTTCCCCAGTAATCCAGAACACAGCATCCAGGGGCACTGATTCGTAGCCAAAATTAAGGTAATGATGATGAGGTTCCGTTTGCTCCCACCAATATGTGAATCTGGATACTGAATATGCACAATACTCATTTGTAGCTCGCCATGGTACAGAACCCGGCCCAATACTCCCTGAGAATGGATAATATTCATTATAAACAGTAGGCTTGAGTCCGAACAGGTACAGACTGGCAGGTACACAAGTGCGAGCGCTCAGGGTTTCTCCCCTCGCAGTCTTCACTTCCAGCTGGTAATACGTGTTGCACTCCGGCAGGAGGTCACATTCCCAACGTTCTCCATTCCAGGTGAGAACATATTCCTTATCCTCATTCCTTCCCTTGCAGATAATCCTTACATCGGCATCGGAAACCTTCTCATAACCACCCTCAGAAGGCCTGCGGCAGTAATAGAGGTCCAGATACTGTTTCGGTGGATCGTATTTATCAGACAAGTTAGGGAAAGTACCACCATAGGGGTCGACGTAAGCATCAGGATAGAGATACTTGTCGACATCCCTTGTCAGGACGCATTGCACGACAAGCGGCATGTCATCCATCGGGTCTAAATCGATGGTCTCCATGCAGGACGCAACCAGCAGGGACAATGCCAGTAACGACAAATGGAATAAACTCTTCATATCACCGCATCAATCGTTGATAAAACACGGGAAACCGCGGAATACGTCATCAATGGGATGATAAACTGTCAACCAACCCTTCGATGACCTGAGGGAAATGCTCCATCTCGAGTACATGTTCCTTCGCGGCTATGTCGTCAGGGGTGTCCTCGGGGCCGATCGGTGTGCTGAACTGGGCGATGATCTCTCCCCCGTCCACGTCACGGCTTACCCAGTGCACCGTCATCCCGGTTTCTTTCTCACCCGCCGCCTTTACGGCTTCGTGGACATGGTGTCCGTACATACCCCTTACCCAGTGCACCGTCATCCCGGTTTCTTTCTCACCCGCCGCCTTTACGGCTTCGTGGACATGGTGTCCGTACATACCCATGCCTCCGTATTTCGGCAACAGGGCCGGGTGCAGGTTGATCATCCTGTGGTCATATTCATCGATAAGGAAACCAGGGACGACCAGCAGGAAGCCCGCAAGCACGATGAAATCGACTGAATATTCCTCCAGCAGGGGAAGGATCACTTCCCTGTCGTTGAACCTGGCCTTCGGCACCACAACGGAAGGTACCCCGAGCCGCTGCGCCCTGGCAATGGCACCGGCATTTGCCTTGTTGCTGACCACCAGGACTATACGGACCTTTTCCGAGCCCTCGAAATACTTTATGATATTCTCGCAGTTGGTTCCTCCTCCGGAAACGAAAATCGCAATGTTGACCATATCGCTTCAATCTTTCTTCCTCTCCTCAGGCAGCTGCTTGACGTAAACGTCCTGCTGAGGGAAAGGAATCTCTATTCCATTGTCATTAAGTGCCTTGTATATGCTTTCATTGGCTTTGGCGACATAAGCGTAGCGCTGTTCCACGAGCACGTACTGCTTAACGCTCAGGTTGACGCTGTTGTCTCCGAAGCCGGTGAGCGCAACCTGGATGCCGTAACTCGGTTTCACCATCTCCCGGCCGAACTTGTCTTCCTTGCAAAGCGGCTGGAGAGCCTTCGTAATCACCTTCCTGGCCTTGTCCACATCCGTCCCGTACGCCACCCCGACAGGGATGGTGATATATTCGTAGGAATCACTCTTCGTCAGGTTCTTGAATGTCTTCGAGAATAGGGTCGTGTTAGGGAATGCGATCAAGCTGCCGTCTATGGCTTTGATGGTCGTAGTCTGGTAGTTGATGCTGTCCACGGTACCCCTTATCCCGTCACACTCGACCGTATCGCCGACGCGCATCCTTCCGGACATCAGCTGGACACCGTAGAAGAAGTTGTTGAGGACATCCTTCATGGCGAATCCAAGACCGGCGGCAAGACCTGCGGTGACCACTGACAGCGAAGAAGTCGGTATCTTCAGCAAGACTATCGTCACAACCACGTACAAGCCCCATCCAAGGAGTCCGATGACGTTGTTGGCCAGGGTCAGGTTGACTTCGTTCTCGCGGATAAGTCCTGTAATGGACTTGCTGACCATCGAACGGATCTTGAATATCCGGTACAGCGACTTAGCGACATAGATCAGGTAGCGGAATATGAAGAACAGGGCGACCGCAACGATCACCATGTACAGCGACAGCTTGATCCACTGGGTGTCCAGGAACGGAGCATAGAATGCGTTCATGCATATCTCCGTAAGGTCGAACACCTTGGATGCCATGTACAGGCACAACGGAATCGACAGCAGGAACAGCAGCGGTATCAGGACCATATCCACAAGGTCGTAGAACCATGTCACCAGGATATACGCGCCCTTCTCCTTGCCCACGTCGGTGAAATGCTTCATCTTGTATGCCCGCACAAGCTTGTCGATCCTCCTGTGGCGATACTTGACAAGGAGGTCCTTCACGGCTATGATCAACTGAAGGATGGTCAGCTGGAAAATCCACCAGATATAGACCTGAAGCGCCATCAGGACATAACCGAATAAGGAAAGTGCAAATGTCACGATGGTGACCGCCAGGGATGCGACCGCGAAATACTTGTCGATCTTCGGGACTTTCCTCGCATTGTTCCTGAATGCCAGAGCCTGCCATAAGCCGAAGACCAGCAGGAGCGGAGGGAACAGGAGTGTGATCAGGCTGTTCGGTATGAATATGATCCTGAACGTTATGATCATCAGGCCAAGCAGCATTACCGGAGCATAGAGCCTGAGTCCCTTGTTGACCTGGGATCCGGTAAAGCGGATCAGGATCGACGCCAGGATGGCTATCAGCAAAACGGAGAACTCAACCAGCAGGCTCGAAGCCATCTTGAAGAAGTTGGTCCCGATATGGCCTGTCTGGCGCGCCACCAGAGTGGCGACTACGAACAGGACGACTGCCGCGAGCATCAGGATGGCGAACTCCCTCTTCTCGAAACTCTGCGACTGGAACAGTTTGACACTCTTCTTCAGCAGCTTGATGACCAGGAAGCTCAATGCAACCGCGCATGCAAGGATCAGCAGGACGATGAAGGAGAAACCGACGACGATCGGGCCCCTCCATTCGCTGTGGACCTTGTCGTTGAAATAATCCCTGCCGTACTTGTCGTTGAAATCCGAGAAGGCGCTGCGGGAGAACTGTCCGATATGTGTCAGTACATGCCAGTAATCCCTCTGCCCGTCCACGAATATCTTCTTCTGGACGATCTTGTAGCGCTCCTGGGCATAGTCGTATGCCTCCTTGAGCCGTTTGTTGGTGTTCTCGTAATGGGTGCTGTCCTCCACCATATGGTCCCGCACATCCGTATACATCTTGAGGAGCTTGGTAGCATAGAAAAGGCAGCTGTCACGGTCCTGGATGGAAAGGCTGTCAAGTTCGAAGCTGACATGATGGTGACCCTCCTCATCGTCCACTACACCGGCCTCGAATCCCTCTGCGTCCATCCCGATATCGTGATGATGACCGGCATGGTCAGGATCGTCTGCATGCTCGCGGGCGAAGGACTGGTTCGGAAGGACATGCCTTGAGAGATTCATGGCTAGCGAATCCAGCATTCCCGGTCCCAGGCTGTCCGGTATGTCGATAAGTTCGGGCGGCAGGCTCTTGAGGGTCTTCACCAGGCGGTCATACCTTTCGATCTCGATATTGAAATACGAGATGATATTGTCGAAAGGCATCTTGTTCTGGGTGAAGCCATAATACTGGTCTGTGACCTGGCGGAGCGCATATGTCAAGTCGAAGGTGAAGTCCTGCTTCTGGGAATACAGCATCAGGGAGAGCTCATTGCAGCTCCGGATCAGCCCCACAAGCTTCTCATGCTGTTTCTCATCCTGTTTTTCGAACCGGAGCTGGTTCCGCTCCATTTCATTGTAGGCCTTGCATAGCTCATAGCGAAGCACCTGGAGCGTCTGCGCCAGGTCGCGCTCATTGAATACAGCCCACGACGGAGTGGCCGCCATCAAGGAAAGCAGCCCCGTCAATATCCATTTCCAGAATCTGTTCATTTCCGTTGCCATCAATCAATATTCGGCCGGTCCCAGACCTTTGTCTCCTTGCAGAAAAGTTTCAGGGACTCTCCGCCGCAGCTCATCCTGAAATCGCCTTCCTCCAGGCGCCATCTGCCGTCTGCTCCGACAAAAGCAAGTTCATAGGCTGGAATCTTGAAAGAGACCGTCTTCGACTCGCCGGCTGCCAGTTCTATCTTCTCGAATCCACGAAGCCTCCTTACGTCAGGGATGAGGCTTGCGACGAGGTCACTGGAGAAGAGGAGTACGGACTCCTTCCCGGCATGCATGCCCTTGTTCGTAACAGTCACTTCGAACTCAAGTACGTCATCTGCAGTGAATGCAGTGTCCACCAGGCACTTGAAATCCGAATATCCGAACTCTGTGTAGCTCAGACCGGCTCCGAAAGGCCACTGGACATCCATCACCGCATCGTAGTTGTATTCACCGGCCATCGTCTCCCTATGCTCCGAAACCTTGTAGTCGTAAGTGTGGAGGGAGTTGACATACTTCGGG
>ONPI01000214.1 GCA_900319685.1 uncultured Bacteroidales bacterium
ACGAACTGGCCCGCTATGCCACACTCTACAGCCAGGACAGCTCCAATTCAGCCGCATCCCTGTTCGGGGAGGTAGAGGAACTGAAACCGGTCAGGCCGGAGATGCCTGAGCCGGTCGGGGAAACGGATCCTCTCACCTTCCTGCAGAAGGAGAAGGAATTCGTGGGGATGTACATTTCTTCGCATCCTCTTGACAAGTATTCCTTCGAGATGGAAAACCTGACGACCTGCGAATTAACTGCATTGAACGAGCTGGTCGTAGATTGCGAAAGGAAGAAAAAGAAGATGAAGGTGGCCGTTGCGGGTCTGGTGACCGATGTCAAGACCTTGATGACCAAGAACGGGAAGCCTTATTCCCGGACAACTTTGGAAGACTACAGCGGCTCCTATGAACTCTCCTTGACTCTCCTTGTTCGGAAAGGACCACGAGAACTTCCTGAGCTATCTGGTTCTACATGCGGGGCTGTTCCTCGAGGGAGAAATAGATACGAAATTCTTCGTGAAGCCGGAAGATGCCTCCCAAGGCAAGTCTTCTCCTTATGTATTCAAACTAAAGAAGATAACTCTGTTGGGAAATGTTGCGGATTCCCTGCTGTCCGCATTCTCCTTGAACTTGCAGACTCCGCAGCTGACCCAGAAATTCCGCAAGGAGCTGGTGGCTATCGTAAAGGCGAACAGCGGCAACATCCCCCTGAAGATGTATCTTTACGATCCGGGCACGAAATACAACATCGAATTCCACTCCACCAAGTTCAAGGTAGCCGTCACCACGGAATTCGTCAACGCACTGAAACGCCTCGGGGTCCAGTGCACACCGGTACTGAAATAAACCTATCCCAGGACCCCCTGTCTTTCTGCCATCAAAAGTTTACTATTTCGATCAGCTTACTCTCTTCAGGCAAACCCTCTTCACGGGGCAAAGCGTCTTCTGGAGGCATATATCCTTCTGGAGGTATACCCTCTTAAGGAGTTAACTTTCTTCAGGAGGCAAACCGTCTTCTGGAGGTAAACATCCTTCCGGATGGGCTGGTACGGAACTGTTTGACTATTAATGATTTCCCGTATCAGATGGTGCCAAAATCGCCACCATCTGTTTAATCATCTCATTGATTATAAAGGCTTTCCATACCAGCAAAAAAATAGCTGAATCTTTTTCGACACCGGACTATTGCTGAATTCCTTGCTTTTATCCATTTTTGCAGGAACAAACTATGAAAGACAATGGAAGCCAGACATGCTTACATCAAAGGCCTGCGAGGGAACGGCATATTCTATCGTTCTGAAGATTTTATCGTACTTATCACGATTGTCAGTGTCCTTGTCAAGAAAGCCGGAATGAAAGTGATGGCCTTCTGCCCGATGTTCAATCATATTCATTTCCTCATCAAGAAAATAAGCCTGAACGATTTACGCCGGTTCATACAGCGCTTGGCGATAATCTTTGTCAAAGAGTACAACAATGAATACGGCAGGAAGGGTCCGGTATTCCAAAAGCCATTCGGATGTTCATTGAAAAGAACGGCAAAGGTCATCATGGGTTGTGTTGCTTATGTATTCAACAACCCTGTGGCAGGGAAACTGTCTCGGACGGCAAAAGGATACCGATGGAGCCTGTACGCTTATCACAATAACAAAAACCCTTATTCTGAGCCGCTAAAAAAAGAGACGTGCCGGAATAAGATGAGAGTTGCACTTAAGAAAGTTGACTATTTTCATTCCCAAGGACAGTATCTTTCATACGCAGCGCTAAGGGATATCTTCGATTATTTGGATGAAAAGGAACGCCTGCAGATGATCGATTATATTCTTTCAAAATATTATTTCCTCTCCAAGGAATCTTTGGAAGAGTTATATGGTTCTTTTAGCAGGATGCTGATTGCTGTCGACTCAAATGCCGGGGCTGAATTCGAACTGGAAGACGACTATGGAGATCATTCTTTCTACCGGACGATGCTTGGTACTGTAATGAAATATGGTTACACGGACCTGAAACTTAATTTCGAGTCCTTGCCGAAGAATGAAGTCAGAAGGCTTTACGACTTGTTAAGTGCAAGGACACA
>ONPI01000070.1 GCA_900319685.1 uncultured Bacteroidales bacterium
CCACACCCAGCAGGTCGATGTACTTGTCGCAGAATTCCAGTTCCTTCTCGTCGAGCATGACGCAAGGATCGGCAAGCAGCGTGAGCCTGTCGTCGAATACCTTCTTCACATCGAAACTGATGCTGGAGAGATATTCCTTGGAGATGGCCATCGCGATGAATTCCATCCCTTCCGGGTTGCCTGGCTCTTCGCTCACCCTCACTATGTTGCCAGGGGTGCTTATGAAGACCCCGTGCTTCCCCACGTGGTACGTGCGCAGGTTAACTTCCACGCTGAATTCCCCCGACTTGCAGAAAATCGCGATGTAAGCGTCGCTCCTGCAAGGATATTTCAGGAAATGAAGGTTGTCATTGTACCTGAAAGGCACGATGAAGAAATCGTCTCCGATCCGGAAACCGTTTTCCATGGGAAGCAGTTTCCCTATCTGTTTTAAACCTATGTTCTGCATTGCTTGTTCCGTTGGCCACACAAATATAATGAAAAAACTGATTCATTTCAATAATTCGCAAAATTCGACTTTTTGACAATCAAATTGGCCAGTTAGGCTCCTTTTTGAGGATAATAAGGCAACTTATTTGTAGTATTCCTGCGCCTTGGAAAGAATAATGGAAAAGAATTGATATGAAAATGAGTTTCATCAAAATCTGCCTCACGGCCGCGATGGTCGCAGCGCCTGCAGGGCTCGGTGCCCAGCAGACCCTGACACTGGACCAGTGCCGCGAGATGGCAGTCAGCAGCAACAAGGCCCTGGAACAGGCCGGAACCAAGGTGGAGATGGCAGGATACGACCGCAAGATCGCATTCGCGAACTACCTGCCGAACATTTCCGCCACGGGCGCGTACATGTACAATCCAAACGATGTAGCCCTCATCAGCGATGCCGCTTCCGAAACGCTTACGACCGCAGGAAGCACGCTACACGGCCTGGCCCAGCAGACACAGCAGGGACTGATGGCCGACATCACCGTATATATGCAGCAACTCGCTGCCGCGGCGATGCAAGGTGACCCCGCTGCAGCCGCCCAGCTGGCAAAATATCAAGGTATAATGCAAGACCCTCTGTTCCAGTCGCTTCTGGCGAAACTCTCCGCAACGGACTATTCCGCCACCATCAATGCGATAGGACAGGAGATAGACGATGCCCTGCATCCGGACCTCGAGAATATCCTGGTCGGTTCAGTCACCGTCCAGCAGCCTCTGTTCGCGGGAGGCAAGATCATCGCGGCCAACAAGATTGCCAAATTGGCAGAAGAACTGTCAGAGACTCAGTACGACCAGCAGTACCAGCAGGTCATAATCGATGTGGATGAAGCCTACTGGCAGATCGTGTCCATCGCCAACAAGAAGAAACTTGCCGAGTCCTATGCCGAGTTGCTGCACAATATGCAGCACGATGTGGAGGTCGCCGTGAAGGAAGGAGTTTCCACCGAATCCGACGCCCTGCAAATCCGAGTCAAGGCCAACGAGGCTGACGTCCTCAAGACCAAGGCGGACAACGGGCTCACCCTGGCCAAGATGCTCCTCTGCAAGCAGGTAGGACTTCCTCTGGACACTGACATCATCCTGGCCGACGAGCAGCTCGGCTCGGTCCCTGTTCCGCAGATGCCGGTTGAGAAAAGCATGGAGGACATCTATGCCGACAGGCCTGAGATAAAGAGCCTGGACATCGCCTCCAGAATATACGACGGGAAGGTCCGGGTCGCCAGGGCAGACATGATGCCGAAGGTCGCGGCGATGGGTGGATACATGGTCTCCAACCCGAGCCTCAAGAACGGATTCGAAAAGGAATGGAACGGATACTGGGGAGTCGGAGTAGTCGTGAACGTGCCGATATTCCATGGTTTCGAAGCCCAGAACAGGACCAGGAAGGCAAAGGCGGAAGCCACCCTCTACAGGTCCCAGCTCGAGGAAGCGAAAAATCTCGTGAACCTGCAGGTCACCCAACTGCGCAAGCAGGAGAACGAAGCCCTGGAAAAGCTTGTCACGGCGAAGAGCAACCTGGCCAGCGCCGAAGAGAACCTCCGTACAGCCACGGTTGGGTACAATGAAGGAGTCATCAATGCCAATACAGCCCTTTCAGCCCACACCGGCTGGCTCCAGGCCCACTCAGAGTACATCGATGCAGGAATAGAACTCCAGATGCTTGCCTCCAAGCTGAACAAGGCGGAAGGCAACATCCACGGACAGATCGACAGATAATCATAAAATAAAAGATACAATGGAAAGAGAAAAGAAAAGCTACAACCTGGTCATAGGTATAGCAGCATTGATCCTGATCATCCTGGCAATCGCCATTATCGGATATTTCGTTTCCAAGCCGAAGCCGCTGGTAATCCAGGGTGAGGCCGAAGCCAGCGAATACAGGGTCTCCGGCAAAGTTCCGGGAAGGATCGAGGAATTGTTCGTAAAGGAAGGTCAAGCCGTACACAAGGGAGATACAGTCGCCATGATCGATTCGCCTGAAGTCAGGGCGAAGCTGGCACAGGCAAACGCCGCCAGGAGCGCCGCAGCCGCCCAAAGCAGCAAGGCCAGGAACGGTGCGCGCAGCGAACAGATCCAGGGTGCCTACCAGCTCTGGCAGCAGGCAATCGTCCAGGAAGACGTGATGAAGAAGTCCCTGGACAGGGTCAGCAAGCTTTACGAGCAGAAAGTCGTCGCCGCACAGAAATACGACGAGACCAAGGCTCAGTATGATGCCGCGGTCGCCCAGACCAAGGCCGCCAAGAGCCAGTACGACATGGCCGTGAACGGTGCACGCTATGAAGACAAGGCAGCTGCGCAGGCCCTCGTGGCACAGGCCAACGGTGCCGTCCAGGAAGTCGAGTCATATCTCGGCGAACTATACCTTATAGCCCCTGCCGACGGAATCATATCCGCGATCTATCCAAAGGTTGGAGAACTCGTAGGACAGGGTTCCCCTGTGGCGAGTGTCCTCGATGTGGATGACATCTGGTTCACCTTCAACGTCCGCGAGGACTACCTCCACGGGTTGAAGCAGGGTGACGGGATAACCGTCATCATCCCTGCCCTGGACGGGAAGGAGATCCCGGCGACCGTCAACTACATCGCCGTACGTGAGTCCTACGCTACATGGAAGGCCACCAAGGAAACCGGAATGTACGATGCCAAGACATTCGAAGTCAGGGCTGTCCCAACGCAGAAGACAGAGGGCATCCTCCCGGGAATGTCCGCGATAATCAAACAATAAAGGAATATCAGCAATGTACGATTGGAAGGGAATACGTGCAGTCGCCCGCCGCGAGCTCAGGATCATCAGGAACCGTCCGTTGTACCTGGTCGGCTCAATCGGCGTGATCGCCTTCTGCGCCATATTCTTCCTGACTTTCCTGAATGACGGACTGCCTCACGACATTCCGATAGGGATCGTTGACGAAGACGGTTCCACGACTTCGAGGAATTTCAGCCAGCAGCTCGACGCTACACAGCTGGGGAAGGTAGTCCGCTACGACTCTTTCTCCGCCGCGAGGGAAGATATGACCAGTGGGAAGATATCCGCCGTCTGCGTCATCCCTACCGGGATGAACGAAGACATCCAGTCCTTCAGGCAGCCCAAGATCACATTCTATGTCAACGGATTGTATTTCGTAAGCGGCGCGCTGGCATGGAAAGACCTGCTTACGATGGTCTATATGTCCAACGGTGCCGTCCAGAGGGAAGTGTTCAGGGCCAAGGGATACAATGACAGGCAGATCATGGGAATGATCCGTCCGATCGACATCGACACCCACCAGATAGGCAACGTGACGACCAACTACAATTACTATCTCACCGGCATCCTGCTGCCGGCAATACTGGAGATGATCGTCATCATAGTCCTGATATATTCATTGGGAACGGAACTCAAGTACGGAACTTCGAGGCACTTGATGAATACCGCCGGGAACTCCATCGCGACCGCCCTGACCGGGAAGCTGCTTGTCTGGACCATCGTGTTCAGCGCCATCGGCTTCATCCTGGTACTGATCCTGTACCACCAGATGCATTTCCCGATGGCAGGAAGCATCTTCAACATGTTCATCGCCATGTTCCTGATGGTATTGGCCAGCGAGGCGATAGCCATATTCATACTCGAAATGCTCCCTGTCCCGAGGCTCGCCCTCTCGGTCGGTGCCCTGTACAGCGTGCTCGGTTTCTCGCTGTCGGGATTCACCCTCCCGCTCGAGGCGATGCCGCCGTATATCCAGGGACTGGCCGCCGCCTTCCCTATCAGGTACTACTACCTCTTCCATGTCCAGGAAGCCATCTTCGGAACCGGATTCGCCGGATGGTGGAAGTACGTGATATTCCTGCTCTTGTTCCTGTTCGTCCCGCTTCTGGGAATACGCAGGCTCAAGGACGCATACATCAACCAGAATTACCCTAAAGACTGATCCGACATGGCAGAAAGATACGCGAAAATATGGATCAGGGACTGGTGGAACATATTCTGCCACGAGCTGAAGCAGATATTCTCGGACGGAGGAGTACTGTTGATATTCTTTATCGCAGGACTCGCCTACCCGCTGCTTTACAATGTAGTTTACCTGAACGGAATAGTGAGCGACACACCCGTAGCCGTTGTGGATGACGCCGACTGCGCCGAGAGCAGGCGCTTTATCCGGGAAGTGGACGCCACCAGGGAGATCAGCATCGCTGCCAAATGCATAAACATGGCCGAGGCGCGGAAGATGATGGAAGACCGCAAAGTCAACGCAATCATTTATTTCCCGAGGGATTTCGGCCGGAAACTAGCCGGCATGGAGACCGCCACCCTGTCGCTGTACTGCGACATGAGCAGCTTCATGTACTACAAGAATGCGATGATCGGCACCAACTTCGTGATGCTCCACGAAATCGGCCAGATCCAGATGGAAAGGTATTCCCTCGCAGGGATGACCGACCAGGAGGTGTCACAGACCGTGACGCCGCTGGGATATGAGGACAACAATCCTTACAACAGGGCTTCCGACTACAGTTTCTTCCTGATCTCGGCGATACTGATGATCATCATCCAGCAGACCCTCTTCTACGGAATGTCACTGCTGGTAGGCACCCAGAGGGAGAAGAACCGCAGTTTCGCATCCCTTCCTGATAAACTCAGCGGCAACGGCGTCGTACGCGTGGTCCTGGGCAGAGGCGGAGCCTACTGGCTGCTGTACCTCGGCATCGGGATGTACATCGCATTCATCGTCCCGGCGATATTCGGAATCCCGCAGAGGGGCAGTTTCGGTGAGGTCCTTGCACTACTGCTGTTCTTCGTCACGGACTGCGTGTTCTTTGCCATGAGCTGGAGCACCCTGATCACGAGGAGGGAATCCGTATTCCTGCTGTTCCTGGCGATTTCGCCGATATGCCTGTTCCTCACAGGCTGTTCCTGGCCTACCGTGGCATTCCCGAAGTTCTGGAAAGTGTTCTCATACATATTCCCTTCGACATTCGGCGTACAGGGTTTCATCAACCTCAGCACGGCGGGTGGCGACATCAACGCCGCCGGCCTCCAGATGAAAGCCCTTATCGCGCAGACAATCATCTACTTCTTCACGGCCTGCCTGTGCGTGTACATCGAGAACTGGGTGATACACCACAAGGAGCAGATCGAGGAGAAGAGAGACCAGCTGGCAAAAAAAGCTGGCATCGACCGTGAGGAGGATGCCAGGATAATTACGGGAAGATAGACAGGTCAGGCGAGCATTATCTGCCCTCCGGTGACCGGAATGGCCTGTCCGGTCTCTCCGGTCTGGTCCATGGCGTACATTATCGCCTTGCAGACATCCACCGGATTGCATCCCTTCCGCATAGGTACCTTCGAAAGATAGAAGTCCTTGACGTCCTGGACGGTCTTGGCTCCCGGAGCCTTGCCTGCCTTCAGGTACTGGATGAACAGGCCTTTCTCAGGATCGCTCCACAGCGGGCCGTCATAATAGTTGCCCGGGCAGATCGAGTTGACCTTGATCCTGAAAGGAGCGAGTTCGAGGGCGAACGACTGGGTCAGTCCGATGCCTCCGAACTTGCTGCCGGCATAGGCGAAATTGGCTTTGCTGCCTGCGAGTCCGCTCTTGGAATTCACCTGCACGATGTCGGCGAAATATTCCGGATCGTGCGCCGTCTGGATCTTCATCACATGGCTTGCGATCTTGGCGCAGTAGAAATATGCCTTGTAGTTGATGTCGGTCACGAATGAGAAATTCTCAGGAGTCATTGCCTCGAGGTCCCCTGCGCGGACGACTCCGGCATTGGAGACGAAAGCATCAAGGGCGCCGAAGTTGAGCACAGTCTCCCTCACGAGGTTCTTGAGGCTGTCCAGGTCGGCCACGTTGGTTTTCACGAATATGGCCTTGTTGGCCTTGGTCAGGGCGTTGAAGCCCTCCACAGTCTTCAACCCGGTGACTTCGTTGAGGTCGGCTACCACTATGTTGGCTCCTTCCTTGAGCAACTCGCGGGCTATTCCTTCACCGAATCCCTGGGCGGCGCCGGTGACGATGATCGTCTTGCCTTCGACCCTGCCGCGGGAACCTGAAGAAGCGACCTTGCGGCGGTAGTTCTCCACCTCCCAGTTGTCGATGAACGCCACCTGGCGCTTAGTCATCGGATGCTCTCCGCCGAAGCTTCCTGCATATGCGGCAACCTTCATCGCATCCATGAATACGTCCGTGATGATTCCAGCATTCTTTGAGTCGTCGCCCACGGCCACGAGGCCTATACCCTTGATAAGCAAAACCTTAGGAGTGAACCCGTGCTTGAGCACAAAGGCTTCGATCTTCTTCTCGGCCTGCTTTACGAGGTCTTCAGGACCCTTCGGGTCGATGTAGATGTATTCGCTCTTGCAATAGACTATCTCGTCCGGTGTGAAAGGAGACATCACCTTGCCGACTGCTTCCCTGCTTTCGAGTATGGACTCCACCAATGCATTGTTGGTGACCCTCAGGGTCTTGAGTCCCCTGCCGGAGCGGCTCAGGATGGTCCTGACAGCCGGAATGACCTCGCTTGCGCAGTCGCAAACAGGTGCCTCAGCGGCAACCATCGAGTCGACATCACCGGCGGCTGTTCCAAGCTTTGCCATCACATCGTCATATATGGCCTCGATCTCTTCGGTAGTATCGGCACCGACGAATATACCGTGGTTCTGGAGGAATATTACCTTAGGCTCGCAGCCCTTCTCCTTACGGTAAGCCTTGATCTTGTCATATACCTTTTTGAAAAGGGTATATCCAGGGTCGGTGTAAGCCACGTAGATCGCCTCCGGGAACAATTCCGCACAGAGGGTCTCAGCCTTGGCCGAACACATCAGGCCATTGACGAGGGTAGGATGCAGATGGACCACGAAAGACGCTTCCATGCAGTTGTGGAGTGATGTCTCCACAGAAGGGCGCCTGTCCTTCGTCAGGCAGGCGTTGGCCAGGTCGTTCTTGACCTGAGCTTCACGCTCCGCTACGTCGGAACTGTATCTTTTTTCTCCCATCGGGTTGAGAAGGCTCCTGTCAAGCACTGCAAAACCGTCCTCGGTGATGGTGGCGAGGGCATGTCCGCTGGCCTTGACCCAAAGCCTGTCCGCATCCTTATATGAGGTATTCCCGCCTCCGGCAATGACGAAACGGCTGTCCTGGCCGTACTTCCTCGAAACCGCCACAAGATCTTCTATCCCTTTCATATCTTACTAGTTGTTAAGTGTTTCCCTGATGATAAGGTCTCCCTCTTCCACAGATTCAAGACCTGCCTGATGGGCAATCACCGCGCAGGCACCAAGGTAATTGGTACGCAACAGCTTCTCGCTGAGACCTTCCGCATCCCTTGTACGGAGCCTGACCGGTTCCATCGCAGGGGTGTTGTGCTCCGAGCCGAAAGTGACTATGAATCCTTCATCCTGGAGATAGTCCGAATATTCCTCAAGCACCTTGGTGGTGTTCCTGGTGGTGATGAATTCCACGGAACCGATGCCGCGCTCGCGCAGGATGTCCGCCGCCTTCTGGAGGTCTCCCTCGAAGTCCGTGAACTCGCCCTTCGCATTGTCGGCGAGGAACGGATATGTAGGTATTCCTCCCGCTGCCTTGATGATGTCGCAGACGACATCCATCGGCAGGAATGCTTTAGGGTCTTCCGGAACGAATGCAGCTCCTCCGGCCTTCAGCAGCTTGCTGCGGATTTCGTTCTCCACAGCAGCCTTGTTTTCAGGGTCGGACTTCAAAGGAGCTCCGAATATGGTTTCATAGATTCCGCGCCTGGCCTCTTCGCCCGGGAATGCCTTGTCCACGGCCAGCCTGAGAGCCTTGGCAAGATGCCTTTCACGGACAGAGCCACGAGTCAGTTCTCTGGTCACTTTCGCAAAGTCGATACTGATTCCGGACTTTACGCTATCAAGGTGGTCGTTGAGCTTGGCGCACATCTTCTCGACCTGGAGGTTGGACTCCTTCCTGACATCTTCAAGCAACCTGGCTTCCCTGCCGGAAAGGATTACCGGATAGGCAAGGCCCTTGCCGCTGAGATAGGTACGTCCCGGGTTGTTCGGGTCGTTGACCCTAAGACCGGCGGCCTGGTCTTCGGCGTTCAGGGATATGAACTCGATGTTGAACATCGGGCAGAGATTCCTCTCCGCACATCCGTCATTCCACTCCTTGTACCCATCAAGGCTGTAGAAGTCATTTATTCCAACCACGCCTACTCCTTCCGCAGCCGCCATATCCAGTGCCTGCGCGACATCGTCGAAGGCGCTGAAAGAATACGGGGTGTGAAGATGGGCGTTAACGTCCGTTATCTTTTCCATAATCTATGTTGTTTAT
>ONPI01000183.1 GCA_900319685.1 uncultured Bacteroidales bacterium
TGGCTGGAGCTACGAGCATGCCCGCCGGCAGTGGTCCCTGGCAGACGCTTACTACCTGCGTTACCACTGCCTGCAGGAGTTCGACAAGGAGATGATACACCTTGTAAAACGATACGGCGTGCTTACAGAGGCTCCTGAGCTGCTGAGGGCTGACGAAGAGAAGAAAATCTTGATTTTCAAGCGCAAAAGCCTTATCTTTGCCCTCAATTTCAACCCGGTTGAATCGTTCTCCGATTATGCATTCCCGGCCCCTGAGGGAAACTATGTGAAGGTTCTCGATTCCGATGAAAAGAGATTCGACGGTTTCTCAAGGCTGGATGGTGACGGGGAACATTTCACCGTGGGCGGGAACCTTATCCTTTATCTGCCGAGCCGGTGCGCAATCGTGCTGACAGACAAGGCTGGAATGAAATAATTGTTTTTACTGACGAATATGGCTTTTTTGAAATTCAACAAGTCAGAACTGGTCAACCTTTCATATTCATTGAAAAGGGAGATCATAAGCGCCAACAAGACGGGAGCTTACTGCAATACTTCCATAGTCACTTGCAACACCCGTCGCTACCACGGCCTTCTGGCCGTCCCTGTGGACGCTTTCGGAGGCAGGATGCATCTGCTTCTGTCCTCTATGGATGAAAGCCTTGTGCTTGAAGGCAAGCAGTTCAATACCAAGGAGGTTGCGTTCAAGAGCACACCTTGCTGGTACAAGGGGATTACTTATTCGGATGAGTATCGTCGTGGATTCGACTGCCGCGAAGACCTTTATGTCCCTGGACATTTCGAGGCCGACATGAAGCCTGGGGATGCCATCGTGTTTTCTGCCGGTGTGGACCAGGTGGCCGCCAGCCAGCTGAAGAGGAAGTTCGACACTTTGGCCGCAAAGGTGCCGCAGATCACCAACTATCACGACCATCTGCTGCATTGCGCTGACCTCCTTATCAGGGACCGTAACGGTCGCAAGAAGATTACGGCAGGATTTTCCTGGATGTATACGGGACTTCTGAGGGAGACCCTGGAGGCTGCTCCGGGCCTTACTTTCTATGCAAACGGCAACAAGGCCTTGTTCGAGGAAATCCTCGACAACCTTATCGCAGACGAGCAGGAGAGGCTCTTCCACAAGACTACCCAGGTCGAAGCTCCTCTCCGTCTGGCCGGAGCCCTCGAGCAATATATCGAGTTCGGTGCCGACGCGAAGGCGGTCTGGAAGAAGTACGGTCCTACAGTCAAGGGAGTCCTTGAAAGCTACCTGCCGGGTAGGCGTAGCGAGGTTGCAATGCAGCCTAACGGACTTCTCTGGGCACAGCTCGACCATTGGGCCCTTTCATGGATGAATGCATACATCAACGGCAATCCTGTGACCGAAAGGGCCGGATACCAGGTTGAAACGAATGTATTCTGGTACCAGATGATCAGTTTCGCTCTCAGGATGGAGAAGACATACGGTCCTAAGGACAGCAAGTTCGTCCAGGACTGGACGAGGATCGAAAAGTTGGTGGAGGATAATTTCCAGCCGTTGTTCTGGAATCCTCAGGCCGGTTACCTGGCCGACTATGTGGACAATGAAGGCCAGCACATGGAAGTGCGTCCGAACATGCTCTATGCATTGCTCGTCGGAGATAAGCTCATTGACCCCGAAGTTGCATATTCGGTCCTCCGGGTCATAGACAACGAACTCGTGACGCGCAGGGGGATCAGGACGCTTTCTCCTCGCGATCCTATGTACAAGGGTGTCTATGAAGGCTCGCAGACCGAGAGGGATCTCGCTTACCACGGTGGCAGCACCAGGGTGTACCTGCTTTCGCCTTACATCGAGATCTGCTTCAAGATGAGAGGACCGTCCTTCGTCAGCAGGGCCCAGTGGCTTGTGAACGGCTTCTATGAAGACTTGAACAAGCACGGTGTCGGAGCATTCTCGGAGCTTTATGACGGAGACCCGCCTCACGAGCCGCATGGAGCGATTTCGTCAGCGGTCGGAACGGCAGCTCTTCTGAAGGTAGATTATTTCATCTCTAAATACAAGGAGGCATAGTCATGAGAGTTTTGATGTTCGGATGGGAGTTTCCTCCCCATATCGCCGGAGGTCTTGGAACTGCCTGTTACGGTATAGTCAAGGGCTTGGCAAACAACGGAGTCGAGACAATTTTCGTGATGCCTTCCGCATCCGGTGACGAGGACCAGAGTGCGGCCAGGATCATCAATGCAAGCGACGTCCCGGTCGAGTCCGTCAGTTCTTCGGTTGACGAATTCCTGGACAAGGTCAAGTTTGTCCGTATCGGATCCAACATGATTCCTTACGTGGATCCTGACGAGTTCCAGGAAATGGTTGAATCCGAGAAGAGGCTACAGCAGGAATCATTCGCCAAGCACATCGGACAGAAGTTCCGTTTCTCTGGACGCTATGGCTCCAACCTGATGGAGGAAGTCGCCCGGTATGCAATGGTCGGAGGTACCATCGCAATGGAGCACAAGGATGAGTTCGATCTCATCCACGCCCACGACTGGCTTACCTACCTGGCCGGAATTGCAGCCAAGGAGCTCACAGGCAAGCCTCTCATAGTCCACGTGCATGCCACTTCCTATGACCGCGGTACCGAAGACATGATCGACAGCCGCGTCTATGCCATCGAGAAAAGGGGGATGGAAGCAGCCGACAAGGTCATAACGGTAAGCGACCTGACCAGAAACATAGTCATCAACAAGTACGGGATCGACCCAGACAAGGTCGTGACAGTCCACAATGCGGTCGATTTCAGCGGCAGGGACAACGTCACCGTCGAGAGG
>ONPI01000157.1 GCA_900319685.1 uncultured Bacteroidales bacterium
CAAGAAGGACTTCAAGGTCCACGTCGATGCCGACAACAACCTGCACATCGAGATGGAGAAGAAGACCGAGGAGAAGGAAGGGAAGAAGCACGGCCGTTATCTCCGCCGCGAGTTCTCCTACGAAAAGTTCCAGCAGACGCTCCTGCTGCCTGACGACGCCGAGGCCGACAAGATCGAGGCCAAGGTTGAGAAGGGCGTCTTGAACGTCCACATCCCGAAGAAGGAGAAGGCGCAGAAGGAAGAGGCGGTCAAGCAGATTGACATCCAATAAGGTTCAGTCTCATTCCTAAAATAGGCGGGACCATCGGCGTTAACACACCGGCGGCCCCGCCCTCTTATTCAAGGATTGACGAACCTTCTAACGAAAGCGCCTGATACAGAAAACGGCGCCAATCACTTCGACGAGCCCCAGCATGAAGTAGATGTTGCTCAGGGCCACGAATCCCCAGATCCACCACTCCAACACAATCCAAAGCATGAGGATGATTCCGCATGCGAGACAGGCCCAGTAGGCCCAACGATGATTCTTGAAGAGCATCAGTGCGGCAAAAATCTGAGGCAGGCCGTTCACAGCCAGCAGGGCGAAGCCGGATGGAATGAAGTCCTTGAAAAGGACCTCCGGCCAGGGCATCTTAGCCCGCAGCAGATCCAGCATCGGCTCCCCTCCCCAGCTCACACCGGTGGGATCCATCCACATCATCACGGCACCACCGACGGCTCCGACGGCGATGAACAGGGTCAGTATCTTCAGGAATGTCCTCATATCCTAATGCGGTTCTTTCGTTGCCATGAAATACACGATAGACCCTTCCTTGTGATACTCTTCGAGCCGGTATCCCTTCTCCAGTCTCGCTTTCAGGGAGTCGAAGGTCTCGAAAGGTGGTGTGAACCAGCCTCTGCGGGAAAGGATCCGGTCCATCAGCCGGTCGGTCCGGCGGGATTCGCCCCGGATGCAAAAGCAGCCGACCAGACGGCCGCCAGCCTTCAGAACCCGATTCACTTCGGAATAGGCCTTCTCCTTGTCCGGGAAGGCATGAAAGCCATTCATGGTAAGGATGATGTCGAAGGATTCGTCCCCGAAAGGAAGAGCCCCCACATCACCTTGGACCAGACGGCAGTTCCCTATCCCCACTTTCCAGAAACGGTCTCGTGCCTGGTCGAGCATGTCGCTGCTGTAGTCCAGGCAGACGATGGCTGCCCGGTTCATGCGTGCGTACTTCGCGACTGTGAAGACGCCAGTCCCGACAGGAACGTCCAGCAGCTTCCCGGAGAAGTCATCCGGGATATAAGACAGTACGGTCCGTGCGATCTTGTTGTCATCCACTCCGCCCCAGAAGATGTCCATGTACAGGCGGCTCCACCAGGTGGACCGTGTCAGGACATCATCATAGATATTCCGGGACTGCCGGTAGGATTTCTGGATCTTGTCGCTCATGATTTCATTCTTTCAGGTACAAAGATACAGAGAATCCTTCGCAACCCGGTTGCAGATACGACAATAGCCGGCCGCGCCAAATGCCGTAGCCAACCTACCTAATGATATGCCAGTCCTATCGCACCGCCAGCACCCTACCTGTCCCTACGGTGCTCCGAGCTTCCCAGTCCGCGCAGGATTGCGGATATGAGCGGCTTCAGGAGCAGGCAGAGGACGATGACCAGGACGAGAGTCAATGCATCTTCCATAATCACGAACTCATTTCTTTTCCCTTTTTTCCGAGCCTTCCGGCCCCGGGGATGCGTATATTTTTCTGCTTTCGGAAAGCGAGCCCGTAAAGATGAAGGCAAGCCGGAGACGGAGAATACGCTCCCGCACGGGAGGAAGATTGTCAGTCTCCCCTGCCCACAGGTCTGGCTTGACGCATCGATGGGCGAGCTTAGATTTGCAGAAAGGATATACGCCAATACCCGGGGCCGCATGAGCGGAGAATCCGCTTCGTGTCAAAAGAAGAAAGACGCTGCAGCGCTGCATACTACGATACTTTGATACTTTGGTACTTTCTGAACAATGATACTATGATACTTTGATACTATCGTGAAAAGATCCGCCCCGGAGGTTGTCCGGGGCGGTGCCAGAGAAGAGCAAAGCAGGAGAGGAGAACCCGTCTCCCCGACGGTTACTGAAGCGTCCCGCCGATGACGCTGACCTGAGACGCGAGGATCTCGGTGACGGTCCTTTCCACACCGTTGGAGTCGGTGAACCGGTTGTTGCGGAGGCGGCCCTTGACCTCGACGCCGGCGCCCTTGACAAGGGAGGAGAAGTCCGGCATCTTATCATTCTTGAAGGCCGTGATTTGATGCCAGGTCACTTCTACCACATGCTCTCCCGAGCGATTCTTGTAGGCGTAGTCGGTAGCGACGCTGAAGCGTTCCATCTGGGTGTCACCGATGTTCTGGATGCGGGCATTTCCGATGATGCCGCGGAGGATAACTGAATTGAGCTGTTCCATAATGTGTCTGAATTAAAGGGTTACTGAATTATTTCTGATGCCGCATCAGCGCCTTCATCGTGGTAAGGGAGCAAGGGCCGGAGGAGAAATACTACCCTTTAGGTGTGGAGATTTCTCAGGAGGTGCATTTCACCCTTGAAGCCTCCACGTGAAGGAAATACCTTTGCATCAAGAAATGGTCTCAGTAACCGGTTCAGTCACATGGATCAGCCATAGTTCCTCCGTCATCGGCAAGACCCCGGATACCAGGCGACAACGGGATGAGAAGCACGCCAATCGCTACCGGCGGAAAGAACCGCGTGAAGCGGACAGAGGGCTGGCACAGCGACGAAAGAAGATGCCGCTCCCCTTCCAGGGCGCAGTCCAAGGGACGGATCCCCCGTTTCACCGACAGGTGTGGAAAGTTGACTGAGAGCCAGGGGATCAGGAGCGGATCCGCTAGGAATTCACGCCGGAGTGCGGGGCCTCCTGCCGGATTTCTGCGCTCAGGATTATCCTCGGGTCAAAAGAAAAAGATTCCTCGGCCAGTCCGGCCGCTTCCGCAAAGGACTATACAATCTCGACGTCATCATCGGCGCTTTCATAACGGATGTTGAACGCCAGTCTATCTCCAATAGACATAAGTATCTCCAAGCCATTTCTGACTTGGAGATTGTGAGCTTCATTTGAAGCAACTCTACGCGTGTTTGTGGAAAGCGTAGAGCTCGTACTGGCAGAACCCGCTGCGCTCCTTGTAGCCCAGCGGGGACGCGATCTTGTTCTTCCGGAGCCAGGCTCCGATGCCCGGCAAGTTGTTCTCGTCGACGAAAGCCAGACGGTCGGTCTGGAGGAAGCTTCCAAGGTTTACGGTGATGACTCCGTAGAGCTCATCGTCCGGGACGGTGTTCATCAGGACGGCCAGGGAGCCGTTGTTCTGGTAGCTGTCAAAGCTGAGTGACACTTCAGTGCCTTTGAATTTGAGCGTTTTCATTGCTAAAACTTGTTTTGGGTTTCTTCTGCGAAGGAGTAGTAGGATTCATCCGTGAGGATGATGTGATCGAGGAGCGAGATATCGAAGATGTCGCAAGCCTTGCGGAGCTTGTTCGTCTCGTTGATGTCAGCC
>ONPI01000159.1 GCA_900319685.1 uncultured Bacteroidales bacterium
CGGAGCGGGAACCGGTGCGGCAGCCGCCACCCTTTTGATCGGAACATCTCTTCCGGCCGCACTCTCAGGCCTGACCATAGTCTCCGCCGCCTTCATCGGTGCCTTGCTGACTTCCTCCCTGGTGATGTTCGTGGCATCCAGGTTCCGTGGAGCGACTACGCTGCTGATCTTCGGAGTGATGCTGGGTTTCGTGTTCAGTGCGGTGACATCCATCCTTGAATATTCGGCAAATGCTGAAAGCCTGAAAGTCTTCTACAGTTGGTCCGCCGGCAGTTTCATCGGCAATGGTCCGGTCGGCATCTCCATCATAACGGGAGCGCTGCTCCTGGGGCTGTTGCTTGCCCTCCTCAACAACAGGGGCCTTGACCTGGCCTTGTTCGGCGATGAATATACCGCCATGGCCGGGGCTGATCCTTTACGTATCAGGAATATATCGATGATCGGCAGCTGTCTGATGGCGGGTGCCGTAACGGCTTTCTGCGGGCCTCTTGGTTTCGTGGGAATCGTCGCTCCGCACATTGCGCGGACTCTTACCGGCTCCTCTGTCCATATCAGGACGATTCCGGCTTCGATGCTTGTCGGTGCCGGCCTGTCACTGATCGCGGATATCCTTTCCCAGGCTTTCCCGACTCCTCTTCCGGTCGGCAGCACCTTGGCCATAATAGGTATTCCAATAATCCTCATAATCCTTTTCAAAAGATGATCAGGGCCACTGACATAGCTGTAGGTTACGGCGGCTCAGCTGTTTCCGGTCCGTTGTCATTCTCCTATGCCGACGGGCAATGCATCATGCTCAGGGGCAGGAACGGCAGCGGAAAGACGACCTTGATGAAAACCCTTGCCGGCTTGATGAAACCCGTTTCCGGCTCCTTCGAGGCCGGGGGAGAGGTCATACTCGTGCCGACCCGTATCCCGAAGGTGAAAGGGTTCACCGTCGCTGAATTCATCCGTACCGGAATGCTCTCCGAATATGGTTCTTTCCGGAGACCTGGCAAGGATGCGGAAATGGCTTTCGAGGATGCCATGAGGATGATGGAACTGGAAGCTCTTGCCAGCAAGGATATAAGCTGCATAAGCGACGGGGAATTCCAGAAAGCCTGTATAGCAGCGGCGCTTACCCGTAAGGCCAACGTGCTCATGCTGGATGAACCTACGGCCTTCCTGGATGTGGAGAACCGCATCATGGTCCTCCAGACCCTCCAGCGCCTGGCTCACGACACGGGAACCACCGTCATATTTTCGACTCACGACATATATGACGGCGCTAAGTATTCCGATTCAGTGCTTTCTATTTCTTGAGGAGTTCTTCGATGTGCTCGGCGTAGTCGAGGGATGTGTCGAGGTAGAACACGATTTCAGGCACGATGCGGAGCTGCTTGCCGACCCTTCTTCCGAGTTCGCCTCGGAGTTCCTTGATATTCGTCTCAAGGATGGCCATCACTGTCTCGGCCTTTGCTGAAGGGAATATGCTGACGTAGGTCTTTGCGATGGAAAGGTCAGGGCTGACCCTGACTTCGCTTACCGTGACCATGGATCCGTCGAAATATGCCATTCCCTTGCTCCTGATGGCCTCGGCGAGGACTTTCTGGATCTCGCGAGCGACCTTGAGCTGGCGTGTGCTGGCTTGTTTTTCCATAGTTCGGATGGTTTAGATTATGTTGATGATGAAATAGTTCTTCTTGCCTTTCTGGGCGAGGATGTACTTCCCGTCCACGATATCCTTCTCCGAGATCTCGTATTCGATGTCGGTTATCTTGTCCTTGTTGATGGAGACTCCGTTGCCTACGGTCATCTTCCTGGCTTCGCCCTTGGAAGGGAAGACCTGTGTCTTCACTGCAAGGAAGTCAAGGATGTTGCAAGGCAGTTCTGACTTCGGGAGATCGAAGGTAGGTACGCCGCTGAATACTGCAAGGAAGGTCTTCTCGTCAAGCTTGCGGAGAGCCTCGGAAGTGGCGTTCCCGAAAAGCATCCTGGAAGCAGAAACGGCGTTCTCATATTCATCGGCACCGTGGATCATCGTGGTGATTTCCTTGGCAAGGAGCTGTTGGAGGGACCTGCGTCCAGGATCCTGGCGATGCTCCTCGATGGCAGCATCTATGGTTGCCTTGTCCAGCATCGTGAATATCTTGATGTACCTCTCGGCGTCTTCGTCGCTGACGTTGAGCCAGAACTGGTAGAATTCGTACGGGGAAGTCCTCTCCGGATCGAGCCAGATATTGCCTTTCTCGGTCTTTCCGAACTTGGTGCCGTCCGCCTTCTTTACGAGAGGGCAGGTCATGGCGTATGCATCGGTCTTTCCGAGCATCCTGCGGATAAGTTCGACTCCGGTGGTGATATTGCCCCACTGGTCGCTTCCTCCGAGCTGGAGACGTACTCCCTTGTGCTCATAAAGCCAGAGGAAATCGTATCCCTGGAGAAGCTGGTAGCTGAATTCGGTGAAGGACATACCCTCCCTGGATTCGCTGGAAAGACGCTTCTTCACGGAATCCTTGGCCATCATGTAGTTGACCGTGATGTGCTTGCCGATGTCGCGGATGAAATTGAGGAATGAATAGTCCTTCATCCATTCGTAGTTGTTGACGAGCTCCGCCTTGTTGGGAGCATCGGATCCGAAATCCAGGATCTTGGAGAGCTGAGCCCTGATACCTTCGATGTTGTGGTTAAGGGTCTCCTCGTCCAGCAGGTTCCTTTCCTGAGACTTCATAGACGGGTCGCCTATCATTCCGGTGGCGCCTCCGATAAGTGCGTAAGGCTTGTGTCCGCACTGCTGGAAGTGCTTCAGGATCATGATGCTCACGAGATGGCCGATGTGCAGCGAATCAGCTGTCGGGTCGATTCCGACGTATGCGGCCTGCGGGCCTTCCATGAGTTTTTCTTCGGTACCTGGCATGATGTCCTGGATCATGCCTCTCCACCTGAGTTCCTCAACAAAATTCTTCATCGTATGTCAATAGTCGTCTATATCTTGAAAATAGTTCGCAAAGTTAGGTAAAAATAAGTTAAATTTGCAGTCCGCAAACGAAATTAACAAACCAAAGATCAAAGAATATGAGAAAGTACATTGTTGCCGGTAACTGGAAGATGAACACCACCGTTCCGGAAGGCGTCGAGCTCGCAAAGTCAGTAGTTGAAAAGTCAAAGGAACTCCCTTCCAACGTCGAGTTGGTAGTCGCTCCTCCTTTCACCCATCTGGCTTCCGTAGCCGAGGCCCTGAAGGGTTCCAAGGTCGTCCTTTCCGCCCAGAACTGCGCAGACCACGCCAAGGGTGCCTACACAGGTGAGATTTCTGCTGATATGCTTGCTTCCGTAGGTTGCACCTACACTATCCTGGGCCATTCCGAGAGGAGGCAGTATTATGGTGAGACCGATGAGAAGCTCGTCGAGAAGATGAAACTTGCTTTCGCTGCTGGTCTCAAGGTGATCCTCTGCGTAGGCGAGAACATCGACATCAGGAAGGCCGGAAACGCGCTCGAGCATGTAGAAGCTCAGGTAAGAGCTGACTTTGAGGGCATCAAGGCTGAAGACGCTGCTAAGGTAGTTGTAGCGT
>ONPI01000104.1 GCA_900319685.1 uncultured Bacteroidales bacterium
ACGCCTACTTCAACCTGTCCGGAGACCCTGCGAACCACAGCATATGCGAAGACTCCCTGCGCATCGATGCCGTTGAATTCACCCCGGTCGATTCGACATTCATGACTTCAGGCGAGATCGCCACTGTCAAGGGAAGTCCCATGGATTTCACAAAGATGACCCTGATCGGACAGAGGATCGATTCAAATAATGACCAGCTCCGTAACGGAAAGGGCTACGACCACAACTGGGTGCTCAAAACGAACGGCGACGACACCGTACCGGCTGTCGAACTCTACTGCCCTGCCACCGGCATCCTGCTGCAGGAATATACCAACGAGCCTGGAGTGCAGGTATATTCGGGAAACTTCCTGGACGGGACGGTGACCGGCAAGAAGGGTGTGGTGTACGGCCTCCGTACGGCTATCTGCCTTGAGTCACAGAAATATCCTGATACCCCTAACAAGCCTGAGTGGCCGTCAGCGGTGCTGAGGCCGGGTGAAACTTACGGGAGCCACTGCGTTTTCGCTTTCTCTGTGAAATAGGAGTCTTTATTTTTCGCGCCCGAGCCTGACTTTGACGGCCTTGAGCGCCTTCTGGACTTTTATCATCTCCGTCATCACTTCGATTTCCCTTTCGGAATCGGAGACGGTCTGCGCTTTGCCGAGTTCCTCTCTCAACTCGCTCACCCTGTTCTCCAGCCGGCTCGACTGGTATACCAGGATTGCCTTAGGGACGTACTTTGTGAGCCAGGACCCTTTGGACATCATCGAATCACGGAGGTTCTTGACGGAAAGGTCATACTGTTCATCGGTGGACAGCTGGGCGGCCACATAAGCCATGGTCCGGTCTGCCCCGTCGAGCATCTTCTTTACTATATCCTCCTGGGAGAAGCCTTCGTAATACTGCTCCGAATAGAAATCGTAAGCCGTCTTGTAGGCAGGATTGATGAATACCGAACCGTCCGCCTCCAAAGCCTGGTCTATGAACTCGAACACCGTCTGGCGGTCTTCCTCCGATTCGGCGAAGAAATCCGAATCACTCTGGAACTCGAGTCCGGTGGTTCCGTAGGTAAGGATGAAACCCAGCAGGTCCCGCTCGGCCTTGCCCATGATACGGTTGGTCTCCAGCGACTCGATACCGGTCAGGACAGGCTGGACCGGTCCACGTCCGGCCTCCGGAGTCCTGGACGCTGAAGAGGCTTCTGCCCGGTCCTGCGTCTTCTTCTCTGATATGATGGTCCTGGACCTGGTGGATGAAATCCTCTCCTCCAGAGCCTCGCGGCGGATGTCGAACTTACGGCTGAGGAATCCGATGTATGACTCCCTCTTGATCGGGTCAGGAATATCGGCCACCGTGTCCGCGATGTCGTTTATGACGTTCGCCCTCTTCAGCGGATCGCCGCCGGTACCTTCCATCAGCAGCGTGCTCTTGAAGTCCACGAAATCCTGCTCGTTGGTTTCGATGAATTCCTTGACCTCCGCGAGGGAATGTTTCCTGGAATATGAATCCGGATCGTCCCCGTCAGGCAAGAGTACGACCTTCACGTTCATACCCTGCTTGAGGAACATCCCGATTCCGCGCAGTGCCGCATGTATCCCTGCAGGATCGCCGTCGTACATTATCGTGACATTCTCCGTGAAGCGCCTGATCAGGCGGATCTGCCCTTCGGTCAGGGCAGTACCGCTGGAAGCCACTACGTTGGTGATTCCGAGCTGGTGCATCGACAGCACGTCCAGGTAGCCCTCCACGAGATAGCACTTGTCCTCCCGGGACATCGCATTCTTTGCGAACCAGATGCCGTAAAGCGACTGGTTCTTGACGTATATCGATGATTCCTTGGAGTTTACATATTTAGCATAAGGCTTTCCCTCGACCTTGGACTTGAGGGTCCTGGCACCGAACGCAATGACCCTGCCGCTCACAGAATGGATCGGGAATATGACCCTTTCCACGAATCGGTCGTGGAGGTCGGGACCATCATCATACTTGGCGCACAGGCCGGTTTCCAGGAGATATTCATCCTTGAAACCCTTTGCCTTGGCTGCATCCGTGAAGGAATGCTTGTCCGACGGCGCCCAGCCCAGGCCATACTTTTCGATGGTCTCGTCTTCAAGTCCCCTGGTGTGGAAATATGAGAGGCCGACGGCCTTGCCCTCCCCTTCCTTCAGCTGTTCCTGGAAGAAAGTCCCGGCATATTCCGAAACAAGGAGGAGGCTTTCGTTGCGCTGCCTGCTGGCAATCTGCTCGGCGGTTTCCTCTTCCTCTTCAATCTCGATGTTGTATTTCTTCGCAAGGTACCGGAGGGCGTCCGGATAGGACATATGCTCGTGTTCCATCACGAATCCCACCGCGGAACCTCCCTTGTGGCAGCCGAAACAATAATAGATTCCCTTGGCGGGTACGACATGGAAAGAAGGAGTTTTCTCGTTATGGAACGGACAGCATCCCCACCAGTCGGCCCCGCGCTTCCTGAGAGTCACGAAGTCGCCCACCACCTCTTCGATGCGGGCGGTGTCGAGGATCTTCTGTATCGTTTCCTGAGAGATCATTCCCCTGGCTCGTCAACCTTTTCGAATTCGACTTCCTTGGCATCTCCGATTCCGGATGCGTCGATTTTGCCTGCTGGTGCTCCTGGTGCATCTTCCGGCTTCGGCCCAAAGCGGATTTCGTATTCCTTCCTGGCTTTGCCGATCTTGTAGGTGGATATGATTTCGGAGACTCCATAGAGGATCATGAACAGTCCTGCGATAACGCTCATCACCTTGATGGTCAGAGGGTTGAAAAGCAGGAAGGCACCTCCGACAATGGCGCAGACCGACAGGATCAGGGAGGAGAACCCCGACCCGAGCATCGAAAGCGTGCCGGCAACGGCGAGGAGCTGCAGGGCGCCGAACAGGATCAAGGCTATTCCTATCAGATAGACTATGATTCCGGCTATCCACTGCGGGTTGAAGAACAGCAGCAGACCCAGGAGGATGTCCAGGCAAGCATTGATTACGAGCATCTGGTACATTCCCTGTTCCCTGTTCTTCTTGATTCCGTACACGAGGGACACCAGGCCAGCCACTATCAGGAGGGCTGCGATGATCTTGACCACCGTTGTCGGGGCATTGTTTCCGAAAACCAGGACCAGGCCGATGCCTATGGCGCCGGCAGCCCTGACCAGGCTGCTGAACTTTGTCTTATATCCGAATGTTATCATATTCCTTGCAATTGCAACAATTACAAAAATAAGAAAAATTGCTATATTCGTGAATATGTTTTTTGATACGCACAACCACAGCCAATTCTCTTTCGATGGCGGGAAGACGTCGGTGGAAAAAAGCGTCAAGGCAGCCATCGAAAAGGGTCTCGGAGGAATATGTTTCACCGACCATTGTGATTTCTACGTCCCGCAGATTCCGGAAAAGACCGGTCCTGCGGTTGCAGAAGTTTTCGATGTCCGCGCCCAGCAAGCCGATATCGACAGGGTCGGCGGCATGGTCGCCGAAGGTGCCTTCGGCAGGACTGCAGCAAAGAAATTCAAGGTCCTGAAAGGTATCGAGATCGGGCTTGGGGAGAATAACCGGGACCTTGACCGCAACCTGCTGGCAGCACAGCGTTTCGACCAGGTGACCGCTTCGGTACACTACCTGGAGGACACTGATCCGTATTACGGACATTACTACAAGGGCAAGAACTGGAAGGAAGCATACGGCAGGTACCTCGAGACTTTGCTGAGGGAAATGAAATGGCTGGGTGACTTCGATGTGATGGGACATTTCGACTATGTGGTCCGATATGCACCGTACCCGAAGGAGAGCATCCTGTACAAGGATTTCCCCGGGCTGATGGACGAAATCCTGCGTTATCTCGCAGAGAACGGGAAAGGACTGGAGATCAACACCAAGTCCTACAGGCAATATGGCCTCAGGACCCCGCAGCTGGACCGCGACATCCTGATCCGCTACCTCGAACTCGGAGGGGAAATCATATGCCTCGGTTCAGATTCGCATGATCCTCAGCAGGTTGGAACCAAATTTGATTACTTCGCACAGTACGTCAAGATGTTCGGCTTCCGGAGGCTCGGACATTTCGAGGACAGGAAACTTAAGATGGTAACCATATGAAAGGATTGATAGGGAAAATACTGCTGGTGTCCCTGTTGCTGCTGCCGCTCTTCAGTGTCTGCGCATATGCCCAGCTGGATGCAGCCACCATGGCAAAGCGGCAGGCTCGCAAGAACCTGGTGATCCGCGAGTGGAACACCGATGCAAAGACCCAGACCAAATGGCTGGACAGGATCACCACTTACGATGACCAGGGCCGGAAGATCGAGGAGATCGAATACACCAGGTACGGCCAGAAATGGCGCGAGACCTTCGAATACGGGGCGAACGGAAAGATCAGCAAGAACATCATCTACAACGAGAAAAACAAGCCGAGCGCCATCCGGAAATACGAATACAACCCGGACGGGACCAAGAAGAAGCAATACAACTATGCCCCTAACGGCAAGTTGCAGACCGTGAAGGTTTTCGAATATACAATCCAGGAGTGAGATGGACGATATCTCCAGCACCTCCGGAGTGATTGCCTCGATGGAGGCGATTTCCTTGGAAGAGATGGATGCGGTCAAGCTCATGAACCGCATCGACACTAAGTATGTCACTACCGAAGGAACGGCACTGGAGATACTCAGGGACGCGGCGGAGATGGGCTACCGTGCCTGCGAGATAGAGGGTGAAAGGGTCACTTCCTACCATTCGATGTATTATGATACTCCCGACCTGGAGATGTTCCGCATCCACCGGTCAGGACGCAAGGTGAGGCAGAAGATCAGGGTGAGGACATACCGGATCACCGGAATGACCTTCCTGGAGGTCAAGAGGAAGAACAACAAGGGCCGGACGAAGAAGAAGAGGATGAGGTTGCCGGAAGGATATTCATTGACCGATCGCTGGTCGAAGGAGGCGGAGGAATTCGTCGGAAAGGAATCCTGGTACAGGCTTCAGGAAGTCTCACCCGCCTGCACGACGGATTTCAGAAGGGTGACGCTGGTCAACAAGGAGAGGACCGAAAGGATAACATTCGATGCGTCACTGGAGTTTACGAACCCCCGCACCGGGCGGGAAGCGGTGGACTATTTGCAAAAAAGCGTGGGCTGGAGCCGCAGCACCACGCTTACCATGCTGCGCCGGATGACAGAAAAGGGACTGATCGTCTGCGAGACGGACGGAGAGGTGATGACCTACCGCCCGCTGATCCGGCGGGAGGATGCGGCCCGGGAGGAGACCCGCAGCTTTTTGGACCGGGTCTATCAGGGCAGCGTCGGCTTGATGCTCAACGCTATGACCCGGGAGCAGAAACTGAGCCGCCGGGAGATCGAGGAGCTTTATGAAATCCTCCGTCAGGCGGAGGAGGATGCTCCATGAAGGCATGGATCCTGTCAGCCTCTGCGCTGATCCTACTGATGCTGGGCATGCGTGCGCTGCTGAAGGGGCGGCTTTCCCTGCGACTGCGCTATGCCTTGTGGCTGCCGGTGCTGCTGCGGCTGTTGATCCCCGGGTGCTTCTGGACTGTCCCTCAGTTCACAAGGCCGGTAGAAGCGAACCCCGCCGTGATTGGAGACCCGGTCCAGCGGCGGGAGTACGCTATCCCCGAGAATCGGGAGCAGGCGTCACTGTTTGTGCTGCCCCAGGAGGATCGGCTGCAGCAGGCGGCGCCTCAGACGGCGGCATCCGTGTCGCTTCCGGAGACAGCCGCGCCTGACCCGAAGCCTGTCGCCCCGATGGCGGCGCGCTCACACGCTGCGACGCCGATTGCCTGGCCCGACGTTCTCCCCTGGATCTGGGGTGCCGGGGCCGCTGCGGTGCTGGGTGCGGCGCTGGGGTCTGAGCTGCGGTTCAGCCTCCGCCTGCGCCGGAGCCGTCAACGCCTGGCAGATACAGATACCGGGCTGCCGGTCTACGGCTGCCCATGGCTGAAAACGCCATGCCTGGCAGGCATCCTTC
Source organism: uncultured Bacteroidales bacterium (assembly GCA_900319685.1). Lineage (GTDB taxonomy): Bacteria > Bacteroidota > Bacteroidia > Bacteroidales > UBA932 > Cryptobacteroides. Next base: position 5,976 of record ONPI01000104.1, read on the forward strand.
GCCCTGCTGTTTATCTGCCTGCCGCTCTGCGGGAGGACGAGTCCGCGCTGCGCCATGCGCTGGCCCATGAGCAGGCTCATCTCCGTCACGGCGATCTGCTCTGGTCACGGCTACGCTGTCTCGCTCTGGCGCTGCACTGGTATAATCCGCTTGTCTGGCTGGCGGCTCTCCTCTCCAAGCGAGACGGGGAGCTGGCCTGCGATGAGGGAGCAATTGCTCGCCTGGGAGAGACGCAGCGTCTGCCCTACGGCCGTACCTTGATCCAATTGAGCTGCCCCGA
>ONPI01000160.1 GCA_900319685.1 uncultured Bacteroidales bacterium
GATACAAGGTGCAACTTCACTTACGTTCCTCAGGGCAACAGCCTCATGAGCGGAACCATACGGGAGAATATGCTGCTGGCGAATCCTGAGGCGACTGACGGTCAGATCCGGGATGCCCTGCGCCACGCCGTCGCAGAATTCGTGTATGAACTCCCGGAGGGTCTGGATACGATCTGCGGTGAGAGCGGAGCCGGTCTTTCCGAAGGCCAGAGCCAGAGGGTCGCCATTGCCCGCGCACTGCTCCACGAAGGAGGCATAATGATACTCGACGAGGCTACCTCCGCCCTTGACGTGGAGACGGAAGAAAGGCTCCTGGACAATATCCGCGACAATTTCTGCGGTCGCAAGACTATCATATTCATAACCCACCGTCCGGCGGCTACCAGGATTGCCGACGATGTAGTTACCCTTTCATGATGAGAATCATTCCGGTCTTTTCCCTTGTGGTCCTTTCCGTCCTGGCCGTTTCTTGCAAGAGGCCGGGAGCGATGCTTGTCCAGGAAGATATTTCCAAACCGGAATTCCTTGAACTTGAGCAGCTTGATTCAGGTCGCTGGATGGCAGTCTCCATCTCCCCGTTCGATGGCGGCAGGGATACTCTGGTCATAGACCATCCGCTTGACAACCTCATTTGCATGAGCACTTCATACGTGGGTTTCCTCGAGGCGATCGGATGCGGCAGCGTAGTCAAGGGAGTATCGGGGATCGATTATCTCTATGGATCGGAGCTGGATGCCGAAGATGTAGGATATGATTCGGCTCCGGATTATGAGAGGATTGTCAGCCTGGAACCGGACCTTCTGCTGACTTATTCGGTTTCGGCAGCGAAGACTCCGTTCGTGACGAAACTCGGATCGCTTGGAATAAGGGTATTCTTCATCCATGAACACCTGGAACGCCATCCCCTTGCCAGAGCGTCGTACATCAGGCTTTTCGGAGCCTTGACCGGGAACATGGCCGCCGCGGATTCGGTCCTCGGCATAGTCAGGGAAGGCTATCTGTCGCTCGCGGATTCAGTCGCCGCAGTGATAAGGCAACCCAGGAAAGTCCTGCTGAATATTCCGTACAACGACCAGTGGTTCATCCCTTCATCTGACAATTATCTCTACAGGCTCGTAGAGGACGCAGGCGGGGAAGTGCTGGGTTCCGGAAGCGGGAAGTCCATGTCCTCCACGATTTCGCTCGAGAAGGCATATTCCTTGAGCAAGGAAGCCGACTGCTGGCTCAATGTAGGCTGGTGCAGGACGCTGGATCAGCTGGAGGGAGTGAATCCGCTGTTTCCGGATATGCTGGAGAATATTGCTTCCAATGCGTCCCGGCGCGGGTTTGACGGTGAGAAGGTGGTCTGGAACGACAATGCCAGGGTAAGCCCGAAGGGAGGAAACGACATCTGGCAGAGCGGTGTGGTCCGCCCTGACCTGGTACTCAGGGACATGGTATTTGCCATGCATCCTTCAGGAGAGTGCAAGACGCTGTATTACAGGGGTTTATAATCAGAAAACGATATTGAAATCCAGGATCGGGTTGCCGCACCACGATCCGGTGACATGTGTCTTTGCCACGTCCCTGCCGCAGAGCGGCCTGCGTCCTTCCAGTTCGATGGCGATGAGGTCTCCGGTGCGGATATAAACCATCCTGGTAGCTTCGGCAATGGCTTCTTCGATCATCCCGCGTGTGGCTACGCCATATTCGAAGATGGTCTTTCCGTTATGCTTCAGGATGAATGAGTTCCCTTCTTCACCGAGGGTCACGGGATTATACATGGGCGTCGGAAGGAAGGAGGTGTGGTCGAGGCAGGATGCGGTGGCGAAGCTCTCCGATGATGCGTCGAGGAGGTTTTCAGGGTATAGCAGGACGCCGAAATTCACGGCATCGTAATACCTGGAGGCGAACCTGCGGACGACGCTGCGGCCGGGTTTGAGTATCCGCGCGAATACCACCGGGCTGAAAGTCAGCTGCTCGACGAACTCGGGAGGGAAGAAATCCGCATTGTCCTTCTCCCAGGTGGTATCGGGCCTGACCATGATATGCGCCCGGGCCGTCTTAACGATAATATTCATGATCCTAGAACAGTTTTCCGCCCTGGAACTTGCCTTGCAGTTTGGACAAGGCCTCGCTCAGCGCTTCTCCCTCCAGCGGCTTGCTTCGGGCTTCGTTGCGTTCCTTCTCGTACTTCTCCTTCAGGCGGGCGAACTGGCGCTTCGTGTCCATCGTGAAATCTCCGTCCCTTATCCATCCGAAGTAGGAAGGCTCGGTCTCGAATATCTCCTTGACCGTCTTGCCCTTGTGTTTCCCGAAATTGATGGTCGGCACATCATCTTTACCGAGGATTATCCTTCCGGCATAGTCAAGCGTCCTGGGCCTGCCGGCAACGGTAGCCAGGAACTGTACGTCATTCTTGAGAGCCATTTCGTGGTATTTGTCAGGCTCCTTGTACATCTCAAGCTGCCCTTTCAGTACTTCGTAGGTGGCTAGGGAATCGGCCTCGGCGGAATGGGCGTTCTCGAAATCTTCCCCTCCGCAGTAGAACCGGTAGGCTGCCTTAAGGTTGCGCGGCTCCATGTAGTGGTAGATATTCTGGACATCCACCATGAGCTTTGAGTGCAGGTCCACATCCAGAGATTCCAGGGTCTTGCGGGCTTTCTCCTTGTTAGCCTCGGGTACCCCCGGATCGGCTATCCTCTTTTCGCAATATGCCCGTACTCTCTCGATCTCTTCGGAAAGCATGGGGAGGTCGAACTTGGCTGAATTGAATCCGGCCAGGTCGCTGTCCTTTAGCCATGCAACTACTTCCGGAGCTATCTCCAGGAACAGTTTCTCACGGGCGACGTCTTCGTCGTGTATGCCGTTGACCTCCGAGGCCTTTTCGTCGATGTGTTTCTGGCAACCGTTGACATAGTCCCACGGCTTCACCCGCCACGTTTTGGTCTCGTGGTGGTTATCCGGGAATACCTTGACAAAACTGAGTTCGACAATGCAGTCGGTTACGATGTTGAGCCCTGTGCTTTCGATGTCGAAGAAAAGCAGGGGCCTTTTAAGTGAAAGTTCCATAGCTGAATGAGGGCAGGAACCTTACTGGACCATGATCGGCATCAGGATACCGCAGATCTTGTCGCTTCCGGTCTCTTCCTCTGCCGGAACGATCAGCGCAGCGCGTCGTGCATCGGCGAACTTCATCACCACGGTGTCGCAGTTCATGTTGGCGAGGATTTCGGAAAGGAAGGTGGACTTGAAGCCGATGGAGAGATCGTCACCGCTGTAGTCGCAGCTGACCTTCTCGTACGCGGCGATGGCGAATCCCAGATCCTGGGCTGTGATCTCCATCTGGCCCGGCTTGAGCTCAAGCTTGATGTGGTTGGATGCCTTGTTGGCGCAGACCGCTACGCGCCGGACCGTATTCAGGAACTGAACCCTGTCGATCCTGAGGACAGAAGCGTTGT
>ONPI01000080.1 GCA_900319685.1 uncultured Bacteroidales bacterium
ACGTGTAAGTGACACGGTGTTATATGCAAGTGACAGCCCTTTTGTCATGCCCGCCCCTGATCGGGCATCCGAGATCTTAAATAACGACAAAACCGTCACAGAAAAATGTATTTTGATTCCTGGCATGATATGAGAATATTGCCAAACAGCTGCACGGTCATACCTCCTGGAGGGCCGTGGAAGGCCTATCGATGTGCGCCACCTGCCGATTTAGACACATGGCGCACAGTGACATGCCCTGGAGGGTGGTGAGAGGCCGGTCGTTGTGCAGCTGTTTGGCGAAAAGGCACCGCCGCCGGAATATGCGGCCTCCGGCGGCAGTCGGCTGCAACGTCAGGGCGCATTTACCCGTACAGGGCTAGGCGGCAGTCGGCTGCAACTTTAGGGCGCATTTACCCGTATAGGGCTGCGAAGCAGCAAGCGCCCGATGTTGCAGCCGCTGACGCAAAGAGATGCCCGAACGAATCGGGTATGACGGTAGAGCCGGGAATGACGGGGATGCCCGAACGAATCGGGGATGACAGTCGAATCGGGAATGACGGGGCAGGCTGGCTTTCAGATCATCAACCCTCTCCTGACAGCTTCTGCGGCTTCTGGGCCGCGGAGATGCTCCAGGATCTTGAGGCCGAAGTCGATGGCGCAGCCGGCGCCGCGACCGGTTATGAGGGTGCCGTCGGCTACTGCAGGGGCTTTGACATATTCGGCACCCTTTGCAAGGAGATGCTCTTCGAAACCGTCGTAGCAAGTGAAACGGATCCCTTCCAGATCATCAAGCTGGGATACGACAAGACCCGGGGCGGCGCAGATCGCGGCGACCGTTCCGCCAAGGGCGTGATGGCGCTTCATGAGATCCATTAGGCGCTCGTTGGCTGCCAGGTTGCGAGTTCCCGGCATTCCTCCCGGGAATATCATGACATCGTACGGACCGGTGCCTTCCTCCTGGAGACCTGATAAAAATTCACTGAAAGACATATCTGCAAGTACCGGGATTCCATGGGATCCTGTCACAAGAGTACCTTCTTCTTTCGTGGAAACGGTCTTTGCGTCTATTTTGCCTCTCCTGAGGACATCCAGGGTGGCAAGGGCCTCGGTCTCTTCGAAGCCTTCTGCCAGGAATATTCTGATACCTTTCATGATATGCAAATATATAAAAAATACACACTGCAGGATGGATCTTGCAGTGTGATAGGTCAAGAAAGTTGAGATATCAGGACTCGAACCTGAACTGGCAGAACCAAAATCTGTAGTGCTACCATTACACCATACCTCAATTCCAGCGCAAATTTATTGCTTTTTTCGTTATTCTCCAAAAGACACCGTCAACGCTTCTCCTTGAAGAATCCGGTCACCAGCTCCGTACATTCCTTGGCCAGGACTCCGCTGCGTACTTCGGTCTTGGGATGCAGCAGGCTGGGGGAGTACAGGGAGCCCCCGCGTTTCGGATCGCCGGCTCCATAGACTATCCGTCCGATCTGGGCCCAGTTCAGAGCCCCGCTGCACATCGGACAAGGCTCGACTGTAACGTACAAAGTGCAGTCGTTCAGGTATTTCCCGCCAAGAGCCTCGGTCGCCGCAGTGATGGCTATCATCTCTGCGTGGGCTGTCGGATCGTGCAGCCTCTCGGTCATGTTATGGCCTTTGCCGATAATTCTTCCGCGGCAGACGATGACCGCCCCTATCGGGACCTCGTCTTCCTCGAGAGCCATCCTGGCCTCGCGCAGGGCCTCCTGCATGTATCTTTCGTCTGCGTCCATATACAAAAAAAGGCAGGCCTTTCGGACCTGCCGTAAGAGTCATGCGACGATTACCACCTGTCCTCAGATGATACGCTCAGCTTCTTGCGGCCATGACGACGGCGGGAAGCGAGTACACGGCGGCCATTGGCGGTTGACATTCTCTCGCGGAAGCCGTGCTTGTTAACGCGCTTGCGTCTTGAAGGTTGAAATGTTCTTTTCATATCTAGATTTTTTTATATTTCCAAAAACGGAGTGCAAATTTAATCCATTTGCCTTAAATAACAAAATATTTTTTCGTTATCATTTGATTTCCAACACGAACTTGCTCTCGAAATAAGTATCTTCGAGCCAGGAATCGACACGCCAGGTAGAAACCGTTCCCTTGGCCATCCTGTACTTGGCCATGAGGACCGAAATCTCTTCGTTGACGTCTCCTCCCTTTAGGTAGAGGATGCTCTTGGAATACCGGCCCTTGACCCAAGGGTAGAAGTCTTCCAGGGAAGCCACGGCGCGTGATACTACATAATCGAACTGCATGCCCAGCGACTCCGCGCGGGCGTTCACCACAGTTACGTTCGTGAGCCCAAGGTTTCTGGAGATCTCTGAGGCGACCAGGGTCTTCTTCTTGATCGAGTCGCAGAGCACGAACGACACACCGGGAAAAAGCACAGCCAGTGGAATGCCCGGGAATCCTCCTCCAGTGCCGAGGTCCAGGATTTTCAGCCCCGAACCGGCCGAGAGGAAGTCCTGATAGACCTCCGGCTTACGCTCCTTGAGATATTCAGCGATTGCGAGAGAATGCAGGATATGGTGGTCGTACAAGTTGTCGATGTCCTTCCTGGAGATTACGTTGATCTTGGAATTCCACTCACGGTAGGCAGGTTCCATCTTCCGGAACATTACGAGCTGTTCCGGAGTGACCTGGGGAAAGGATTCCTTGATGAATTCTTCGAAACGTGTATAATCCATGGCTATTCCTCCTCATCCCTTTCGCGAAGCTCGTCCATGATCTGCTTCGCGCGTCTCAACCTTGTCTTGACCGTATTCAGCTCCAGGTCCAGGCTTTCTGCAATTTCGTTGTATTTCATCCCGTCTAAAAGGCGCCTTCTGGCGACTTCACGGTAGAGTTCCGGAAGCCGGTCGATGTACTTTACCCTTTCTTCTTCATATTCAGTCCTGATCAGCGAATTCAGGGCGTCGTCGGTCTGGTCCGGGATACCTTCAGCACCGGAGGCCTGTCCGGCATCGTCCAGGGAGACGAGATGGGCGGACGGTCGGCTGCGTTTCTCTGCTTCAAGGGTGTCCAGGGCAGTATTCCTTGCGATCGTGCACAGCCAGGTCAGAAACTGGCTCTTAGACTGATCATAGGTGTGGATCTTCCGGAAAGCTTTCTCGAAACTGCGAGAACATATGTCCTCGACAGAGTACTCATCGAGGTTCTTGAACTGGGTGTTGAGGTATGAACGGAGCTGGTCGATATGCCTGTCCCACAGGGCGGTGAATGCCAGTCCGTTGCCGTTCTTCGCCAGGATTATCAGTTCATCAATGGGCTTCGAGCCAGTTCTTTCCATAGTTGCAATCTACTGTGAGCGGTACGCTCAGTTTCACTACGTTCTCCATCTGCTCGGTAACGATTCGCTTAAGGGTGTCGATTTCTTCCGGAACCGCATCGAACACAAGTTCGTCGTGGATCTGGAGTACCATCCTGGATTTCAGTCCGGCCTCTTCCATCTTGGAATCCACCGCCGTCATCGCCAGTTTGATGATGTCGGCTGAAGTACCCTGGATCGGTGCGTTTACGGCATTCCTCTCTGCCAGGGCGCGGATCGTCCCGTTCTTGGAGTTGATTTCCGGAATATACCTTCTCCTCCCGAACAGAGTCTCTACATAGCCTGTTTCCCTCGCGGCAGCCTTCGTATCTTCGATGAATGAAAGGATGGAAGGGAAGCCGGCGAAATAATCGTCGATGATTTTCTGGGCGTCCTTCCGGGATATCCTCAGCCTTTGTGCGAGGCCGAATGCGGAAATCCCGTACATGATCCCGAAGTTTGCAGTCTTTGCGATGCGCCGCATATCCTGGGTGACTTCCTCGTGCGGGATCCCGAATATCTTTGCGGCCGTCGCCGCGTGTATGTCTATTCCCTCCTTGAAGGCGCCGATCAGATGCTGGTCGCAGCTCAAGTGGGCCATGATCCGGAGCTCGATCTGGGAATAGTCCGCCGAAAGGATCAACCCGTCCGGAGTGCTCGGCACGAAGGCCTTGCGGATCTCCTTGCCCCTTTCCGTGCGTATCGGGATGTTCTGGAGGTTCGGGTTGGAAGAACTGAGCCTTCCTGTGGCTGTGAGGGCCTGGTTGAAGGTTGTGTGGACTTTACCGTCGGTCGGGTCTATGTAGCTCGGGAAAGGCTCGATATAGGTCGAGAGGAGCTTCTTCGCGGCCCTGAATTCGAGGATCTCATCCACCACCGGATGCTTGTCGATTATGTCCAGCAACGTGGATTCATCGGTGGAATATGTCCCGTTGGCGTTCTTCTTCGGCTTAGCAGTGAGCTTGAGCCTGCCGAACAGGAGTTCTCCTATCTGCTTCGGGGAACTGACGTTCAGGGAAGGATCTCCAGCGAGCTCCCGTACCCTGGCTTCGCGGGCATTCATTTCGTCGCGAAGCTGCGAGGTAAAGTCCTTCAAGGACCCGAGATCCACGCGGATCCCGTTCCTCTCCATCTTGGACAGAACCTTCATCAGAGGCTCTTCCATCCCGTCATAGAGTTTCTCCAATCCCGCCTTGGCGATTTCTTCGGAGAGCTTTTCCTTGAGCAAGAGCAGTACCGCGGCTTCCTTGCTCCTGTCGGCTAGTATCTCGTCCGAAGGAATATCCTCGAACAATGAGCCGGTTGCGGCCTCTTCCGGTCCTTCGGATGATTCAAGTGAAATGCCCAGGTAGCTGCTTGCAAGGATTGCGGTCTTGTGGCTCTTCTCCGGGTCCAGGAGGTAGTGCATCAGGGTGATGTCGTACAACTCGCCCGTGAGTCCCGCCCCGTTGGCGGCAAGGATATTCATCTGCCGCTTTAGGTCATCCCCGCATTTTGCAACTGAAGCGTCTTCGAGCAGTGCCTTGAAATCCTTGCAACCACCCTCGGCAAATTTGAAGGTTTCCCCCTCAGGTGCAGCCGCGATGATCCTCCTTGCCTTTGTGAATATACCTCCGTCGGCACCCTCCACTATGATCGAGCATATACCGGCCTTCCTGGCTGCCCTGGTAACTTCGAAAGGGGTTACTCTGTTGATATCCAAGTGTTTCTCTTCTCTCTTCGAGACGGTCGGGGTATTTCCGAGATAACGTTTCAGGGAGTTGAACTCGTATTTCTCGAACAAGTCCGCCAACTGAGGAGCATAGGCCTTGTCCACCTTCATTTCTTCGGTGCTTACTCCGACCTCGATGTCCGTCTTGATGGTGACGAGTTCGTGACTGAGCCAGATATGGCTTTCCGCCTCCTCGAACATCGCTTTCTGCTTAGAGGAGAGTTCGTCCAGATGCTCGTATATTCCTTTGACCGTGCCGTATTTGGCCACCAGTTTGCTGGCACCGACTTCCCCGACCCCCTTTACTCCGGGGATGTTGTCGGCCGTGTCTCCGCAGATGGTCAGCATCTCGATGACCTGGAGAGGGGACTGGATCCCGTATTTGGCGCATATCTGCTCCACGCCCAGGACCTCGTCGTCTCCTCCTGCCTTGCCCGGCTTGTACTGCCAGATATGGTCTTCGACCAACTGGCCGTAGTCCTTGTCGGGAGTTACCATGTACACGTCCAGTCCTTCGGATGCGCATCTCTTGGCTGCGGAACCGATCACGTCGTCGGCTTCGAATCCCGGCATCATCAAGGTCGGGATATTCATTGCCTGGCAAAGCTCCATGAGTGGTTCCAGGGCATCGATTACGAGTTGCGGGGTCTCTGCCCTGTTGGCTTTATATTCATGGAACATCTCGTTCCGGAAAGTGCCGCCGGGCGGGTCGAAGGCAACCGCCAGGTAGTCCGGCTTTTCACGCTCTATCAGCTCCAGGATGTACTTGGTGAAGCCGAACAGGATGGACATGTCAGCTCCCTTGGAGTTGATCATCGGCCTCCTGAAGAAGGCATAATACATCTTGAACACCAGGGCGTGTCCGTCGATGAAGAATATTTTGCTTGGCATCCTTCCTGGTTTCTCTTATTCCTCCGGCTGGAACATAGGATCCCACGCAGGGAGAAGTATAGGTTTCTGGCTCATCATCGCCATGATGTCCGCCGGGACGTATTTCTTTTCGGCTACGAGGCGGAACATATACTCGTTGAACCACTCGTCGGTCATTATCATATTGCCCTTGTAGCCCGAGTTGGCTCCCCAGCTGTTCTCCACCATCCACTTGACAGGCTTCCCGTCCTTGATGTCCACGGCTATGAGGGTCATCGCGTGGGAGGAACCGCTGGCGTGGGTCAGCACCCTCTGCTTCTTGTCCATAGGGAAGGTGGTGCCGAACAATGAGCCATAGTCGAAGTTCCTGAGGTCCAGGGTGCCTTTCTGGCGGTCGCTGAACTTGCCTACGTCGCAGGAGAAGTACAAGGCGGTATTGTCCTTGATCGATGCGATGGCGATCTCCTTGATCCTTTCTACAGGCAGGTTGAGGTATACCCAGTTCTGTCCATCATAAACGTGGCGGTCATACTGGATTTCATAAACCTTCCCGTATTCGCGGCTAGGATCGTTCATCAGCATCACGTAGCTGTTGTTCAGGTCGGTCCCGATGTATTCATCGTAGAAGGATTTCGGGGTGTAGGTCTTGGTGCTCACGGCTTCGTCCTTGGAGTTGCGCATCGTCCACTCGAACTGTGCAGGCGGCTCGCCGAGGCATATAGCCAGTATCCTGTATATTTCCTGGAGCATTGCGGTCTTCATCTGCTGGCACTCCTTCGGCTTTGCGTCGCGGAGCTTGAGACCGAACTCGCGGAGCTTGGTAGATATCTGGGTGCGCATCTGCGCCGTGTTGTTGGAACAGTAAGTCTCCGGCATCACTTCTGACGGAACCACTCCGTATTTCATGATCAGGTTGGCGACTCCGGTGAACTGTCCGCCGTCTCCGATAGGGTGGCGGAAGAGCCAGTCCACTTCACGGTCGTCGAAACCCTTGTCCTTGGTGTCGATGACGCCCTGGAGGAAGAGATTGGCTTTCTCCAGCTGGTCGAAGAAGAAAACATAGTTCTGGGAGAAAGTGAAGTTGCCCAGGTCGTATTTATCTATCATCTTGGACCTGAGTACATTGAGCCCAGAGAACAACCAGCAGCGGCCGGAAGATTTCTGGTCGGTGCGTCCTTTGGTCTTGACTTGGTCGGAGAAATGGGTGTCTATCATGGCTGCGTTTTCCGCATTCGATGCCAGAACGTTGATCCCGGTGGTGTTGAGGGCGTTGCGTATGGCTTTGTCAGAGGCGGTTCCTTGATAGCCTTTCTTTATTTCCTGGAACATTTCCGCAGAGATGCCTCCTTTAGGATCGGATTTCTGCTGTGCCGTTGCCGTGCCGCTCGCGAGAAGCGCAAGGGCTGCCGCGATGATGATCGTTCTTCTTTGCATATCGATTGGTGTTACATGGTTATTCCTATCGGGTAAAATTAATCAGAAATTGCCGGATAAACAAACAATTATCGCTAACTTTGGAATACAGTTGCAGACGATACGTGAGAGTCCGCCGTTCATACCTTATCCTTCTGGCTGTCGTGCTTCTTGCGGCGGCAGACTTGTGCGTGGGAGGAAGCGGTCTCGTAAGCCTGGACTCCGCCATATTCCTGAAACTGAGGCTTCCGAGGATGCTGACTGCGTTGCTGGCGGGGTCATCCCTGGCGCTTGCCGGCCTCCAGATGCAGAGCTTGTTCCGCAATCCGCTGGCTGACCCGCACATCATGGGCGTCAGTGCCGGAGCGGGAACCGGTGCGGCAGCCGCCACCCTTTTGATCGGAACATCTCTTCCGGCCGCACTCTCAGGCCTGACCATAGTCTCCGCCGCCTTCATCGGCCGCCGCCTTCATCGGGGCGTTGCTGACTTCCTTCCTGGTGATGTTCGTAGCATCCAGGTTCCGTGGAGCGGCCACGCTGCTGATCTTCGGAGTGATGCTGGGGTTCGTGTTCAGCGCTGTGACATCCATCCTTGAGTATTCGGCCAATGCTGAGAGCCTGAAGGTCTTCTACAGTTGGTCCGCCGGCAGTTTCATCGGCAACGGTCCGGTCGGCATCTCCATCTTAGCGGGGGCGCTGCTCCTGGGGCTGTTGCTTGCCCTCCTCAACAACAGGGGCCTTGACCTGGCCTTGTTCGGCGATGAATATACCGCCATGGCCGGGGCTGATCCT
>ONPI01000162.1 GCA_900319685.1 uncultured Bacteroidales bacterium
AAGTTCGGCGGTGAGACCGACAACTGGATGTGGCCTCGCCACACCGGAGACTTCTCGATGTTCAGGGTATATGCCGGCAGGGACAACGAACCGGCCGAATATTCGGAGAGCAACAAACCTTACACTCCTGCACACAGCCTTCCGATATCCCTCAAGGGAATCAACGAAGGCGATTTCACCTTCATCATGGGATACCCGGGCGGCACCCAGAGGTTCCAGACGGAAGCCCAGCTCGAGCAAATGCTCGCCCTCCAGGACATCTCCATCGGAGCCAGGACCCTGCGTCAGGACATCATGTGGAAGTGGATGGAGAAGAGTCCTTCCATCAGGCTAAAGTATGCCAACAAGTACGCCAGCTCGGCTAACGGTTGGAAGAAATGGCAGGGAGAAAAGCTTGCCTTCGACAACCTTGGCATCATCGCAAAGGAACACGACAAGGAAGCCGCTTTCCAGAAATGGGTCGGGAAGAACAAGGTTCGCACCCAGAAATATGGAAGCGCCCTCCAGGACATAGCAGAAGGCGTCGCAGCATCGGCGGAGGTCGAAAAGGACATCCAGCTGCTCGGCGAGACCCTGTTCAACATCGAGATCATCGGATTCGGAGCCAATCTCTCCAACCTCTGGACGAGGGAGTTGAGGGCCGGAAAGGATTCCGTAACTGCTTTGAACAATGCCCTGAACGCCCTTGAAAGAGCATACAAGGACTACTATGAGCCTCTTGACAGGGAAGAAGCAGCCGCTTTGCTGAAGTATTACCGCTCGAAGGCGAAGCCGGAGAACTATCTCCAGGGTTTCTCCGACGATTTCGCCACGATGGACATCGACAAATACGTGGCCGACCTGTATTCCAATACTGTTTTCACTTCCTACGACAAGGTGAAGGAAGCCATCGAGGAAGGAGGGATGGAGGCCATACGCCAGGATCCGGCAAGCACCTTGATGGCATCCATATTCATGGCATATTCCAAGCTTGCCATGGCATCCGGCTCTGGCGACGACAAGGTTGACCAGGGCTCCAAGGCTTACACGGCCGGTCTGTTGGAGTGGCAGAAAGGCAAGGCCACCTATCCTGACGCCAACTTCACCATGAGGCTCACCTACGGAACCGTGAAATCATATTCCCCGAAGGACGCCTTGACTTACCGCTACTACTCGACCATCTACGGAGTGATGGAGAAGGAAGATCCGGACAACTACGAATTCCGCGTTCCGGAGAAGCTCAAGCAGCTCTACCTCAAGCGCGACTACGGCCAGTACGCAATGGCTGACGGAAACCTGCCTTGCTGCTTCCTGACCAACAACGACATCACCGGAGGCAACTCCGGAAGCCCGGTGATGAATGCCGACGGCCATCTCATCGGCCTGGCCTTCGACGGGAACTGGGAATCCATGTCCAGCGACGTGATGTTCGAGCCTGACCTCCAGAGGTGCATCTGCGTCGATATCCGCTACGTCCTGTTCATGATGGACAAGTTCGGTGGCGCAGGTTACCTTCTTAAGGAAATGAATATCGTCAAGTAATGAGCGAAAGGGACATTATGAATATGCTCCTCGAGGTGGTCCATCCCGCCCGTGAGAGCAAGAGCATAGTCGAACTGGGACTGGTGGACTCCATCTCGGTTGATGGAAACCTGGTTACCGTCACCATGGCCTTCCCGAAGAAAAGGGATCCTTTGACTGAATATCTCGTCGGAGCCACCAGGGCTGCGATAATCCGCAATTCTCCGGAAGGGACCAAGGTCGAAGTCAAGGCGATAGTCAAGGAGAATGAAGCTCCGAAGAAGAAACCGGGCCTCAACCTCGGAATGGAAGAGGTAGGCAACGTCCGCCATATCATCGGAATAGCATCAGGCAAGGGCGGTGTGGGTAAATCCACCGTGGCCGTCAACCTGGCGGTCGCCCTCGCCAGGCTCGGATACAAAGTGGGCCTCGCAGACGCCGATGTTTATGGACCTTCGGTTCCCCTTATGACCGGCACCGAGGAGGAAATACCTGGAGCCGAGCAAGTTGCGGAAGACAGGGAAGTATTCTTCCCTATCGAGAAATACGGTGTGAAATGGATGTCGATCGGCTACTTCGCCGATCCGGAACAGGCTCTTATCTGGAGGGGGCCGATGGCTTGCAACGCCCTCAAGCAGATGATCTTGCAGGTGCGGTGGGGAGAGCTTGACTTCCTCCTCGTGGATATGCCTCCGGGAACCGGAGACATCCACATAACCCTGGTGAACGACATCCCGATGGAAGGGGCCGTCATAGTGACGACGCCTCAGCCTGTCGCCCTGTCGGACGTCGAGAAAGGAGTCAGCATGTTCCGCAACGAACACATCAACCGGAGGATCCTTGGTCTCGTAGAGAATATGGCCTGGTTCACTCCGGAGGAACTTCCTGACAACAAGTACTATATATTCGGGAAAGACGGCGGAGCAGCTATGGCGCAGAAATACGGGATCCCTCTTCTCGGACAGATCCCTCTTGTCCAGAGCATCCGCGAAGGCGGCGACTCAGGAGAGCCCGCAGCACTCGGCGACCGCCCGGACGGCAAAGCCTTCCTGGACCTCGCCCGCACCCTCGCCGGAATGGTGTAAAGCCAGCCCACGCACTGAACCAGTCTGTCAAAAGAAATTTGAAAAGGTTCCCTGCGGATTTGCAGCTAACTCATCACAACTTGTGATGACATCAAACAGACCGAAGTCTGCGCTTCCTTTTGCCTTCACAGAGCAAGGGGTGGCTATGCTATCGGGTCTGCTGAGAAGTGATGTCGCCATCGCCGCGAACATTGCCATTATGCGAGCCTTCGTACAAGTTAGAGAGTACCTTATGGTCGCATCTTCCGTTTCCGCCGAAATAAAAGAACTAAGGTCAAAAGTGGATTTGATCCAACTCCAACAAGAGGAAAACCTTGGTGCTGTCAACGACCTCTCAGAAGATGTCCGACAAGACATAGACAATCTGTACTTGGCTATAGCAGATCTCTCCTCCCGCATAGAAGAGAAGAAGAATGAGCATCGACCGAAAATTGGTTTTAAGTAGGTTATTATCGTTTTTAGCTACCAGCGACCGCCCTGACGGCAAGGCTTTCATAGACCTTGCCCGGACCGGACAGACACTATCAAATGACCAATAAGTCAAGGATATTGTAGGAGAAAAGCACGCCTTCCCGGCTGCCAGAAGCGGTTTCTGTCATTTCGAGGCTGGTATGGAAAGTATTGATATTCAATTAGATGATTGATCAGATGGTGCCGATTTTGCCACCATCTGATATAGTAAATGTCTGATTATAAGATATTTCCGTACCAGACTGAAACGAGTAAAGCGGTGTCCGTGTGAGACAGAGGAGCGTCCTGGAAAGATTGCAGACAGTTCAAGGGAAGGCGAGGTGAATAAAGGCCTGATGGCGGTT
>ONPI01000164.1 GCA_900319685.1 uncultured Bacteroidales bacterium
TCTCCACCGGAGGCAATCCTACCCAGGGACAGATGCAGGGGCTCATCCGGACGGCTCCTTCCGCCGTGTTCCGGCTCTGCTTCGACAATGATGCGGCAGGCCAACAGTTCGCCGAGAACTTCATCTCAGTCGCGAAGAAGGAGAAGCCCGACAGCGATGCGGCCCTTGCTTTCAAGCTCACCCCCGGTCATATAGAGGTGGACCACGAGAAGGAAAGCGCCTTCTTCAAGCTTCCGAAAGAGGTACAGAAACAGTATTTCGCTGTCGAGGAACTCTCAGAGGACCTCCGGACAGGTTATCTCTGCGACGAGGACAAGGAAGATCTCCGGGCCCGGATCAAGGAAGGCTGGAAGACCTTCTTCGCCATGGTGGACGGTCTTATCGTCCAGGTGGCGCGTGAAGTCCCGTCAGAAGGCTACAAGGACTTCAATGACGAGCTGATAGCCAAGGATTCAGTGAAGAAAGCGGTCGGCTGTGACCTGGACGGCGACGGCGCTGTCGAGACCGAGGAATCCAATGAAGAAAGACACAGATACCACAGATGATGCAGGAAAGTAGTCCATACACTGAAGTGCAGATCCGTCCCGACTGGCGGCAGCTGCTGATTGACGAACTGGTGTCCATACTCGGGGCGCTGGGACTTCTCGTCATCGGCGGCCTGGACAGCGTACCGTATCACTCGGTTTTCTTTTGCGTTGCCCTCGCTCTGGTCTTCAAGGTCTATTACAGATACGTCTACCTGAAGGGTATGCTCTATACCGTGACGGGAGAGCAGCTGGTCTACGAGCACGGGGTCTTCACCCGGAGCCGGGACTACATCGAGCTCTACCGTATCGTCGACTTCGATGAGAAGAGGAGTTTCCTCCAGCTCATCCTGGGTCTGAAGACCATTATCGTGCATTCCGGAGACAGGACCCTCCCCAAGCTTCGGATCATCGGCATCCGGGAGGCGGCGGACGTGGTAGGATGCCTCAGGGAGAGAGTGTCATACAACCGAAAGAGAATGAACATCCATGAATTCGCGAACTATCAATAGACGCCTCCTGGCACTGGCGTTCCTGCTACCGGTCCTCCTGACGGGGGCCGGAGAGATCCGTGCGCAGATCGTCGTCGCCAATCCTCTAGAATGGGCCGTCCTTGTGGAGGGCAACGAGATCATCGACGGCCAGATCAAGAGCGAGATCGAGGGGCAGACGCAGACGGCCGTCCTGCAGGGAACCATCGCTGCCGAGTTCACCCAGATAAAGAAATGGGAGGGCAAGTACAACGCCTACCTCAAGAGCGTGGATGGTTACGCATCGTCCCTGAAGGCGGCCACCCACCTGTATAACGACGGGGTTAGACTTTTCATCAACCTCTGCGACATCAGGAAGGCCATCGCAAACAATCCCCAGGGAGTGGCGGCCACCTTCAGCATGAACAACCTCTATGCGGAGACTGCCACCGAGCTTATCGCGGTCTACACGACCCTCAAGGATGCCGTCGCGACCGGAGGCGAGGGCAACATGCTCACCGGGGCAGAGCGCTCGAAGACACTCTGGCTCATCGAGGACCGCCTGAAGGCCTTCAACCACAAGCTTTCCCGTCTTTCACTTTCCCTCCGTTACTATACACTCTCGGACGTATGGTACAATGCGACCGAAGGGATCATTGACCGGGATTACGGCGACATAGCCCGTGCGGCTCAGTCCCGCTGGAAACGGGCCTCAAGGACCTACTAGATAATGATTGTTATGAGAAGACCGTCTTTCGCCATACTGCCTGTCCTTCTGCTACTCATATTGAGCGGCTCACTCTGTGCGCAGTCCATCGACCCCACGCTTGCGGCGATGATAGCCCTGTATACCGAGAAGGCCGAGAACACGCTCAAGTCACAGGAGGAGGCGATGCTTCTCGAATCCACCGGACATGTCTGGATCAAGGAGGAAGTGGACGGGACCTGGCAGATCCAGGAAGAGTTCAATGATTACCTGGACACCTTCCACGGAATCATCGTGTACGCGGCCCAGATCTATGGTTTCTACCACGAAATAGACAGGATGGTGGACAATATGGGGAAACTCGCGGAACAGATCGGCAGGAGCCCGGGGAACGCTGTAGCCGTCGCGCTTTCAGCCAACAGGAACAAGGTCTACCGGCAGGTCATCCTCCAGAGCGTCGAGATCGTGAATGACATCAGGATGGTCTGTCTCAGCGACGTGAAGATGACGGAAAAGGAACGAACCGAGATCTTCTTCGGTGTCCGACCTAAACTGAAGGAGATGAACAGGACACTGCAGCGGCTCGTCCGGGCTGTGAAGTACACGTCCCTCGCGGACGTATGGAACGAAATATCCGGCAATCAGCCGGACAAGGCAGATATAGAAGACATATCGAAGGAGTCCTTCCGCAGATGGAGGACGATAGGAAAGACAGTCAGACCATAAAAGGAAACGGAATATGAGTTGGGCATCATTGCTTAAGGCTGGCGGCAAAGTCGCCAAATGGGCCGGGAAGAGCGCCGGGAAGGTACTGGAGACCGGCGGCAAGGCCATCCTTCACCCGCAGCAGACGCTGAAGGGGGCAGGTACAGCACTCAAGACAGCCGCAGTCGGCGGAGGTCTTGGCTATGTGGGCTGGAAGAAACTTACCACGGACGAGAGCGTCGTCGGCATTGTCAGCGACGCGATCATCGGAGAGAAGGCGACCCAGAAGGTCAGCGATACGGTCCAAGGTGCCGTTGACGGCATCCGGGACCTGAAGGAATCCGTCGGCGGGATGACCGACAAGGTCTCAAGCGCCGCCGGGAACATTGACGGGAAGCTGAACGGGATAAGCAGTTTCCTCTCGGATGTTTCCTCCGGTAACGGCAGGGATATGATGGGAGGCTTCCTCGGGAACCTCGCCCACGGCAACATCTCGGGGATGGGAGTACTGGGGCTCGTCCTTTCCGCATTCATGGTGTTCGGCCGGTTCGGTTGGATGGCCAAGATTGCCGGAGCGATGCTCGCGATGATGACCATCGGGAACAACTCAACAAGAGTTCTCTCCCCTGCCACGGCTCAGGCGGAAGCCGCCAGGACTGCGGGGTTGGTGAAGCCGGATGAATCCCAGGCCCCGGAAGTTGAACAGATACACCGCAGAAGATAAACGCAAAAGTATATGAAATACACTCAAGAAATGATTCTGCTCTCGCCCTCCGGCTATTGCATGCCGTTCGAGGAGCGGGACAAGGAAGTCGAGATGACGCTCGGCTACGGCAAGCAGACCGATCCACGCACAGGGGTGGAGTTCTTCCACCACGGGGTCAACTTCTCCGCACCCCATTACCTGCTTGCCGCCGTAGCCAGCGGAACCGTCTGCGGCATCGGCACGGACAACGACCGCGGGACCTACCAGGTCATCCGCT
>ONPI01000054.1 GCA_900319685.1 uncultured Bacteroidales bacterium
CGGCGGTGCTCCTGTCACAACATATTCGGAGGTTACCGGTGCCGTATCCCTGACGAAGGTCACCGATCCTGTCTGTATGAGGATCGCAGCCGTGACCGCCATAATCCTGGCTCTCGTGGGCAAGGTGGGTGCAGCCATCCAGACCATCCCTACTGCCGTCCTCGGCGGTATCATGCTGCTTCTCTTCGGTTCCATCGCCTCGGTCGGTATCAATAATCTGGTCAAGGCGAAGGTCGATATGAACAAGACCCGCAACCTCATCATCGTTTCGCTCATCCTTACGATCGGTATCGGTGGTGCAGTCATATCGTTCGGCAAGTTCTCCCTCGCCGGAATCGGCCTTGCTTCACTCGTGGGAGTAATCCTCAACCTTATCATCCCTGACAAGGAGAAGAGCGATGCAGAAGCTTAAAGTCAAGATCGTCAACAAGTCCAACTGGCCGGATCCTTTCTATGCGACGGAGGCTTCGGCCGGAATGGACCTGCGCGCTGATACAGACGGACCGCTTGTCCTCCAGCCTCTGGAACGGATGCTTGTCCCTACCGGGATATTCATCGAGCTTCCGGTAGGATATGAGGCGCAGATCCGTCCCCGCAGCGGTCTGGCTACGAAGAAAGGAATAACGGTAATCAACTCCCCGGGTACCGTAGATGCGGATTTCCGTGGGGAGCTGAGGATATCCCTGGTGAACCTGTCCAACGAGCCTTTCGAACTGTTGCCGGGCGAAAGGATCGCCCAGATGGTGGTCGCACGTCACGAAACGGTGGAATGGGAGGATGTTGAAGTCCTCTCGGATACCGACCGCGGTGCCGGAGGCTGGGGCAGTACAGGTAACAAATAGTCTTGCAAATGGAAATAAAGGATCTGTATTCGTTGTTCAGGCAGTGCGCCGGGGTGACGACGGACAGCCGCACGATAGCCGGCGGTGAAATGTTCTTCGCGCTGAAGGGGGAGAACTTCGACGGTAATGAATATGCATTGAAAGCTCTGGAACATGGGGCGAGGTTCGCTGTGGTGGATGCTGCTTCTGCCGTGGCCTCGATGGATTCTGTTCCTCAGGGAATCATTCCAGTCGAGGATACACTCAAAACCCTCCAGGCCCTTGCCAACTATCACCGAGAGAATACTTTCGTAGATGGCAAACGGTTGACTGTCATAGGGTTGACTGGGACCAACGGGAAGACCACCACGAAGGAACTCATCACTGCCGTGCTTTCTTCCAAGTTCAAGGTGACGGCTACCAAGGGTAACCTCAACAACGATATTGGTGTACCGCTTTCCCTCCTTTCTATAGGACCGGAGACGCAGCTCGCAGTGATAGAGATGGGTGCGAGCCATCCTGAGGACATCACGGGGCTCGTGGCCGTCTGCGATCCGGACTATGGTCTGATTACGAATGTGGGCAAGGCGCACTTGCTCGGATTCGGCAGTTTCGAAGGGGTCAAGTATGCCAAAGGCAAGCTGTACGATTGGCTCGGATCGCACGGCGGTACGGCCTTCGTCAATGCGGATGATCCGGTATTGACCGGTATGGCTTCGGAACGCGCCGGAATGGAAGTGATAAACTATGGGATCGGGTATTCGGGCTCAATCGTGCTGCCTTCCGATGCGGTCCATCCTTTTGTCAGGATGGCTATCCCTCAGGAAGAAGGTTCCGAGACCCTGCTGGCACTGGAATCCCATCTCGCAGGGGCCTACAATGCCACCAACATCGCGGCCGCGATAGCAGTCGGCATGCATTTCGGTGTGTCTCTGGAAGATGCGATCGAGGCTGTTGAGTCATATGTTCCCACAAACAATCGCTCGCAGATGGAAAGGTCTTCGCGCAACATGCTTATCAAGGACCTGTACAATGCCAATCCTACCAGTATGGAGGCTGCCCTGTCCAACCTGGCTATGACTGAGGCGGAGTCAAAGGCAGCCTTGCTCGGTGAGATGCGGGAACTGGGGGAGGACTCCCTTCAGGAACATATTTCCATCCTTAGGATGGTGCGTTCGATGGGACTCGACCTGGTATGCCTGGTTGGAGAAGAGTTCAGGAAAGCCGTCGAGGCGGAACCTGATGGTGGGGAAGTGAAATGCTTCGGTACCTCGGATGAACTTGCGGCATGGCTGGCCGGCAATCCTGTATCCGGTGCTACTGTCCTTGTGAAGGGCTCTCGTGGGGTCCAGATGGAGAAGACCCTGAAGGAGTTGTAGAAGGGATCCTGTCCACGAAACGTCTGATCGCATGGCGGGCCAGCATCCCGCAGCAATAACCTATTCCCAAACCTACGAGCGTGCCCACAAGCACGTCTCCGAAGTAATGCTTGCCGACGAATATGCGGCTGGCGGCGACCAATGCCGCCCAGGTCAGGGCGGATATGGTAAACGCCTTGTATGTGTGCCGCTTGTCGTTCCTGAATCCGATTATCAGGCATACGGCGAAGGTGAAAGCATTGGCCGCGTGGGCGGAGAAGAACCCGAAGAAGCCTCCCCGGCGCTCCAGTACCGTGAGCCCCTCGGTCAGCATCCTGTGGTCATAGCTCGGCCTCAGGCGGTCCACCGAATGCTTCACGATGTTCGAAAGCTGGTCGCACAGGGCGAAAGCGATGCCTGCCGATGCGATTACGATAAGGGCTTTCTTCCATCCCAGACGCCTGAACAGGAAATAAGTGAAGAGGACGTAGGCGGGAATCCAGACAGCCTTGTCCGACATGAACATCCAGAACTGGTCCGTGGCGGGATTGCTCAGGTTGTTGATGAACAGAGTGATGTCCTGGTCGAGTCCGTGGAGGTACTTTATGACTGCAAGGCTTCCCATAGCATGTCCTTGAGTTCCTTGAGGCCTTCACCGCTGACCGAGGATATGAAGACGTGCGGAATGCCTTTCGGAAGGGTAGGGGCCAGTTCTTTCTCTATGTCCTTGTCGATCAGGTCGCATTTGGTGACGGCCAGCACCCTGCCTTTGTCCAGGAGTTCCGGATTGTATTCCCTTAGCTCGTTCAGCAGTGTCTCGTAGCTGGCACCGATGTCATTCTCTTCGGCAGATACCATGAAAAGCAGGACGGAATTCCTCTCGATGTGGCGCAGGAACCGTATCCCGATACCTTTGCCTTCGTGTGCGCCTTCTATTATGCCCGGGATGTCGGCCATCACGAACGACTGGTCGTCGTAATACCTCACGATGCCCAGGTTTGGCTCCAGGGTTGTGAAGGCGTAGTTGGCAATCTTCGGCTTGGCTGCGGTGATTGCGGCGAGCAGGGTGGATTTTCCGGCGTTTGGGAATCCTACTAGTCCGACATCGGCGAGGACCTTCAGTTCCAGTATGAACCAGCCTTCCTGGCCTTCGTAGCAGTCTTGAAATTATTGTTGCCCAGGCCTCCCCGTCCGCCCTTGCAGAGGATTCTCTCCTCACCGTCCTCCATCATCTCGAACAGGGTTTCGCCGGTTTCGGCATCCTTTGCCACGGTGCCTACGGGAACTTCCAGGAATATGTCTTCTCCGTTCTTTCCGGTACGGAGTCCTCCCTGCCCGTTGCCTCCGTTGTCGGCCTTGACGTGTTTGCGGTATTTGAGGTGTATCAGTGTCCAGAGCTGCTTGTTCGCCCTCAGGACAATGTGTCCGCCACGTCCTCCGTCTCCTCCGTCAGGACCGCCTTTCGGGACGTATTTGGCCCTGTGCAGATGCATCGAGCCGGCCCCTCCGTGTCCGCTGGCACAGAATATCTTGACGTAGTCTATGAAGTTGGATTCAGCCATAATTCCAGTTACAAAGGTAAGTATTTTTATGGAGTTATGCCAAAGCGCGTCATTTATGGATCACCCGGTCCTTTATTCCAGGGAAGACTGCAGACAGGGCATCCAGGGTCTGGGCAGGGGAGTAGCCCTCGCGAAGGACCAGCAGGATGGTGTCATCTCCTGCGATAGTACCCATCAAGGGTTCCGACGGATGATGGTCCAGAACATAGGCCAGTGCCGGCGCCAAACCTATCTGGGTACTGATGAGCCCTATCTGCCCGGAAAACTCGATGCTCTTGATGCCGGACGAGATGTGGTTGTTCTGTCTGGCTGTGGCAGGCAGCATATAACCCTCGCCCTTTATCTTTGTGATCTGCAGTGCTTTCAAATCTCTGGAAAGGGTAGCCTGGGTGGCGTCGATTCCCCTGAGACGTATTTGCTCGATAAGTTCACCTTGACTTTTGATCTGTTGTGCCCCGATGATTTCAACGATGGCCTTTTGCCGGGATTCTATGTTTTGCATAATTAATGAATAAATTAGTATTAATATGCAAATATATGCATAATTTTGAAAATAAATTTGCTTTTCTACGATTATCTGCGCTTTTTTGTGGCAGTTTTAGGTTAGTAGTGTATTCAATACTTATTCAAAATGAAAGGACTTAACACTTTGATTCTTGTTTTGTCTTTGGCGGTTTCCACTGTAGCTATGGCTCAGAATAATACCGTAAAGGGCACTGTGACATCATCTGAGGACGGATTGCCGATACCCGGTGTTTCCGTCATCTATGATGGAACTATCGTGGGTACGATGACTGACTCCAAGGGACAGTTCTCTCTGCCTTCAGTGACCGGCACCACCCACGTGGTTTTCTCTTGCATTGGTTTTGTGACCAAGGTGGTTCCCATTGGCCAGGTGTCGGCCGTCCAGATGGATCCGGATCTGGAGTCTTTGGATGAAGTCGTCGTCACAGCTCTGGGTATCGAGCGTCAGAAGAAATCGCTCGGATATGCTGTCCAGGATGTAAAGGCCGGAAGCCTTACACAGGGATCCCAGTTCAACGTGGCGAACGCCCTTCAGGGAAAACTGGCCGGAGTCCAGATCACCCAGGCGGGTGGAGCTGTCGGTGCATCCCAGCGTATCCTTATCCGTGGCAATTCCTCTTTCGGAAGCAATGAGCCGCTCATCGTGATCGACGGTATCCCGATGGATAACACCGCCGTAGGAAACAATGGCGGTGACGGTGGAGGCTGGCTGGATACCGGTTCCGGTATCAACGACATCAATCCTGAGGACATAGAAAGCATTTCCGTCTTGAAAGGTGGGTCTGCAGCGATCTATGGTATGCGTGCCGGTAACGGTGTCATTCTTATCACTACCAAGAAAGGAAGCAGCCTGACCAGTAAGATCAAGGTTTCCTATGATGGAAGCGTATCGATAGACAAGATTTACAACCTGCCGAATTACCAGGATAAATACGGCCAGGGGTATGGCGGCCATGAATATATTTATAATCAGTACTATTCCGGGGATTTTTCTTCCTATGCTGATTTCCTTATGCATAATGAAGATGGCATGGGCTTCTGGTATGTGGATGGAATGGGCTCCGGTTGCAACGACGGGGACGATGAAAGCTGGGGACCAAGGCTTGATATCGGTCTCAAGATACCGCAGTACAACAGCCCGGTAGTCAATGGTGTGCGCCAGGCTACGGACTGGGTTTCCAACCCGAACAATATCAAGGACTTCTTCGAAACGGGTTATACCCAGAACCATACGGTCTCGATCAGCAGCTCTTCCGGATTCGGCTCCTACCGTGCATCCGTCGGTCTGCGTCAGCAGAAAGGAACCGTTCCCAACACGGACATCAAGCATATCAATGCCAGTCTGAGCAGCGCTTTCAACTTCGGCAAATATGTGAGTGCAGACTTGTCGCTGTACTTCAACAATACCCACAGCGACAATCTCATCCCTACGGGTTATTCTTCCGACAACCCGCTGCAGTCCATCATGGAGTGGTTCGGACGTCAGGTCGACATGAAAGACCTTAAGGCGCATTACAAGGAAACCATGGAGAACGGTGAGTATTATAACTGGATCAGTTCCTTCCATGTGAATCCATATTTCAACGTGTACAACAACGTGAACGGCTACGACCGTGACCGTATCATCGCCAAGGGTTCAATATTCTTCAAGCCGACCTCCTGGCTCAAGGTTGAGACCCGTGCGGGTTATGACCTTTACCACGACCAAACCTTCCAGAAGACGGTTTACAGTACCGATATGCCGTTCGGATGGTTCGGGAAGACCCTGGAGAACCGCCACGAGCTTAACGCCGATGCCATTGCGTACTTCACCAAGCAATTCGGAGACTTTTCCCTGGATGCCCTTGCCGGTGCCAACTACAGGGATATGACATACGGTTACGATTACATGGGAGCCAATCCGTCCAACGGTCTGGCAACCCCTGGCTTGTACACGATGTCCAACGTAGTGGGAACGCCGATTACCAGCATGGATAACTCCCATATCCGTTCCAACTCCGTTTATGCAAATGCGACCTTGGGCTGGAAGGGACAGGTTTATGTTGAAGGAAGCATACGAAAGGACTGGAGTTCCACCATCAACCAGGCCTTCACCTATCCTTCCGTGAGTGCCAGCTGGATAATCACCGAGAGTTTCCCTGCCATAAAAGGTCCTGTCGTCAATTATCTGAAGGTCCGTGCCAACCTGGCGAATATCGGTAATGCGACTTCCGCATACCGTACCGGGTACTATTACTCATCTCCGGGTTCGCCGATAGCAGGGCAGTCTCAGTTCAGCCTTTCCACCACCCTCGCCAATCCTGACTTGAAACCGGAGAACATCAATACGATGGAGTGGGGACTGGAATCGGCTTTCTGGCAGAACAGGGTGCGGTTCGACATGGCAATGTACAAGAAGAAGACCAGCAACCAGATCATGACCATCGAGGTCCCGCGTTCATCCGGTTATTCCTATGAACTGATCAATGCAGGCCAGGTGGACAACCAAGGTATCGAGCTTTCATTGGGTGTGGACGTGTTCAAGAACCCGGAGGGCTTCAGCTGGACCTCGACCTTGAACTGGTCCAAGGATAAGAGCACGGTCATGGAACTGGCCGACGGGCTGGATACATATACCCTTGGTTCGAGCTGGAGCTGTTACAACTATGCCATGGTCGGCGAGTCCTGGGGTACCCTCGTAGGTACTGGATTCGTATATGATGAGAAAGGACAGGCGATCGTGGGCGAAGACGGCCTTCCGTTCTTCGAGTCCAACCAGAAGATCGGCGATGTCACACCAAAATGGCTGGCCGGATGGAATAACGAGTTCTCCTTCAAGAACTTCTCGCTTGGATTCCTGCTCGATTTCCGCAAGGGCGGTGATTTCTTCTCCGTATCCCAGTCTTTCGGAGCCAATACCGGTATCTTCGATTACACGGCGGTCGGTGACATCCGTGAGAAAGGCGGTGTTTTCGGGAAGGACTTCTGCACGGATAAGGTATTCGTAAACGAAGATGGAACGCCGAATACTACAGTGGTGGATCCGATGGATGCATTCTACCTGTTCTACGACATCAAGGAACTGGCAGTCATCGATGGCTCTTTCCTGAAACTGAGGGAAGCCCATCTGACATATACCCTCCCGAAATACATTACCAAGAAAGTGGGGTGGATCGATTCAGCCAAGTTCTCAATCGTAGGGAACAATCTTGCGATCCTTTGGCTGGCGAAGAACAATTACACTCACATCGATCCCGAGTCTTCCCTGGGCAACGGGAACAGCAGTGTCGGCTATGAATCCAATGCATGCCCTCCTACACGGAGCATCGGCGCCAAAGTCAATATTATTTTCTAAAGCATAGGAGAAACTGGATATGAAACAGATAATCAACTATATCACCCTTTCTGTACTCACTCTTTCGCTGCTGTCGTGCACGAAGTCTTTCGATGAGGTCAACACCGATCCGGACAATCCGACCCCCGAAATGGTGAAGTCTACCAATATGCTTGCCTTCTGTGAGCGCTATGCATCGGACAACCTGTTCGACGAATGGTTCGACCTGAATGAAACCAGCGGTTTCTCCGGACAGATATCCAAATGGATGTACACCCAGGAAGGGTATTATTCATTCCGTCCGAACGTGAACAACGCCAGCTGGAATGTATGCTACCGTACGGCGGCGAATCTCCAGACGATTATCGACAGGGAGGAGAAAGGTTCAAACATGTGGGCGGTTGCCACAATCTTCCAGTGCAATATATTCCAGATCATAAGTGACCGCTGGGGGGATGTCCCATACAGTGAGTCCATGAAACTGATGGATGGCATTGCCCAGCCTTCCTATGATAAGCAGTCGGACATATATCCGGACCTCCTCAAGAAGCTTGCATCCGCAGTCGCTGCCCTTGATGAAAGCGGAGACGACCTGGGGCCCGGTGATGTTATGCTGAACGGAGATATCTCCCTTTGGAAAAAGTATGGCAATGCGTTGAGTATCAAGATCGCGGCCCGTATAGCGAATGTCGATGCAACCGACGCTCAGGCAGTCTTCTCTTCCATCTCGGCAGAAGATCTTCCGTCGGACAATGATGAGAATATATTCTTCGAAGCCTGGGGAAACGAATATGGAGAGCCTTGGGCGGATTATTACCAGGTCCGTAAGCTGGAGTATGGTATCAGCAAGCTTATGGTGGAGACTCTGACGTCCCTTGATGATCCTCGTCTTCCGGTATATGCAGAACCTACGGCGAACTACCTCAACGGGAAGAGCGATATCCCTTACGTGGGTTACCAGAACGGGTTGAAGGCAAATGCCAATACAGCCGCAAACTCTCCGATCGGAGCCCGCTTCCAGAACAAGAACGGACTTACCGGCTTCACGCCTTGGTTGCGCAGCTGCGAACCATATTTTGCCATTGCCTATGCCGCCGGCAAGGGATGGAACGTGGGGATGACGCAGAAGGCCGCATACGAGAAAGCCGTTACACTTTCCCTGGAAGAGAACGGAATCGATGAGGCTGGGATCGCAGCTTATCTCGCGGGGCCAGGAGCCTTCGACGGAACAGCGGAGCAGCTCTTTACACAGTGGTGGATATCCTTGTTCAAGAATGGACAGGAAGCCTGGTCGGTGTTCCGCATGAGCGGCTATCCGGCAGGTAATGTGATCGCTCCTTCGACCTTGTTTACGGGGCACAACACACCTCCGATGGCATATTCATATCCGGACACTGAAGCGAACCTGAATAATGCCAACTACAAATTGGCAGCCGCCTCGGAAGATGATTACTTCTGGGGAAAGCAGATGTGGTGGGATACCAGGACCGGCCTGAAATAGACCGGGAGCTACAGGCCGTGAGGAAGTCAGAGTGAAACGCAGAGCTCGGCGATGCGTTCGCGGACTTCCTCTATGGTGCCTGTACCGTCGATCTCGTAATAGACTCCGGCCTTGCGGTAATAATCGATCAGAGGTTCTGTCTTCTCGTGGTAGGTCGCAATCCTGTTGGCAATGGTCTCGTCGTTGGCGTCGTCAGCCCTCCCTTCGATCGCTGCACGGTGCTTGATGCGTTCCTTGATCATCTCGTCCGGGATCATCAGGGACACTACGGCGGTCACCTTGGTCTTTGTCTTGTAGAGCATCTTGTCGAGAGCCTCGGCTTGGGCGATGGTCCTAGGGAAGCCATCGAGGAGGAAACCGTCTACACCCTTCACGGTGTTGAAGCGGTTCTCGATCATCCCTTCCACGACCTCGTCCGGGACGAGGCTGCCGGCTTCTATGAGCGCCTTGGCCTTCAAGCCCAGCTCAGTACCCTTGGCCATCTCCCCACGGAGAAGATCGCCGGTTGAGGTGTGGCAAAGGTTGAACCTTTCTGCCATTGCAGCGGCCTGGGTGCCTTTTCCGGCGCCCGGAGGGCCGAACAGAATGAAATACTTCATATTCGTATCCAAAACGTAAATATCCTTGTAGTTCCTGCCGAGCTCGTCGTAGTCGAGGCCGAAGCCGACTATGAAGTCGTCGGGAATCTCCATCGCCACGTAATCGATCGGGATGTCTTCCTTGTAGCTCGCAGGCTTCAGGAGCATCGTGCAGACTTTCGAACTCTTCGCTCCCTTTTCCTTCAGGATCCTTTTAAGGTCGACGATTGTCCGCCCGGAGTCCACGATGTCCTCGACAATGATGACTTCCTTGCCTTCTACACTTCCGGTCATCCCCATTACCTCCCGGACATTGCCGGTGGACCTGGTTCCCGAATATGACGATAGCTTGATCGAAATGATCTCGCATTTGAAATCGAGCCTCTTCATCAACTCGGCGGTGAAAAGGATGGATCCGTTGAGCACGCAGAGGAGCACAGGAACTTCGTCACAACCGGCGTAATCCTTGTTCAGCTTTGCCGCTACTTCGTCGATGGCCTTCTCGATCTTGTCGTACTCGATGAACGGCCTGAAAGTTTTGTCGTGCAGTTTTACGTGGTTCATCATGGTGTTTGATTACAGAATAAACAAAATTAGCACTTTCCTGTAAAAAACAGAAATATTCACGCACTGTTTTTCATTCTTTGCCTTGTTTCTGCTCGCAATGCGCTATATTGCCAGGGACCAAGACAGACCATGAAATGAACTTCAGAAACCTNNGTTCCGGCGCAGGACGACGGCTGTCTCCGCGCAATCGTCTTCCTGAGCGGAGCTTCTTCGGAAGAAGACCTCGATGATGCCGAGGCTGACCGGTATATGGATTATGTCTCACATCCTTTGGAAATCAATCTGTCGAGCCGTTCGAAGCTCCTGGCAAGCGGTCTGCTCAGCCCGTTCCAGGTGGCCAGTATCGTGGATTACCGTTCGC
This sequence comes from uncultured Bacteroidales bacterium, assembly GCA_900319685.1. Taxonomy (GTDB): domain Bacteria; phylum Bacteroidota; class Bacteroidia; order Bacteroidales; family UBA932; genus Cryptobacteroides. The sequence goes on from ONPI01000054.1 coordinate 10,587, forward strand.
GCTTCGGTGACATACTGTCTTTCGCGGAACTTGCGACGTTGCCGGGTTTCGGAGAAGGGAGTGCCGATGCCCTCAGGCATTTCATCTCGCTGAACTCCCGCTCCGGCCCCGGTATTCCGTTCAAAGATACGCTTGTGATCCGCCAGGATGCGGTTGCCAGGGTCGCGGTGCGGGGGAAGGAATACAATTATGGCATGAAATACAGGATTGCGGGTGAAGGACGCTTCGAGGTTTCCATGGCCGCCAGGTCATATTATGGTGCCCGGAGCCTTTTTCCTCCGGCGAATTCTTCCCTCTGTGCAGTGGCATATGGACGGAATCGCCTGGGAAAGATAGTCCTGGGCGACTTCAACGCCAGGTTCGGGCAGGGACTGGTCCAGTGGAGCGGGATGAGCCTTACGGGTTTCTCTTCCTCGGCATCCTTCTGCAGGAAGGCAAACGGGATAACTCCTTCTTGGTCATATGCCGGGACCGGAAGCCATAGGGGAGAGGCGGCTGACTTCAGGTTCGGGAACTTCCTGCTGTCCCAGTTCGTATCTTTCCCCGGGCTGCGTTCCTGGACCGAGGGTTCGAAGAAAGGCATGATATCGGTGATGCCTGGGGCCAACCTGACCTGGTTCGGCCGGAACGGCCAGGCAGGAGTGACTTGGTACTATCTGTCAGGACCGCTTGACGGGCCGCTTTACCAGGCCGGAGGAAAACTGTCTGCCGACTTCCGTTACAACATGAAGGGAGTGGATTGTTTCGGTGAATATGCATATGATTTCATTGGAGGATGCAGCGCCTGGATAGGTGGGACTTCGATTCCTGTCGGTGGAGAAGCGAGGTTCAATGCAGTATTCAGGGACTATCCTTCCGCTTATGCCCCGGGATACTCCGGCGGGGTGCGTGCCTGGTCCGGCAGTGCAGGCGAGAGGGGACTGGCGTTGGGGCTGGAGAGATATTCGGCGTGTCTTACCGTCGATATCGCATCGCGCTGCGGCAAGGATAGGCAGCGGCAATGCAAGGTCCTTATGATGCTGCCCGTACAGTTGTCGGACAATTACATCCTGACCATCCGCATGAACGAGCGGTACCGGCCGGATGAGCCTTTCCTTAAATACAGGACAGGTGCCCGTCTGGACCTGGATTGGTCCGGTTCCGGACTGTCCGCCCGATATGGGCGGTCCGACCTCCCTGCATGGAAGGCGAGGCTGCGCGCTGAAGGAATCCTGTGCAGGTCCTTTGCGTGGCTTTCATACCTCGAGTGCGGGAGGATGACGGACTCTTTCTCCGCATATCTCAGGGGGACTCTGTTCTTCATCGACAACTGGGACGACCGGATATATTCCTACGAGAGGGACGCTCCCGGAAACTTCACCGTTCCGGCATATTATGGCAGGGGATGGAGCATAGGGGCCTATGCAGGGGCCAAGTTCCCGTTCGGCAGGAAAAAGTACAAGGCCCTGAAGTTATACTTCAGAGCCTCGACCGTAAGTTATCCTTTCATGAAGGAAACCAAGCCTGGCAAGACCGAGGTCAAGTTCCAGGCTATGGTGTCCCTGTGATGCTAGCGTGGAATCTTGAGTTTCTGTCCAGCACGGATTTTCGAGCCGATTCCGTTTGCTTTCTGGATCTTGCTGACAGTGGTACCGTACCGGCTGGCGATCTTGGACAAGGTGTCACCGCTGCGTACGGTGTAGGTTACGTAGTTGGACGAGGAGCCGCTCGATGACTTTGACGAAGTGGAACTGTAACCGGAGGATCCTTTCTTGTAGATATAAAGCCTCTGGCCGGCCTTTATTGTATTGCTTCTCAAGTGGTTCCAGCTCTTTAGCTGTGCCACGGTCACTCCATGCCGGGATGCTATCTTGCCAAGTGAGTCGCCGCTCCTGACCTTGTACGATATCCTGGTCCCACCGCTGTTGCCGCCTGCGGATGACCTGACAGGCTTGGATACGGAGCTTCCACCATCGCTGTTCTCAGCCTTGACCAGTGTCTGTGGATTCAGCAGTTCGGCAGCCTTGTAGGTATAGATGGAATCCTCGTTCTCGATGAATGCGCTAGAGTAATTGAACGGCAGGCGGAGGATGTAAGTCTTGTTGTTGCCCGGGATAATATCCTTGATGTACTGCGGGTTGAGGTTCTTCAATTCCGACATGGGAATACCAACCATGTCCGCGACCTGCTGGAGATGGAGGTTCCGGTGTATTTCGAAGGTATCCACCTGCGCCGGCATCTGTACTCCGCTGGCCTGCAGTCCGTATTCCTTGCTGTACTTTATGGCGTACATGGCTCCGACGAAGGCAGGGACATAACCCCTGGTTTCGCGTGGAAGATAGTCATATACCGCCCAGAAATCCCTGCTTCCGCTCCTGCGGATAGCCTTGTTCACATTTCCGGGACCGCAGTTGTAGGATGAGATCGCCAGGTTCCAGTCTCCGAACAACCTGTAGGAATCCTGCAGGTACCGTGCTGCCGCATCCGAGGATTTGAACGGATCCAGACGCTCGTCCACATATGAATTGATTTCGAGTCCGTAACTCTTGGCCGTCTGCATCATGAACTGCCACATTCCCTTGGCACCGGCGCGGGAGACTGCGGTAGGATTGAGTGCGGATTCGATGATGGCGACGTATTTCAGTTCATCCGGAAGCTTGTACTTGTTGAAAGTCTCTTCGAAGATCGGCATGTAGTACTGGCAGAGGCCGAGGATATGCCCCATCTTGGTCGGCATCTTCTCGGAATAGAGGATCATGAAGTTTCTCACTTTCTCGTTGTAAGGCAGGGTGATGAAGGAATTCATGTTCTCGAGCCTTTCCTTCATCACGGCATCGGAGACGTTGGAAGAGAACCTTACCGAGTCCATGTCGTAGCCTTCACCCTCCCTGTTGCCGCTTACCTGGCGGTGCATGTACCAGATGTTCAGGAGGCTGTCCGTGGTCTCAGCATTGTAGTCCTCAGGATTGAGACCAGCTGCGCTCTTGTCTTCGTTCTCCTCGTATATCCCTATCATCTCCTTGGCGATGCTGTCCTTCACAAGTTTCTCCTTGCGAAGCTTTTCCATCGCTTTCTTCAGGGAATCCACCTCGTTCCTCAGTTCCTGGTTCTCTTTCTTGAGCTTCTGCCTCGTGCCCTGTGCGTGCATACTGGCGGGAGCAATGAGCATCGCTGCGGTCAAGAATATGATTGTCAGTCTTTTCCTATACATCCTTTTCGTAGTTTAGTGTTAAAAGGTCACTCCGACCTTGATGCCTATGGCATTGTCACCGAAAGCTCCCTGTCCGAACGAGAACCGCGGGGCGGATGTCCCGCAGGCATATTCACCGTACGGAGAAATCACTGCAGGGGTAACTTTCAGGGACAAGTCGTCACTGACCTCGAAATCTTGCATGTATGCGAATACATTGGCGTCGATCACCTGGAGGAGGTAACTTCCGATGATGCATACCATCGAGTAGTCGCGGTAGCGGCGGAATACGTTCCTGAAATAGAGGGCCCTCTCGGCTGTGTAGTAACCGCTGTAGGTACTGCCCTCCGCAGTGATCTCGTTATGTATCCTCTTGAATCTCTTGTAATTCTTGCGGTTGACGCTGTAGTAATGGTACGACCCCGCCATGAGTCCCCAGTAAAGGGGAATCTTCCAGGCCTCATGGTTGTAGATCTGACCGAGTCCGGGAAGCAGTATGGAGTAGATCGTGGCTTTTCCAGCCTGGTTCTTGACGTCCTTCTTGTAATTGACTATACCGTCCATCAAGGTGGCCCAATAGACGAGTCCGGCACTTGCGAACATATATGTCGCCATGTCCTTGGAGTGCTTGTCCACGGTCACGGTGGTCTCCGGATCCAGCTCGTAAGCGGCGTCGTAGGCCTCCTTGGACTTGTCGTACAAGCCTTTGTAATGGAATCCCATCCCCAGGCCTGCACCGATTCCGGCGTAAACGACAGGGAGTTTCCAGTACTGTCTGTTGTAGAACTGTTCGGAGCCTATGAATACGGTGGAACCTGCGAACAAGGAACCGATCCTCAAGGTACTGTCGTGATGGGCGACTCCGTGGAAGAACTCCTTGAACGACCACATCCGGTCGACGGAATCCTTCGTAGCCAGGGAGTCGGCACCGTCATAATAGCTCTGGTTGAAGGCATCTTCCTTGAACTGCGCTTCTGCAGCCAGGGAAAAGACAGTCAAGCAGGCGGCCGTGACAAGTATCTTGAATATCAGTCTGTGCATCCGAACTAGATATTGGATTCCTCGAGAGCCTTGAGGAACCGGCTGACTTCCTCGTCGGAGTTGAACCTGATGGTCATGGTCCCTTTTCCGGAGGAAGTACGTTTCAAACTGATACTGTTATCAAAAAACTTGCCGATACGTTCCAGGATGCGGTAATAATCTTCAGGAAGGTCTTGCCTCTGCACCGTGAGCGACTTCGTATTCTCCGTGCCGGACAACCTGCGGATCCTGTCCTCCAGTTGACGCACCGAGAGCCCTTCCTTTATGGTAAGGTCGCACAGAAGTTCCTGGATATGAGGGTCTTCCACGCTCAGAAGAACCTTTGCGTGACCGGTGGAAAGCAGACCTGTCTTAAGGTCGTGCTGCACCTTTGTCGGAAGCTTCAGAAGTCTAAGGGAATTGGCTATGGAGGCGCGTTTCTTGCCGACCCTCTGAGCCATCCTTTCCTGCGTCAGGTTGCATTCGTCCATGAGACGCTGGTAGCTCATGGCTACCTCGATCGGATCCAGGTCCTGTCTCTGGATGTTCTCCACGATCGCCATCTCCAGCATTCCCTGGTCGTCCGCGGTGCGGATATAGGCAGGGATCGTGTCCATGCCGGCCAGCTTGCAGGCGCGGAACCTTCTCTCTCCGCTGATGATCTGGTACCTGCCGTCAGACTGCTTCCTGACCGAGATAGGTTGGATAAGTCCGAAAGTCCGGACAGACTCGGCAAGTTCCTCGAGGGAATCGTTGTCGAAGGCCATCCTCGGCTGATATGGGTTCGGGTCAATCAGGTTGGCCGGGATGCGGAGCACGTCTCCGTAATCCTGTACCGGCCTGGCACCTGCGATTTCCTTGTTGATGTAGCCTACCGGCTTCCTCTCGGGTTCCTTGACCTGGATATCCCCAAGAATGGCGCTCAGGCCTTTCCCGAGCCTGCTTTCCTGTTTGTTGTTATTCATTGCTTCTCGTTCTTTTCAAGCACTTCCTTCGCCAGGTTCATATAGTTTGACGTGCCGTTGCTCAAGACATCGTACAATATGATAGGCTTGCCGTGGGAAGGAGCTTCGCTGAGGCGTATGCTACGCTGGATAATGGTATTGAATACCATGTCCTTGAAATGTTCCCTGAGTTCGTTGACGACCTGCGCGTGGACCTTGGTCCTTCCGTCGAACATGGTGACTACGAATCCTTCGATCGTAAGTTCCGTATTGACCTGGTTCTGCACGAGCCTGATGGTCTGCAGCAGCTTCCCGAGGCCTTCGAGGGCGAAGAACTCAGGCTGGACCGGGATCATGACCGAGTCAGCCGCAGCCAGGGAGTTGATCGTGATGAGACCGAGGGAAGGGGAGCAGTCGATGATGATGAAATCGTAGTCGTCCCGGATGGGGGCGAGCCTCTGCTTGAGGATCGATTCGCGGTCCGGAGTCTCGATCATTTCGATTTCTGCGCCTACGAGGTTGATGTGGGACGGGATCATCTGGAGATCGTGGAGTTCCGTCTGGATCAAGGCGTCCCGTATGTCGATCGTGCCGATCATCACCTCATAGAGCGTCCGCTTCTGGTCATTGTCCGGAGAGAAGTTCAACCCTGAGGTGGTGTTAGCCTGAGGGTCGGCGTCGATGATGAGGACTTTCTTCTCGAGTACGGCCAGCGATGCTGCGAGGTTGATGGCGGTGGTGGTTTTTCCCACTCCGCCTTTCTGATTGGCTATTGCTATGACTTTTCCCATATTCCAGTAATATTCAAATTACAAATATAGTCAAAAAAACGCACCTTGTCAAACCGGGTCCACGTCCAGCGTGATGTGTCCGGTGTATTTCCTTTCCTTTCCGAAGGAGTCTGCGACCTTCGCGATGGTGGCCTTGTTCTCCGACAGCGAGCGGTCCTTGGGGAGGAGGATGCGGAATGCCCTGATGTATTGGTTGGAAATCCTGTCGACCGCCGGCTTGTAAGGACCTATGATGCTCACGCCGGGGTTGAGTGGTGTGTTCTCGAGGACTGCCGCAAGGTCTCCGCTCATCTTCTCAAGCCTTGTCAGGTTGTAGTCCTTGACCGTGATCCCGACCACCCTTGAAAATGGCGGATAGCCGAAAAGCTTTCTCTCGGCGAGGAAACCGGCCAGCGTCGACTTTTCGTTCAAGTCTCCCTCAAGGCTTTTGTAAACAGGATGTTCCGGCTGTGAAGTCTGTATGACGAAGAGGCCTTTCCGTCCTCTCCTGCCACACCTTCCGCGGAATTGCTCCAGCATCTGAAGGCTCCTCTCGTCGGCCCGGTAGTCCTGCTGGCTCAGGATCGAATCGGCCTGAAGGACGGCCACGAGGGTCAGCCCGCTGAAGTCGAAGCCTTTGGTTACCATCCTGGTGCCGACCAGGATGTCGGTATCGCCGGACGAGAAGTTCCGGATGATGTCCGTCCCATTCCTGCGGCTCTGGGCTGAATCGCTGTCGAGCCGGGCTATCCTTGCACCCGGGAAGAGTTCCTTCGCTTCTTCCTCGATCCTCTGGGTACCGGCCCCGAGCGGACTCAGCTTGCCTCCGCATTTCGGACAAGTCCCGGTGAAGTCCATGACCTTCCCGCAATAGTGGCAGACAAGTTTACCGGAGCCGTCGGTCTTCAGATGCAGGCTGAGGCTCACGTTGCAACGCTTGCATTTCGGTATGTAACCGCATTCCTCGCACTGGACGACGGGGGAGTATGCCCTTCTTTCCCGCAGTATCATGACCTGTTCCTTCCGGTCGAGGCACTCCCGTATGTGATCGATCAGCTTCAATGAGAAACTTCCCCTCATCCCGTTCTTGCGCCGCTCCGCGATCGTGTCTATGATCTCCACATCGGCGTCTCCAGCCTCATAGTACCTGGCCGTGAGATTGACGAGCGAATACCTGCCGACGGAGCAGTTGTACAGGGATTCAAGGGAAGGTGTAGCCGAACCGAGCACCACTGCCGCCCCGTGGAGCTTCGCCAGCATTATCGCTGTTTCGCGTCCGTTGTACCTGGGTGCGGGATTGTCCTGCTTGTATGAAGGATCGTGTTCTTCATCGATGATGACCAGTCCGATGTCCCTGTGAGGGAGGAAAACCGAACTCCGGGTCCCGAGGACCATGTAGCTTCCGGTACGGATGAAGGTTGCCGCTTCCCGGCGCCGTACCATGCTTTCTCCGGAATGAAATACCTGGAGTTCACATGGGAACAGTTCCCTGATCCTGTCTTCCAACTGCCGGCTGAGGGCTATCTCAGGGACAAGGAACAGTACGTTCCGTCCTTCATCCAGAGTCTCCCGGGCCAGCTTCAGGTATATCTCGGTCTTGCCGGAACCGGTGACACCGCGGAGCAGTGCCGGCTTTCCTGACTTGAACGCTTCCTTTATCTCTGAATATGCAATGCTTTGTGGCTGAGTCAGTTCAATCTCGGGTGCCGACGACCGTGGACGCTCTCCGGCATCCCTGGCTATTTCGGCAAGTATGGCATCCCTTTCCCTGGTGTACCTTTCCTTAGTCTCAGGCTTCCTTGCCCTTGCGATCATCCTTTCCTTTTCCTCCAGGCGTTTGCGGAGCCTTTCTCCGATCCTGGCCTTTACCTCCTCTTCGGCTGTCTTGCCGGCCGGGTAGGCCGCCTTGTAAACCTCTCCGACGCTGCACAGATAATACCGTGCAACCTGACGCCAAAGATCGAGTTCCGTCTTCGACACGCGATCCAGGCCGAGGTCCTTCTGCAGGACGGGCTTGATCCTGTCTATGCCGATACGGACTGCTTCACCGCCTGCATCTGGGTTCGAGACCACGGCGACATATTCCTTTCCGGAGAAATCCACCCTTATCCTGTCTCCTTCTCCGAGTGGCTCGGCGCCGTCGCCCAGATCGTAACAATAAAACGGCTCCCACTCCAGCTGGAGGGGCAGTATTACCTGTATGAAACGTCTTTCCGACATATCAGGCGAATTTAGCCATTTTCCGGCTGGCGTGAAAGAGAAATGCAATTTCTCAAGAAAAAATTTGTAGCGAAAGGATTTTTGCGTATATTTGCAGTCCCGAAATATGGTGTCGTAGCTCAGATGGTAGAGCAATGGACTGAAAATCCATGTGTCGGCAGTTCGATTCTTCCCGACACCACGTAAGCCCGCTGAAAATCAGCGGGCTTTTCGTTTTGGTCCCACTTTTTCCGGTAACGCTAGCGTTTCATTTCGGAACGGTATTTGAAGGAATCCATGCAGCAACAAATCAAAATTGTTATGAAAAAGTTGTTATTCATGGCAGCAATCGCTTGCCTGGCTGTGTTCTCTTCCTGTGAGAAACAAAGTGTCGAACACACCGGTGACTTGACCGGCGACCTGTACGGCATATGGGCCCTGGATTCCAAGACTACCGTCACCAAGAACTCCGAAGGCAAGGAAGTCAGGGACGAAGTGGATTATTCCAGTTTCAATTTCTTCCTTGTACTGAGCGAACCTCGCCTGGCCTTGGCCAAGAAGGGCAGTTTCACCCAGCTGGACCTCGATGACGTGGATGTCGATGGTACCCAGTTCTCTTTCAACAAGGACAAGAAACAGATCAGTTTCGACGATACTCTCTGGCTTTCGGAAGGCTTGTTCTATCACATGCGCCTGTACGGGGTTTACGATGTCCTCGAACTGACCGATAAGAAACTGGTCATCCAGCAAGAGGCTCTGGGGGTCAAGACTATCTTCTCCTATCACAGGTACAGATAGGATCCGTCTGAGAAATACATAAGAGGCTGATTGATTCATTTAGTCAGCCTCTTTCATTTTTTTGTGATATATTTGTATCCGTTGCGACTGATTTGATGAAAGGGCAGAAAGACATCCTCCTTGACAGGCTCCGCGGCGGTGAGCCGGTGAGCAGGTCCCAGCAGATGAAACTTACTCTGTTACTGAGCCTTCCTGCGATCCTGGCTCAGTCGGCTTCCGTGCTGATGCAGTACATCGACGCGGGAATGGTGGGGCGCCTGGGTGCGAATCCTTCTGCTTCCATCGGTCTTATAATCACCAGTACCTGGATCATGAGCGGTTTTACGGCCGGTGCTTGCAGCGGGTTCTCCGTCCAGGTCGCGCATCTCTGCGGAGCCAGCGATTTCAAGAATGCCAGGGTAGTCCTCAGGCAGGGGCTGTCCGCTGTCCTTTTCCTGGGCATTTTCCTAGCCGTGGTGGGAATAGGCATCAGCGGTGCCCTCCCCAGATGGCTGGGCGGCAGCCCGGAGATAGTAGAGGATGCGTCCAGGTATTTCCGGATTTATTCGGCATTCATTCCGATCGGCGCCGTAGGATGGGCTGCGAGCGCCTGCCTGCAGGCCAGCGGCAATATGAAGGTGCCGAGCATTATGTACATCGGCATGTGCGTGCTGGACGTGGTCTTCAACTGGATATTCATATATGGATTCGACATGGGAGTTGCCGGCGCTGCCCTTGGTACCGGCATGTCGGAACTGGTTACCACGGTATTTGCGGTATGGTATGTGGCTACGCGCTCCAGGGAGTTGAAGCTGGTCGGTGAGAGGGGATCCTTCAAACCCCAGCTCCGTGTGATTGACAAGGCGTGGGGGATTACCGGCCCGATGTGGCTTCAGAACATAATCCTGCGTGGTGCATATGTGATGAGTACGGCGATAGTCGCACCATTGGGCCCGATAGCCATCGCAGCGAATGCCTTCGCAATAACGGCGGAGAGTTTCTGTTATATGCCCGGTTACGGCATCGAAGAGTCTGCCACCACCCTTGTCGGGCAGAGCCTCGGAGCGAACCGCAGGGATTACGCCAAGAGTTTCGCTGTGATCACCATGCTGATGGCGTCTGCGATCATGACAGTGCTCAGCGTGCTCATGTTCATATTCGCGTCCGACCTGATGGGCCTCCTGAGCACCGATCCGCAGGTTGTCGCCCTGGGAGCCAAGGTCCTGAGAATCGAAGCCTTCGCCGAGACGATGTATGCATTCTCCATCGTTGGGTACGGAGCCTGTGTCGGGGCCGGAGATACTTTGGTGCCGAGTGCGATGAACCTTTGCAGCATGTGGTTCGTACGTATCGGCCTGGCTTTGATCCTGACTCCTAAGATGGGTCTTACCGGTTACTGGATCGCGATGTGCATCGAACTGAACCTGAGGGGCTTGCTGTTCATCTGGAGGCTTCGTGGGGAAAGATGGATGAAAGACCGTTCGCTCAGCAAGGCAGCGGCATGAAATGATTGAAACAAAGTAGATATGGAAAAGATAACGAATCAAGAGTTCGGCGGCGAGAGGCCGCTCTATTGCAGGCACGACCTCTATCTCGAGAACGTGAAGATACATGCGGGGGAGTCCGCATTGAAGGAAACCTCCGGCATCACATGCGTGAACTGCCAGTTCGAGGGAAAGTATCCTTTATGGGAGTGTGACGGTTTCGTGGTAAGGAACAGCATCCTTACCGTCGGAGCACGTTCCGGGATATGGTATTCACGGAACGGAGAGATCTACGATACGATAATAGATGCGCCCAAGACTTTCCGCCGGATGGACGGGATAAAGCTCCGGAACGTATGGATTCCGGGCGGGACTGAAACCTTCTGGGATTGCAGCAGGATCGATATCGAGGATTGTACCATAGAGAGGGCGGACTATATATTCATGCACTGTGACGGCATCAGGCTCAGGAACGTGAAGCTCAGCGGCAACTACGGCTTCCAATATGCCAGGAACGGTCCTGAATTCGAAGGATTCCTTCTGGGAGGCCGAGAACGTCGAGGTTTACGATTCGGTCATTAACGGAGAATACCTTGCCTGGTATTCCAGGAATGTCCGGCTCGTACGCTGCCATATCACAGAGACCCAGCCGCTGTGCTACTGCGACAACCTTGTCCTTGAGGACTGCACTTTCGGGGCGGACTCGGACCTTGCCTTCGAGTATTCGACAGTGGAGGCGACGGTCAAGGGACACGTCGCCTCCATCAAGAATCCGCGGAGCGGTCATATCCATTGCGGCAGCATCGGCGAGATCATCCTGGACGGCAACATCAAGGCGCCGGGGGATTGCGTGATCACTGCCGGCGAATGACCTATTCCTTCACGCAACGGACCGCCATGCCTCTCTGGCGTTCGCTGTATTCATCGCCCACCTTTGCACCGCCGGCATCGAAAGCGAGCGAATATGCGCCGCTGTCGGTAGGTATCGAAGTCCAGTAGAACCCGTTGGTTCCTCTTCCGGTCGCAGGAGCTTCCGCTGTGTCTCCTGCCCTTTGTCCTGCGGCAGGAAGGCTGAGAGTGGATTCTCCGTCAGAGAAGATGTATGCCTTTGCTTCAGGACTCCAGCCCTTGCTGGTCGCGGCATTGATCATCAGGTTGAATTCTATCGCCATTGGCACTCTCCATCCTTCCGGACATGGATCGTATTGGGTCTTCTTGTCGGTAGCGCTCCTCCAGAGGTTGGATGAAGGATTGGAATTCCAGTCCATCGGTTCCTCTCCGGTCCGGTAGAATGTATTGGCGAGCGCGTTCTCAGGAGTGACGGTCCCCGTGATGATCTGAGGTATGCTTGCATCCTGTGAAGCAGCGTCGGCGTAACCTTGCCCGTCATGCCTGCCCCACTGGAACAGCAGTCCCTGTGGATATTCCGACGGCAGGTAACCGAGGTTGACCGGAGCCCAGACTATTCCACCGAGTTTGATGCCGTATCCGAAGAAGTTGCCGCTATAAAAGTATGGATCTGCCTGTGTGGTCTTGATCCACAGCCACTTGGTCTTTCCGTTGGAGGTGATGAGTGTCATCGAGTCGCTGGTAATCTCCTCGATGGTAAAGGACGTGCTCTCAGTACTGCCGGTTATAGTCAGCCTTGTGCCGTCCAGCGTCCAGGTTCCGTTTCCTCCGAACCTAAGGTTGCTTACGAAGCTGCCTCCGGTGTTCATGCGGATATAGTTGAATTCAGAGCCTTCAGGGGCGTTTTCCACGAGTTCAGGCTCTCCCCATTCGCCATCGGCTGTATTGATGTTGAGGTACCTGTACAGTATCCAGCGTCCGAGGATCCTTTCGTCGGTCACTTCGTTGGCGGTCTTCCTTACGACGGTCAGGTAGTCGGAAGTGATGTCGTTCCCGTCCTCATCCTTTATGTAGAGAGCCAGGGCGAAAGCGCTGGCGGTGCTTTCCTCAGGCTCGAAGCGGGCAGTGACGGTCAGGACGCCGTTGTCGTCCGCGCTCATGCTGTTGATGTCCATGGTGGCCGCGGCAGCCCTGGTGCTGACCTCCCTTGTAATGAACCTTATCTCGGCCGTTCCGCCGTTATATGCTGCTGCGATTGCCTTAGCCATTCCCGCAGGGCGGACTTCGAACCTGATGGTGGATCGTTTGTACGTGCTGCCGCTGGTCTCGAGCAATACCTGCCTGTCGGCATATTCCGGTATGTACATGATGCTCTGTATCCGCGATACGAGCTTGTCGACTTTGCCGCTGAGTGCATCGTATTTATTCTCAAGCTCGGTGACCCTCTGGTCGAGTGCCGTGATCTGTTCGGTGAGGGTGCTGGTCGAAGACTGGATGGCAGTGAAGAGAGCGGCAGTGGCGCCCTCGAGTCCCGCGACTTTCGATGACAGGGTGCTGACAACTGAGTTGAGGGAATCCACGGCAGGCTTCATCTGGGTACGGATCTCGTCCAGCTGTGCTTTGAACTGGGCGACTTCATCGCTGCTTACGATGGTGGAGAGCGCCTTGTTGACAACAGCCATCGAGGAGTCGTAGACAGCCTTGAACTGGGCGAACTCAGCTGCGTCCAGCTTACTGGTCATGGCATTCCTCAGATCCTGGATGTCGTTGGCATGCTTGGTCTTCAGATCGAGCAGGGTTGAGTCCAGTTCAGACCTGAAAGCGTTGAATACGCTGGTGTCGACCTTCTGGTCCAATTTGCCGACTGCGGTCCTGAGCGCGGCGATTTCACCGGATGTCTCCTCCTTGAAGGAATACAGGGCATCGCTGAGGGAAGATAGGGAATTCCCGAAGTCGATGATCGACTCCTTGATCTCGCTGATGTCTTCACCCTCCTTCGTTTCCAGGTTGGAGAGGGAAGTCCTTACTCCTGCGATAGCCTCTTCGACCGACTGCTTGAACTCGGCGAATGTTTCCGGATTGACAGTCCCGGAGAGGCTGTCAACCTTGGACTGGAGTTGACCGAGGGTGGTGTTGATTTCGGTCTTGAATCCTTCGAATGCTGCCTTGGTGAGCATTTCCTGGATGGATGCTGTGAGATTCCCGACAGCCTCTTCGATCGCTGTCTGGACAGCTGCCTGATCATTCCCGTACTGCTCGAGGAACTGCTTGTACGTCAAGGTGTCGAGCTTCGTTGCGAGGGCTTGGTTGATAGTGCTGGTCAGTTCGGCTATCTGGGTGCTGTACTGACTCTTGAAGGTCTCGAAATCGGTCTTGGACAACATTGTCCCTATCAGTGATTCGAGCCTGCTGATATCGTCGGAATATGTCTGGGTGGCATCAGCCACTGCCTTGTCGAGGTCAGCTTTCGTAATGCATTGCTGGATTCTGGCCAGGAGGTCGGTCATGTCGCTGGAATGAAGTTCCCTGAGAGTCTGCAGCTCGGCCTGGCTCACCCTCTCGCTGATCAAAGTGGTCAGCCTTGAGATGGTGGATTCATTGACCTTCTTGTAAGCTTCGAGATCTTCCTTGGTCAGCAAGCCTTCAATCTTGTCCTGGATCGAGGAAATGTTCAGCCTTATGTTGGTCAGTTCCGAGCTTACGTTGCTGTTGAATAATGCAAAGTTCGTGACGTTGTCCTGGATCCCATCGATTAAGGAACTCATCGAGGCGAGTTGTGCCTTCATCGAAGCGACGTCGGATGTTGTCAACGCATCGAGCCGGTTGTTGATGTCTTCGATGTCCTCGCCGTAGTTGGTGCAGGATGCGGCAAGGAACGCTCCTGCCATCAGTGCGAGCAGAGTGCCCGTGATTCTTCTTGATTTCATAATATCGCAGTTTAGTACTTTTCCGCTAATCATACAAATTTAAGCTATTTTCGTTCAAATATGCAATTATTCTTTGCCTGAGATCGAAACCGCTGCACGGTATCCGGTCGACCAGGCTGCCTGGAGATTGAATCCTCCCGTGATGGCATCGACGTCGATGACTTCTCCCGCGAAGAAAAGCCCCGGATGCTTCCTGCATTCGAGTGTGTCCAAGTCCAGGTTCGACAAGGCAACCCCTCCGCAGGTCACGAATTCTTCCTTGAAGCGGCTTTTGCCGCATATCCGGTACTGGTCGCTTACCAAAGCTGCGGAAAGCCGGTTGAAACCCTTTCCGCCCAGTTCAGCCCATTTCGCATCTTCACGTACTCCGCATTTGCCGACCAGGTATTCCCAAAGCCGGGAAGGGATATCTTCCGGATGGGCGTTGGCTACCATCTTCCCGGAGTTGGCGGATGCGATGCTTTCCAGTAGTGACCTGGCTTCCTGTTCTGGGGAATCCAGCCAGTTGACAACCAGTGTCGCTTCGTATGAGTGCTCGGCCAGATGCCTTGCTGCATAGGATGAGAGTTTGAGGATGGCGGGTCCGCTCATGCCCCAGTGTGTGACCAGAAGGGGACCGCCTGCCTTGAAACGGGTACCGGCCAGGGAGACTCCGGCTTTCTCAACCACCGTCCCCATGAGGCTGCGCACCGGACTGTCCGGCAGGTTGAAAGTGAACAGGGAAGGGACCGGCGGGATGGTCTCCAGATCCAATCCTTCCAAGAGGGAATACCCGGATTCACGAGGGATTCCACCGACGGTGACCACCACGCAGTCATATTCCTCCAGAAGGGTCTTGACGGAATCGATCCTTGTCCCCGTCACTACATCCACTCCAAGTTCCCGCATCCTCCTGCACAGCAGCCTGACTATCTGCATCGCGTCCTGGGATGCCGGGAATATGCATTCGTCATCCTGGATCACCAGGTCGATGCCTTCCGCGGTGAACCAGTTGAAGGTATCCTCATGGTTGAAGGTGCGGAACACTCTCTTCATGAGCCTTTCGCCCCTGGGATATGCCTCGGCCAGGGATCTGATCCCTGCGAAGGTGTTGGTGAGATTGCATCTTCCGCCTCCGGTTACGGCGACCTTGGCCAGCGGCCTGCGTCCCGATTCGAACACGACCACCTCTGCGTCGGGACGTCTCCGCTTCAGTTCGATGGCGCAGAAACATCCTGCTGCGCCGGCTCCTGCGATAGCGACTCTCATACGTTTGGTTTTGCTTTCTCGAGAGCCAATATACAGAATTATTTCCGTATATTGCGCAAAATTTCCGACTATGGCTCAGACAGACAGGAAACCGGTTTATTCGATCAAGTGCCGCATGACGGAGCCGTCGTACGTACGGTTCAACAAATCAGTAGGCAGGAAACAGATGCTCAAGCATTCCGCCTTGATCATCATCTTCATCCTGGTCTCCCTATTCTTCATTATCGCATCTTCCCTCCGGGATGGCTTTGACTGGTCGTATATCCTGGAGTTGGGCATAATCCTGGTCCTGATGGCACTGTTCTTCATTTTCCTGCCCGGAATCGGGGCCAGGCGTGCGTACAAGCAGTTCAACAAGGACTTCGATTACACCCTTGACCTCTACGAGGATGGCTGGATGAGCACTTCCGACCACGGGTGTACGCATATGGATTATTCCGAGACCAGCAGGATCATCGAGACGAAGACCGATTTCTATATTATGATTGCGGAGAGGCAGGGAGTCATCCTTCCGAAGGAGGATTGCCCTGAGGAAGCAGCCGCTTTCCTCCGCGGAATCAAGGTAAAGTATGATAAATGATATTGTTATGAAAACTGTGAAAACACTTGCATTAGTGATTCTTGCTACATTTTCGCTCGCTGCGTTCTCCGGCTGCAAGGAAAAGACCATGACCAACGTACAGTATGTTCTCAGGAACAATTCTTCCCACATGCTGGAGATTATACATCCTAAGATCGGGGACAACACTGGTGGTGGACGGCAAGACCAAGTACACGGTGAAGAACAATGAAGGCTTCTGCAAGCTGGACAACTATGGTCTTACCAAGAAGGGATCCACCAGCTGTATCGCAAATTATTCCTTTACCGATGCTGTCATAGCTTCATTGACCAAATAATACCGATTCAAGATGAAATACGGATTGACTTTCCTTGCGGCGGCTGCTCTCACCGCATCTGCCGCTTGTTCCCAGAAGACCGTCAAGGATACCTACTTCGATGGTTTCTTTGACGGGGACATCGTCCCGGGAGCCATTGAGCTCCAGGTGGCAGACCTTGGCGTGGATACTACAGTCGTGGTCAGGGACGGTATGTTCCAGATATCCCTTCCGGTGGATACCAAGGCGCTTGGAAGCATAACGGTTGCGGATGACCTTCCTGTCAGGAGCATCCCGTTCATCCCCGACGGCTCCGAATATACGATTACCCTCGACAGCCTCGACGGCAGGGTCCGTATGCGCCTGAAGTCTGAGAATCCAGAGGCGCTTTCCATCAAGCTGCAGGAGGTGTGTGACAGGATAGCTCTCTTCGCCAAGGAGAACAAGGCTTTCGAGAAGGCCGTGATGGATACAACCAAGCTTTCCATGGGACTGGCCGACCACATCCTTATGGCCAAGTCTGCCGAAATCGATTCCGAGAAGGCGGATTTCCTGCTCGGCGTCCTTGCAGCGAACAAGGACAACGCGCTTGGTAAGTTTGCATTCGGCGAGGCGGTGAATCACCTTGATAACGCACGTATCGATTCCGTCCTGGCATCGGTTGACACTTCAATGGCCGATATGGACAAGGCGAGGGCAGTAAAGGCCCGCAACACGGCTCTTGAAGCCACTTCCGAAGGGAAACCGTTCGTTTCGTTCGACGTCACCCTCGAAGACGGGACCGTTACCAGGCTTTCCGAATATGTCGGCAGGGGGAAGTATACGATCGTTGACTTCTGGGCTTCCTGGTGCCCATGGTGCATAGCCGAGATCCCGTATCTCAAGGAGGTTTACCGCAAATACGCCGGACATGGTCTCGACATGGTAGGCGTAGATGTAGCCGACTCGATGGACAAGGCCAAGGCGGCGATCGCTGAGCATGGCATTGACTGGCCTCAGGTCTATTCGAAGGACCGGGTCAACGGGACATACTACGGTTCCCGCGGAATCCCTCTCATCATCCTGTTCGGTCCTGACGGGACCATCTTGAAGCGGGATCTCCGGTGCGAGGATATCGAGGAAGCCGTGGCTACCTATATTTCTTTATAGATCCTCCAGTGAATTTCATCTCCTTGAACAGATAGGAAGCATTCCCTATCCGGGAGATGTTGAACAGCAGGTACCTTACGTCCAGGGATACGTTCCTGCAGACCTCCGGGTCGAACACATAGTCGCTCATCGTCCCTTCCCAGACCCTGTCGAAGTTTATTCCGATGAGGTCACCGTCCGCATTCAGTACGGGACTTCCTGAATTGCCTCCGGTGGTGTGGTTAGTTGCGAGGAAGCATACCGGTTGGTCGTCGAGTCCTCCCTTGGCGTAGAGGTCGCGAAGTTTCTGCGGGATGTCGTAGTCGAATATGTCAGGGTTGTCTTTTTCTATGATGCCCTTGAGGGTCGAAACCGGTTTGAACCAGGCACCGTCGGCAGGGGAGTAGCCTTCGATGTGCCCGTACGCGACACGGAGGGTCAGGTTCGCATCCGGGTAGAAGACTTTTTCCTTGTCGAATTCCATCTGGCCTTTCATGTATTGCCTGTTGGCCAGGCTTATCTCCTTGTTGAGTCCGTCTACCACGGGTTTGATGGATGTCTCGAACCATTTCCTGAAGGCATCGGACATCTCATAGGCAGGATCGGCTTCAACCTTGTCCTTGTCATCGGGACCCAATGCGAGTACTTTGTCACGGTCAGTGAACAGTGACTTGGAGAAAAGGTCCTTCTTCCAGGCTTCCACGCTTCCATATTCCTGAAGCTTGTCGGTGTAATACCTTGGCAGCAAGCCTTTAGATACCCCTTTCCCGAAGCCTTCCATCATTGCCGTGAATATCTCTTCGTCAATCGGCTGGTAATAGTCCTTGAAGAATGCTCCGGCATAGCTGTCCTTGGCATCCTTGTTCCGGAGCCTCGAGTGGATTGCGGACGCGAAGTTCAGTATCTCGATGGCCCTGACGGTTTCATTGTAATACTCATAAGCGAGGAAAAACGGCTCCCTTTCGCTATACAGGCGATGCATCTTGCGGGTAAGTCCCTCATAACCGGTTCCTCCGCTCCATTCGTCGAAGCGGGCTTCGTATTCCTGCTTCCCGGCTACAGTGTTCATCTTGCGGATACCCTTGCTTTCGCCCTGCCATTTCTTCCAGGCATTCGCCACGTTGGCTTGCTTGGAGGAGTATTTGATCCGGACCGCCTGGTCCTGCGACATGTATTTCTTCTGGATCGCCAGCCTCTGGGTCCTGAGGGCGATCTTGGCCGGATCGGAGACCTCGGAGACGTATCTGACCTCGTCGCTCATGACATATTCCCTGGTAGTGCCGGGGCAGCCGTAAACGAAAGTGAAATCACCCTCCCGTACTCCTGCCAGGGAGATCCGCAGGGACTTCTTCGGACGGTATGGCACATTGTCCTTGGAATAATCGGCCGGCTCGTTGTCCTTCCCGGCATAAATCCTGAATATCGAAAAGTCTCCGGTATGGCGCGGCCACATCCAGTTGTCGGTGTCTCCGCCGAATTTGCCGATGGAGGACGGAGGTGCTCCCACGAGCCTCACATCCCTGTAGATCTTATATACGAAGAGGAAATACTGGTTCCCGTAATACAGCGCTTCTACCCTGGCGCTGAGGCCTTTGCCTGCCGCTGAGGCTTCTGAAGCCAGTTTCGCCGACCTTACTTTCACCAACGAATCACGCTCGGCTGGTTCCACTTCTTCGGTGATACCTTCCAGGATGATATCGGTCACATCCTCCATCCTTTCCAGGAAACTGACCGTGAGACCGGGATTAGGAAGCTCCTGATCCCTGCCCATCGCCCAGAATCCGTCCTTGAGATAGTCGTGCTCGACACTGCTGTGTCTCTGGATGAAACTGTATCCGCAATGGTGGTTGGTGAACAGCAGCCCCTGGTCGGAGATGACCTCTCCGGTGCAGCCGCTCCCGAAGAGGACTATGGCATCCTTGAGGGACGCTTTGTTGACGCTGTATATGTCTTCTGCGGAAAGGCGGCAGCCCTTTGCCTGCATGTCCGCTATCCTTTGGGAAATAAGTACCGGAAGCCACATTCCTTCGTCCGCCTTCACCGGAAGGAACATAGTCAGGTAAAGCGCAACGGCGATAAAAATCCTTTTCATATCATCGGTTTGTCAGTTCATGCAAGATAGCAATTCTTGGGAATATAAAAAAGCCCGTCTGCGGGATGCAGGCGGGCTTATATGGCCAGGAACGGATCCTAGAGCTTCGGACCGGCCTTTACGAGGGCCTTTCCAGCCTTGTTGGATTCGTACTTGTGGAAGTTCTTGATGAACCTTCCGGCAAGATCCTTGGCTTTCTTCTCCCACTCGGCAGGATCGGCGTAGGTGTCGCGAGGATCGAGGATCCCGGTGTCGACTCCTTCGAGGACTGTAGGAACGGTGAAGTTGAAGTAAGGAATCTGCTTGGTAGGGGCGGAATCGATGCTGTGGTTGAGGATGGCGTCGATGATGCCACGGGTGTCACGGATGGAGATACGCTTTCCGGTACCGTTCCAGCCGGTGTTGACCAGATAGGCCTTTGCTCCGCTCTTCTTCATCTTCTTGACGAGTTCCTCGGCATACTTGGTTGGATGCAGTTCGAGGAATGCCTGTCCGAAGCAGGCGGAGAAAGTAGGAGTCGGTTCGGTGATTCCGCGCTCGGTTCCTGCAAGCTTGGCAGTGAATCCGGAGAGGAAGTAATACTTTGTCTGCTCCGAAGTCAGGATGGAAACCGGAGGCAGGACACCGAATGCGTCAGCTGACAGGAAGATAACCTGCTTTGCAGCCGGTCCGTGAGAATCAGGACGGACGATGTTGTTGATGTGGTAGATCGGATATGAGACGCGGGTGTTCTCAGTGACACTCTTGTCGTTGAAATCGATCTTGCCTTCAGCATCGACGGTTACGTTCTCGAGAAGGGCGTCGCGGCGGATAGCGTTGTAGATGTCCGGTTCGGATTCCTTGTCGAGCTTGATGACCTTGGCATAGCAGCCTCCTTCGAAGTTGAATACGCCCTTGTTGTCCCAGCCGTGCTCGTCGTCGCCGATGAGCTTGCGCTTAGGATCGGTGGAAAGGGTGGTCTTGCCGGTTCCGGAGAGACCGAAGAAGATAGCGGTGTTCTCGCCATTCATGTCGGTGTTGGCCGAGCAGTGCATGGCAGCGATCCCCTTGAGCGGGAGGTAGTAGTTCATCATCGAGAACAAGCCTTTCTTCATTTCGCCGCCGTACCAGGTGTTGAGGATGACCTGCTCCCTGCTGGTGACGTTGAACGCCACGCAGGTGTCGCTGCGGAGTCCGAGTTCCTCGTAATTCTCGACCTTGGCCTTGGAAGCGCAGTAAACCACGAAATCAGGCTCCTGGTCGAACTCTTTCTGGTTCTTCGGGCGGATGAACATATTGGTGACGAAATGGGCCTGCCATGCGACTTCCATGATGAAGCGGACTTTCATCCTGGTGTCCTTGTGGGTTCCGCAGAAGCCGTCGACTACATAAAGCTTCTTGCCTGAGAGTTGTTTCTGGGCGAGCTTCTTGACTTCCTTCCAGACCTTCACGGACATTGCATGGTTGTCGTTAGGATATTCAGGAGTGTTCCACCAGACGGTGTCCTTGGAGTTCTTGTCCATTACGATGTACTTGTCCTTAGGGGAACGTCCGGTGAAAACGCCTGTCATGACGTTGATTGCGCCGAGTTCGGTAACCTGACCCTTCTCGAAGCCGGTAAGCCCCGGTTTAGTCTCTTCGTTGTAAAGAACTTCGTAGGTAGGGTTGTAAAGGACTTCCTTGACTCCCTTGATACCGTAGTGTCTTAAATCCATCTTTGGCATAATGATCTTTATTTATTCTGGTTAAACTATATCTTTCCGGAGCGCAAATTTACTCAATTAATTCGCATTACTCAAATCTCGCAACGATTAATTTCGTACATTTGTCCAGATGTCTGCATCTGCTGCAAATTGTTTGCCACCGGGCATCGTAAATTGTTGTTATAAAACGATTTAAGGTAGTTTTATGTCGCCACTCGGAGTATTGAAGGAATATTGGGGCTACGAGGAGTTCCGTCCTATGCAGGAAGAGATCATCGGAGCAGCCCTGCAGGGGAAGGATGTCCTCGCGATACTGCCTACAGGTGGTGGCAAATCAGTCTGTTTCCAGGTTCCGGGACTGATGGCAGACGGTATTACGCTCGTCATCACCCCTCTCATCGCCCTCATGAAGGACCAGGTGCAGAACCTGACGTCCAAGGGTATAGGAGCCCTTGCCGTACATGCCGGAATGACCCGCCATGAAGTGGACCTCGCCTTGAACAATGCCGCATACGGCGGCTTCAAGTTCCTGTACCTGTCACCGGAACGGCTCTCGACCAGGTTGTTCCAGTCTTACCTGGATGTCCTGAAGATCAGTTACATAGTCGTGGATGAAGCCCATTGCATCTCCCAGTGGGGATATGACTTCCGTCCGGATTACCTTCGTATCGGCGAACTCAGGAGCCGCGTCGATGCCCCGGTGATAGCACTGACGGCGACTGCCACTCCGTCAGTAGCTGATGATATAATGGAGCGTCTGGGGTTCCGGGAGAAGCTGATGGTGAGGAGCGGATTCGAGCGCCCGAACCTGAATTACGTGGTAAGACGTACCGAAGACAAGGATACCCAGCTGCTGAATATCTGCAACGGGGTGGCGGGCAGCGGCATCGTATATGCCCGGAACCGTCGTAAGTGCGAAGAAATATCATCCGCGCTGAAAGCCGGAGGCGTCAGCGTGTCGTATTATCATGCCGGGCTGGGCCCTGAGACGCGTATCGACCGTCAGGACAGATGGAAGAAAGGAGAGATCCGGGTGATGGTCTGCACCAACGCCTTCGGAATGGGTATCGACAAGCCGGACGTCCGTTTCGTAGTCCATTACGACCTGCCTGAAAGCCCGGAGGCGTATTTCCAGGAGGCGGGAAGGGCCGGCAGGGACGGGAAGCGGTCATATGCAGTGCTGCTGTGGAACGGGCTGGACGTGCGGAGGGCACATCAGCTGGAGACGGTTTCTTTCCCGAGCCTGGAATATATAGAAGATGTCTATGCGAAGCTGCATGCTTTCTTCGAGATTCCATACGATGCCGGAATCGGCCGGCAGCTCAAGTTCCGGCTGGATGAGTTCTGCAATGCATATTCGCTTCAGAGGGCCCCGGTATTCCATTCCATCAGATACCTGGAGCGCACGGGGCATATCTCATATTCGGAGGAAGTTGACATCCCTGCGAAGGTCAAGATAACGGCTGACCGCAAGTCACTGTATGACATCGAAGTCCCGACAGAGGAAATGGCCGGCCTGCTGGATGTCCTGATGCGCACTTATCCTGCTATCTTCTCATACGTCCAACCTATCGACGAGGAATATATCGCCGGCCGTCTCAGGACGACCGTCCCGCAACTGAGGGTATTGCTCTACAAACTCTCGCTCGAGCATGTCATAAACTATGTTCCGGCGGACCACTCGGATGTCGTTACCATCCATCACGACCGGCTGCGTCCGGGCAACCTGGACCTGATGCCGGAACGCTACCGCTCCCTGAAGGAGAATTACCATCTCCGTTCCGAGGCGATGCTGGAATATGCTTCCGAGACGGATGAATGCCGGCCTCATTACCTGCTCCGCTATTTCGGACAGGAAGAAAGCGAGGATTGCGGAATATGCGACGTATGCCGCGCAAAGGCCGCTTCCGTTCCTTCGGGGACCGTCAGGCAGCTCACCCGTGTCAAGCTTCAGGAATTCATCGAGGACAGGGAAGGGGAGTACACGATCGAGGAGGTCGTGGCTGAATTCGGCAACCCTTCGAAGAACTATTCACCCGATTATCTGGATATACTCAGGCAGTTGATCGATGACGGGATTGTCCCCGTCTATTCATAGCGGACCTCAGCAGATGGTCAGTCCGTCGTATGCAGGCATGACCCTGGAGCGGATGCCTCTGGTTGCGCACAGGCTTTCCAGTTCTTCGCAGAAGCGGGAATGACATGGGAACGAATGTGAGAGATGGGTGAGCCAGGTGTTCTCGGCTCCGATCCTGTCCGCCAACTCCAGAGCTTGGTCCAGACTGAAGTGCGAATGATGTGGCTTGTAGCCTACCGTATTGAGTGTCAGGTGTTTGAGGCCTTCCAGCTTGGGAAACTCGCTTTCCGGAATCGAACTGAAGTCGGTCAGGTAGGCTATCTGTCCGAAGCGGAATCCCAGGACGGGCAGCTTGTCGTGCATTCCACGTACCGGAATGATCTCGATCCCACCGGTTGAACATGCCATCGTGGCCGGATCCGCACGGTCGATCATGTCCTCCAGGCAGCGGCTGGTCGGAACCAGGCTCCCGTCTGCGTGGCGGTAGTGGTAACCGACGTCATGTACCCATATGAGTTCACGGTCTTCTGTGTTGGGATATACCAGGAAAGGTTCCTCATCGATGACGTGCAGGTGCCATTCCGGGGCGCCAGGATACTTCGGGAACCGGAATACGTAAGGATATTCACGGATCAGGTCTTCCTTCACCCTGTCTTCGCAATATATTTCCGCAGCCCGCCTGTCGATGTAGTTGAGCGAACGGACGTCGTCGAGCCCTCCGGTGTGGTCCTTGTGGTTGTGGGTCAGGAGGATGGCGTCAAGATGGCAGAGATCGTTCCCAAGCATCTGCATCCTGAAATCCGGCCCTGCATCGACCAGTATCTTCAGGCCCCCGTATTCCACATACGCCGATGCCCTCAGGCGTTTGTCCCTTGGATCCTGCGAAGTGCAGACTTCGCATTTGCAGCCTATGATAGGGACACCCTGTGATGTCCCTGTGCCGAGGAAAGTGAGTTTTGCCTGTCCGTAGTCCATTTCAGATAACGATGTCTTCGATTGTATTCACCCTGTCAGGGTCGTATGGCCTTTCCAGCCTTATGTAGTTGCCTGTGAATCCTCCCATCATGCCGTTCTTGCAGTCCGATTCCCAGAGCACTTGGGAATGCCGTCCCCGGTTTCTGGAGATGAAATCGGCGTGGAGTCTGTCGCTGAGTTCCTCTAGCCTGGCCACCCTCTCGGTCTTGACGGAATCC
>ONPI01000165.1 GCA_900319685.1 uncultured Bacteroidales bacterium
CCGGTTTCGGACAGCGGGGAATCGAAGGGAAGATAATAGCTGCCGGATATGCCCGTAAGAATGATATTCCTTGTTTCGGTATATGCCTGGGAATGCAGATGATGGTGATCGAGTTCGCACGGAACGTCCTTGGGTTGTCCGAGGCGGACAGCAGCGAGATGGATCCGGACACTCCTTATAACGTCATCGACATCATGGAAGAGCAGAAGAACATTACCCAGATGGGCGGGACGATGAGGCTCGGGGCGTATCCATGCCGTATCCGTGCCGGCAGCCGTACAAGCGAGGCATACGGCGGCGTGGAGAACATCATGGAGCGCCACCGTCATCGCTATGAATTCAACAACCGTTACAGGGAAGGATTCGAGAGTGCCGGGATGCAATGTGTGGGCGTGAATCCTGACAGCGACCTGGTGGAGATCGTCGAGATTCCGACGCTGCGATGGTACATAGGTACGCAGTTCCATCCTGAATATTCATCTACCGTGCTTCATCCGCACCCGCTTTTCATCAGTTTCATCAAGGCTTGCATCGAATATGGAACAACTCAAGCATGAGTGTGGAGTGGCGATGATCCGCCTCTTGAAGCCGGTCTCGTATTACGTGAATAAATACGGCTCTGAGCGATATGCCCTCGAAAAACTCTATCTGATGATGGAGAAGCAGCACAACCGCGGCCAGGAGGGTGCCGGAGTGGGCTGCGTCAACCTCGATGCCCCAGCCGGCGAGGAATATATGTTCCGTGAGAGGGCAGAGGGGAAAGATGCCATAACTGAAGTGTTCAAGCGGATTACCGGCACTTTCACGGGGCAGCTATATATGGGTCACCTGCGTTATTCTACCACCGGGAAGAGCGGTATCCAGTATGTACATCCGTTCCTCCGCCGGAACAACTGGAGGGCCAAGAACCTCTGTCTGTGCGGCAATTTCAATATGACGAACATCGACGAGGTATTCCATCTCCTGACCGCCCAGGGACAGTCGCCACGTCTCTTAAGTGATTCCTATATCACGCTCGAACTGATGGGACACAGGCTGGACCGTGAAGTGGAGAGGTTGTTCGCCGAAGCGGAAGGAATGGGTCTCAAAGGAACCGACATAACCCGTTTTATTGATGATAACGTATTGATTGAGAATGTGCTGCGCACCACGATGCCGCATTTCGACGGTGGTTATGTGATGTGCGGTCTGACCGGGAGCGGCGAGATGTTCGCGGTACGCGACCCTTGGGGCATCCGTCCTGCATTCTGGTACCGGGATGACGAAGTGGTGGTGGTTGCGAGCGAGCGTCCCGTCATCCAGACCACATTCAACCTTCAGGCGGAAGACATCCATGAACTCCTGCCGGGGCAGTCGCTGATCGTCAGGAAGAGCGGGGAGGTCTGCCTGAAACAGATACTCCCGCCGGCGGCTCTCAGCGCGTGTTCTTTCGAGCGCATCTATTTCAGCCGTGGTTCCGACAGGGATATATATCTTGAGAGGAAGCGTCTGGGTGAACAGCTTGTGCCTGCAATCATCGAGGCCATAGACGGGGAAGTCACAGATACCGTTTTTTCCTATATTCCCAACACTGCCGAGGTTGCGTTCCACGGGATGACGGATGGTGTGAGAAGACTCGACCACGATGTCCGTATCGAGAAAGTCGTCTGGAAGGACATCAAGCTGCGCACCTTCATCACCGAGGACGGGGAGCGCAACGACCTGGCTGCACACGTGTATGACGTTACATACGGCTCACTTGTCCCATACAAGGACAACCTGGTCGTCATCGACGATAGCATAGTCCGGGGAACTACCCTGAAGGAGAGCATATTGAAGATCCTGGACCGCCTGCACCCCAAGAAAATCGTGATGGTATCCAGTTCTCCGCAGATCCGTTATCCGGACTATTACGGCATCGATATGTCTCATCTTGAAGAGCTTTGCGCTTTCAGGGCTGCCGTGGCCCTTCTTCGGGAACGTGGCATGCAGCAGCGGATCATGGATATCTACCGGGCATGCAAGTCGGATCCTTCGTCAGCCAACCACGTCAGGGGAGTATACGAACCGTTCTCCGTTGGGGAAATCAACCGGAAGATTGCTGAAATGCTGCGCCCTGAAGGAATGCAAACCCCTGTGGTACTGGTGTTCCAAAGCATCGAGGGCCTGCATCAGGCTTGCCCGGACCATCCGGGTGACTGGTATTTCACCGGCCGCTATCCGACACCGGGAGGCATACGCCTGTGCAACACGGCGTTCGTGGACTACGTTGAAAAAGTGCTGATGTCCGATGACTAGCGGTACAGACCTTCCAGTTTCTCGTCGGTCACTCCCGGACTGAGCCTGTAGAAGGCGCAACCGTGCGGCGGTACCGCCGTTTCCCAGCGTTCCTTGAAGCTTACCTTGCCGACTTCCTGCTGACGCCAGAGGTCGCGCACGGTCTGCTCGCCGTAGAGTCCGAGTTTGTGGGGAGTGAAGCCTATGACCTTCTCGGCATCCCCTAGATTGAACATGGCTACCGCCAGGGAACCGTCTTCCAGCGGTTTGATGTATATTACATGGTCTTCGCCTTTGGTGAATACCACTCCTTTCACACCCAGTGGATCCTGGTTGACGTCCAGCACTTCCGAGTTGCAGAGAAGGCTCAGGGTGAATGGGTCCAGCATCTCCATGTCGCAGCCCAGCAGCATAGGTGAAGCCAGTATGGACCAAAGGGTTATGTGGGTGTATTGTTCCCATGGGGTGAGCTGGGTCCAGTGCATCTTGCGGCCCCAACCGACCTTGCCGAGCACCAGCATGTCAGCGTCCGGCCAGTGTCCCGGGCCGGTGAATCCTGCCCAGCGGTCCTGACCTTCGAATCCTATCGAGGATAGGCTCGCCCAGGTGTCCCTGATGTCGCCGGTGGTACGCCAGCACTGGGCATATTTCAAAAGAGCAGGCCCCAGTGTGACCCTCGAACTGTTGGAGATGCTGTACACGATGTCACGTCCGGTGGCATCCAGGGCTTCCTTCATGTCGCGCATCCACCATTCATCGTTGGGATTCCAGTCGTACTTGAGATAATCCACGCCCCAGTCTGCCCATTGCATTGCATCGGCATGGGCGAATGAATACTTGCCGAAACTGCGTATCTTTTCTTTGTCGAGCTTGCTGCGGTCCAGTTTCATGAACTCGTCGGCCAGGCCTTGCTCTATCCACCAGTACTTGCCGTCGGGGTCGTCGCAGGAGGATCCGATGTGTGAGGCGTAAGTGGAGCACCAAGGACCGGAATAGATGCCGAACTTGAGTCCGCGGGCATGCAACGAGTCTCCGAGCGCCTTCATGTCAGGGAACTTCTTGTTCGGCTGGATGCCGTTGTATTTGCCCCCG
>ONPI01000086.1 GCA_900319685.1 uncultured Bacteroidales bacterium
TGATGCAGCCGTTCTACTATGCCAAGGAGGAGCAGGACATCTACCGGTTCTACGTCAAGCTCAGGTATTCACTTGCTCCATACATCTATTCGATGGCGCTGGAGGCCACCACCAACGGAATGCCAATCGTCCGCTCGATGCCTCTCACCTTCCCTGAGGACCGCAAGTGCGACGACATGACCTACCAGTATATGTTCGGCCCGAGCTTCTGCGTCGGAATATTCACCAACGAGATATACCTCCCGAAGGGCACCTGGACCGACGCCTGGACCGGAGAAAAGATTGTCAGCAAGGGAGAGACCTTTACCAGGGAATATCCGGCGACCCGTGCCGGACTTCTCTTCATCCGCGAAGGAGCCATAATTCCTACCCAGCCGGACGTACCTTTCCTCGGCGCCCGTCCTTTCCAGGAAATCCTCCTCAAAGTCTATCCTAAAGGTGATTCCTGCTACAAGATGTTCGACGACGACGGGCAGTCATACGGCTACGAGAAAGGCCTTATGACTTCCACTCTCTTCGAATGCCACGAGAAAGGCAGACAGGTCAGGATAGTCGTCAACCCGGTCGAGGGCAGCTTCGAGGGAGCCCCTGCCGAAAGGAAATATTCATTCGCCGTCCAAAACGACGGAAAGGCTTCTGAAGTATCCGTCAACGGTAAGGTACTCTCCGAATGGACCTACTCCGATGGCATGGTCACGTTCAACCTTGATCCGGTCAAGGTGTCCGAGAAGATCGTCATTGACATCAAATAAAAAGACATGAAAAGATACCTGCTTGCACTCGGCTTGCTCGCCCTGATGGTTTCGTGCTCCAGGAAGGACTGGAAGGACACTTCCCTGCCGCCATCCGAAAGGGCGGCGCTGCTCCTCAAGGAAATGACCCTGGAGGAAAAGGTCGGACAGATGTGCCAGTACGTGGCGCCATGCTACGTCCCTCCGGGACAAGGGTCCCCTTACAAGAATATCGACGCGACCGATGAGAACCTCGGCAACAAGGACCTTGCTGACAAGATCCGCAGGGGCGAGGTCGGATCTTTCCTGCACTGCCTTACTCCGAAGGAAGCAACCGCCCTCCAGGAACTTGCACAGGAAAGCAGGCTGAAGGTCCCGCTCCTGATTGGAATAGATGCCATCCATGGAAATGCCTTGATAGAAGGATGCACGGTGTATCCTACGAATATCAACCTGGCATCCACATTCAATCCGGAGCTGCTTGAGACCATAGGCGCGGAAACTGCCGCCGAGATGCGCCAGAGAGGCTTGTACTGGACTTTCGGGCCTAACCTGGATGTCGCCCGCGACCCTCGCTGGGGCAGGATGGGAGAAACTTTCGGAGAAGACGCCCTGGTGGTTTCCGAAATGGGGAAACACGAGATCTGGGGACTGCAGGGACGCGACGGGGACCTTTCCACCCACGTCCTTGCCTGCGCCAAGCACCTGATAGCTGGAGGCGAACCGTTCGGCGGACTGAACGCCGCTCCCATGGATGTGTCCGAAGGAAAGTTGAGGGAAATATACCTTCCTCCTTTCATTGCGGCCATCAAAGAAGCCAAGGTCGGTACTGTGATGGCTGCCCACAACGAGGTGAACGGTATTCCTTGCCACGGCAACAAGTGGTTGCTGCAGGACTTGCTCCGGGATGAACTCGGCTTCGACGGGTTCGTGGTCAGCGACTGGATGGACATCGAGCGCCTCCATTCGATGCATCACTGGGCCCCGGACTCCACAGAGGCTTTCGTCCGCTCCGTAGAGGCTGGCATAGACATGCACATGCAGGGTGACAACTATTTCGAGGCTGTCGTAGCGGCTGTCAATTCCGGCAGGATCCCGGTCAAGCGCATAGACCAGGCCGCCGGAAAGATCCTCGAGATGAAATTCGCACTCGGCCTGTTCGAGAATCCGGTCCCTAAGATCAATACCGTCATTGAAGGCTGCGAGGAGCACTCCAAGACCGCCCTGGAAGCCGCAAGGCAGGGTCTCGTCCTGCTGAAGAATGACGGGATGCTTCCGCTGTCTTCACCGAGGAGGATATTCATCGTCGGTCCGAATGCCGACAGCCAGACCATCCTGGGCGACTGGGCCGTACCACAAAGCGATTCAGCCGTGGTTACCGTCGCCGAGGGCATCCGTGACGCTTTCCCGTCGGCTTCGATCGACACCCTTTGCTTCGGTGGAAAGATATCCAACGTGGATGCCAGGGGCATAGCTGCAGCTCGCCATAAAGCCTCAGCAGCCGACGTCTGCATAGTCGTGGTCGGCGAGAATTCCCAGAGATATTCAGCCTTCGGGCGTACCTGCGGCGAAAACTGCGACAGGGACGACCTCGACCTTCCGGGAATGCAGCAGCAGCTCCTGGAAGCCGTATGCTCGGCCGGCAGGCCGGTCGTGATGATACTCATGACCGGAAGAGCCAACAGCATAGCCTGGGCGAAGGACAACGTCAATGCCATCCTGAATGTCTGGGAGCCGGGCCAGGCCGGAGGCCAGGCTATTGCGGAAGTACTTGCAGGACAGGTCAATCCGTCCGGAAAGCTGCCTGTCACGATGCCTCGCAGTGTCGGACAGGTCCAGAACGTCTACAACTACAAGCATTCGCAGTATTCCCGCCAGTTCGCCACCTCCGAGTCGGGTTGCCTCTTCCCGTTCGGCTTCGGTCTTTCTTACAGCACCTTCGTATTCTCGGATCCGGTTCTGGAGGCTCCTTCCGGAAAGGGATACGGTACTGTCAGCGTAGAAGTCAGGAATGACGGACCTTACGACGGCGGCGAAGTGGTCCAGCTGTATATCCATCAGGAATATGCCTCCGTGACACGCCCTGTCAAGGAGCTTAAAGCCTTCAAGAGGATATTCCTGAAAAACGGGGAAAGCACCACCGTCAAGTTCGAGGTCACTTCCGATATGCTCAAGTGCTTCGGTGCTGGTGGGAAATGGTCCGTAGAGCCTGGGGAATATACCATTCTGACTGGCAACTCATCCCAGGATGCAGACCTCAAGAGCACGACGCTAACTGTTGAATAACAAATAGATGATTATGTCAAACCTACCGAAGAGACTCCTGCTGGCCGCCTCCTGCGCCATCATACCCGTATTCGCTTGTGCCCAAAGGCTGGTCCTGGAATATGACAAGCCGGCTTCCCGTTTCGAGGAAGCCCTTCCGCTGGGCAACGGCCACCTTGGAGCCACCGTTTATGGAGGTGTTGCCGACGACCTGATATGGCTCAACGAAGGGACCTTGTGGGGCGGATGCGCCAATCCGGACAACAACCCTGTGCCTTCAGGCGGTCCCGAGCTGCTCGCCAAGGTCAGGGAATTGCTGGACAAGGAAGACTGGACCGGGGCGGCGAATCTCGCGAAAGGACTCCAGGGTAAATATGTAAACGCCTTCCTCCCTATGGGCAGCCTGCATCTGAGACAGACCTTCGGGTCGGAAAAAGGGCAGCAGGTTTCATACAGCGGGAATACCGTCGCGGCTCCGGAGGGTTCCGTGGACGTCCTGAAAGACTACCGTCGCTCCCTGGATCTTGACAGTGCCATCGCCAGGACGGGTTTCACCTTCGGGAACGTCGCATATTCAAGGGAGATATTCGTTTCCCATCCTGACAGGGTGATGGTCATGCACCTGACTGCCAGCAAGCCGGTGATGGAATTCGACCTGGAGGGTGCAACCATGTGGGACGGAAGCTCCATCCGCAGCCTTTCTTCCAATGAATATGTGGTCGAGGGGCAGGTCGGATATTACCAGAGCACTGGTTGGAAGGAGCCTTTCTCCAAGTGGCAGACGGGTCCGGACGGCGAGAAGGGAATGCGTTACCAGTTCAGAGTCAAGGTCGTAAGCTGCGACGGGCTGGTACATACGACTCCATTCATCCATGTTTCCAAGGCTTCCGACGTGTTGATCCTGGTTTCGGCGGCGACGAGTTTCAACGGGTTCGACAGGAGGCCGGATATCGACGGCAGGGATGAGGATGCCTTGACGGCTTCGTTCATCGCCGGTGCTGAGGGCAAAGGGCTTGATGCACTCCGGGAGGCTCATGTTGCCGACTACCGTAGGCTGTTTTCTTCTGTCGAGCTCCAGCTCGGTGATGCAGGGCGGCTCGCTCCGGATGCAGCCGGATCGGCAGCCGGGCTTAGGCGATACTCAGCCGCAGCGGAGCGAGAATGGACTTCGCCGGGCACGGACTGCCGTCCGGCTGAGTATTTGACTACCGACGAGCGGCTGAAGGCCTATGCCGCCGGAGCAAGCGATCCGTACCTGGAGACCCTCTATTTCCAGTTCGGGCGCTACCTCCTCATATCCAGTTCCCGCGAAGACAGCGAGGTCCCTTGCAACCTCCAGGGAATATGGTGCAAGGACCGGCATCCGGCATGGGGCAGCGACCTGCATACCAACATCAACGTACAGATGAACTACTGGCCTGCGGAGCCGCTCGGGCTGAGCGCTTCGGCCATCCCGCTGATGGAATTCATCCGTAACTGTTCCGTGGCGGGAGAGCAGGTGGTCAGTTCGATGTACGGGATGAAAGGTTGGACAGTCCATCACAACAGCGACATCTGGTGCGCCGCAAATCCCGTAGGAGAGAAAGCAGGAAGTCCAAGCTGGGCCAACTTCGTGATGGCCGGACCATGGCTCTGCACACACCTGTATGAACATTATCTTTTTACCGGCGATGTAAAGTTCCTGGCTGAGACGGCATATCCCCTGATGAAAGGCTCGGCCGAATTCCTGATGGACTGGCTCGTTGAAAAGGATGGGAAATATATCACCTCCCCTTCAACGTCCCCGGAGAACGCATTCTTCGATGACAATGGCCGTCGCGGACAAGTCACAATCGGGTCGGCAATGGACCTTGAGATCAGCTGGGAGCTGTTCACCGACGTGATCGAAGCCAGCGAGAAGCTGGGTGCCGATCCCGAACTGAGGGCTCGCTGGGCCCACTTCCGGGACAACCTGAAGCCTCTGCAGATCGGGGCCGCAGGCAACCTGGTCGAGTGGTACAAAGACTGGAAGGACACTGAGCCGCAGCATCGGCACGTATCCCATCTGTTCGGCCTGTACCCGGGACACGAAATCTCTCCGATGAAGACTCCGGAACTCGCTGCGGCTGCCCGCAAGACCCTGGAATTCAGGGGTGACGGGGGCACAGGCTGGAGCAAAGCCTGGAAGATATGCTTCTGGTCGAGGCTTCTGGACGGCGACCATGCGTACAAGATGTACAGGGAACTCCTGAGCAAGTCAACCTTGCCGAACCTGTTCGACACCCATCCGCCTTTCCAGATCGACGGCAACTTCGGGAGCATCGCCGGAATCGGCGAAATGTTCCTGCAGAGCCAGAACGGTGAGCTGCACCTGCTCCCTGCCCTGCCATCTGCCTGGGCTGAAGGCTCGATAAAGGGTCTGCGCGCGCGTGGGGCATATTCAGTGGATATCACCTGGTCCGGCGGCAAACTCGCCACCGCCACCATCACCCCTGCCGTAAACGCTGCCGGCCAGAGTGCAGTCGCCATCTCCGACCAGGGAACCACCGTCACCACCGGCCAGAGTACTACCGTCATCCCCGGACAGAGTACTACCGTCATCCCCGGCTCAGACCGGGGATCTCAGAACCTGACCATCCGGACCGACGTCCCGGTCAAGGTCAAGGGAGCCTCATCCCGCACCCGCCGCGATGGAGCATATTACCTCACCAACATCACCCTCCGCCCCGGCAAGACCTGCACGGTCACTGCCAAGTCCATCTGATTCAGTACTGCGGGTAACGTCCCAAGGATTGGACCGTTACCCGCAATAACGGCCGTATTTGCAGGTAACCTGCCTGATTATGGGACGTTACCCGCACCCTAAGGACAGATGAGACCAACAACAAGGACATAATGCTGCTCCCGGCTAGCGTACAGGTGTGCAAGACTGCCCGCCTGGCGAAATGACCAGACAATCAGGATTGTCAATTCAAATAGAAGTGACTGGGGTTCCGGTTGAGTACAGAAATGATGGTTTTTGTTCCCGGCTGTGACCTCAAGATCCCAGTCGAGGACATTTTGGCCCGAAATCGTACTCGGCGGGAAACTTCTGGCTATACAGAGGTTATTTCTCGGGGTTGCCTGCTGACACTGACTTTCCCCAGCAATAGTTTGTCATTTGAGTAACCCATTCTCAGGATGACGATAGATTCCGGCTGTTACGAGAATTATTCATTATCAATAGTTTATAACATCAGATGGTACCGAAATCAGCACCATCTGATTAATTAACAAATTGAATATAAGCACTTTCCGTACCAGGCGAGGACCCTGTAAATCGGTAAACTCATTACAGGATCGGACAGCTGGAGTTTCGCCAAATAGCTGCACGGTCATACCCCCTGGAGGGCCGTAGAAGGCCTATCGATGTGCGCCACCCGTCGATTTCAGCCCATGGCGCACAGTAACCCGCACTGGAGAGCCGTAGAAGGCCTATCGATGTGCAGCAGTTTGGCGAGATGGCACCGTCGCCGGAATATGCGGCCTCCGGCGGCTGGGCGCTGCGGGGAGCTCGCCCCAAAGGGCTCTCCTCGCGCCTTGCCAGAGGGCCGACGGAGAGAGATGCCCGGTCAGGCCGGGCATGACGAGGTGGTCAGGCCGGGCATGACGAGCCAGATCAGGCCGGGAATGACAGGTGCGATATCAGTTGATGCGAAGTTCGTGGGTACCGGGTCCGAGGGTTTTGCCGGAGCGGAGGCGGGCATCGGGAACGATGCAGGTGGTGCCTTCCGGGACCGTCAGCGTCGCATCGATACGGCGGCCACGGCGCCTGAGCGAAACCTCGATGCGTCCGAAGGCAGTTTCGAAACCCGTTTCCAGCCATTTCAGGTCTCCCATCTGAGGCTTTATGCTGAACGACTTGAATCCAGGCTCAAGGGCTTCAACACCGGCAAGGCAACGGACCATCGGGACTATTCCCCCACCTGTCCAGGCGTGGTTGCAAGTACCCTCGAAGTTCCAATGTTCGTACAGCGTAGAACAACCATCCTTCATCACGGTCGGATACATCCTGCGCATCCGGTCCAGAGCCATCTGAGGCTCACCCAGCTTGAAGAGGGCTTCCAGGACATAAGGGAACATATATGTCGTAGCGTGGCACTGTGCTGCGAACACTTTCTTCAGCATCGGATACCTTTCCGCAGGAGCGACACCCGAAATTACAACCATAGCTTGTACACGGTCGTCAGGAACGTCCTGATAACCCGGAGACATATAACATGAGCCGTTCCAGAACTTCTCGTTGAAGACGGCGGCTATCCTGTCCATCATCTCCCTGTCAAGGGCGGCATCTGCGGTTTTGTCGAGGTAATCTGCAGCCTCCGCCTCAGCCTTGAGAGCGAGGTAATACCACATCGGCAGGAGGGCGTTCCGGTCTTTGTGGTCTCCTGCATCAGGCCAGTCCCAGCCACCTGTACGGACTTCGTGGAGATATTTGTGGACCCGGTCATAGACCAGAGGGATTATCGAAAGGTCCCCGGAATGGAAGGCATATCCCCGGAATCCGTACCAGCCGACTGAATTCAGGATCTGCATCGGAAGTTCCTTGAAATAGTTCGAAGTCGGAACCGGGGCGTACATGACACCTTCAGGAGTCTGCCAGTTCACCAGTTCGAGTATTCCCTTCCTGGCAAGCAGGTCGGACTTCCTGTCGAGAAGATAGAACGCCTCGTTCAACTCGTTGACCTCGTCTCCCCACCATTGAGCCCGCTCGCGGTCCGGACAATCGTAATAAGTGTCCCTCATGCACACGTAGAGAGTCCTCTGAGCCCGTTCC
>ONPI01000168.1 GCA_900319685.1 uncultured Bacteroidales bacterium
CTTGGATAATTATGATGAATGAAAGGACCTTTTTCATAGCGCCATTTTTCTTCCATTAAAGATAACTCTCTTTTTACTAAAACCCAAAATGAATACGATATGCAGGTTTTGGGCATATAAGAAAAAAAAACTAACTTGGTACCGGCAGATTCATCATCTGTCTTACCTTAGTCAGTATATTACGAATAAATGGTTGATATCAAGATAATCCGATGCTCGGTGCAGGATGTCGCGGGGAAGCTTGCGGCGTACGGGAGCATATTCATTGTATATGACAGGAATGTCAGGAGCGTGGTGCGGGCTCTCGGGGTCCCC
The DNA here is from genome assembly GCA_900319685.1 of uncultured Bacteroidales bacterium. GTDB lineage: Bacteria > Bacteroidota > Bacteroidia > Bacteroidales > UBA932 > Cryptobacteroides. The sequence continues at coordinate 316 of ONPI01000168.1, forward strand.
GCCGCGGCTTCCTTGGAAATCGAGGCTACCGAAAGGAACAAAGTCCTCTCCACGGTGGAGGATATCTGCCGCTGGCTGATGAGGCACGATGCCGGCAGGGATGCGTTCCTGCTCGGAGTCGGAGGAGGTGTCACGACGGACATCGCAGGCTTCGCGGCATCTATCTACAAGCGCGGGATCCGTTTCGGCTTCGTCCCTACCACCCTCCTTGCCCAGGTCGATGCGGCCATCGGCGGAAAGGACGGAGTCAATCTCGATTCCTACAAGAATATGATCGGGGCGATACGGCAGCCGGAGATGACATTCATCTGTCCGGAGGTCCTGGAAACCCTCCCGGCCGGACATCTTGCTGCCGGAGGTGCCGAACTGCTGAAGACTTTCATCATCGACGATTCCGGAAGTTGGTACGACAGGGCGGTGGAGAGCCTGGAGAAGCACGGAGACCTGACGGAATTCATCGGAGCCGCCGCAGGGATAAAGGCCGGAATAGCCGGCCGGGACCCTTACGAACGTGGCGAAAGGAGGCTGCTGAACCTCGGGCATACCTTCGCCCACGCGATAGAGAAACTATCTGAAGAGAGCATACCTCACGGGCAGGCGGTGGCTATGGGAATAATCCTGGCCGCCAAACTTGCAGAAAAGAAAGGAATAGCAAAAACCGGCCTCGCAGAAACGCTGGAGGCCGATTTCAAACGCTGCGGCTTGCCGACCGAATGTCCGTTCCCGATAAAGGACCTGGGCGAAGCGATGAAAAAAGACAAGAAGGCCGAAGGGGCGGTAGTCCATTTCGTCCTTCCGGAAAGGATAGGTCACGTCGTAACGATGGACCTGGACGTAGATGAAGTCACCGGACTCCTGACCCAAGACAAAGATTGACCTATGATTTGCACGACTATCCAGAACAAGGACTTGGAGGGAATATTCAAGCTGCTGGAAAAGAGCCTCCCTCAGATCGGAATGGCGGAAATCCGGCTTGACAGGTGCCCGTTGTCCGAGGATGATATAACCGAACTCTTCTCTTCTTCGGACACCCCTTTGGTAGCGACCTGCAGGGTCAGCCCGGAGGGAAATATCACCTGGGAGGAAGCTGAAAAAAGACTCACCGCGGCCATCGAGGCCGGCGCTGCCTTCGTCGATCTCGAGATCGAAGCTCCGAAGGAAATGGGCAAGAGGCTGCGCCGTGAGTGCAGCGAATACGGCACCGTAATGATCCGTTCAGCACATTTCTTCGACGGGACTCCCACCCTGGAAGTACTCCAGGCGACTGCCGGAAAATGCCGCAGGTTCGGAGGCGAGATCGTCAAGATAGCAACGATGGCCAATGACGGGAAGGACGCGGAAAGAGTCCTGTCACTGTACGATTCTGAGATCCCGGGCCGTCTGATCGCTTTCGCGATGGGAGTTCACGGAAGGATGAGCCGTTTGACCTGCCTGGCCAAGGGAGCCCCGTTCTCCTATGCCGCCCTGACTGAGGAGGAGGCTGCCGCTCCTGGTCAATGGAGCTATGACAAGATGAACGCTGCCATATTCGGAGGAAAGAAGCCTCTGGACAGCGGTGCATCGCTGGATATGCCGGCTTCAAAGAGTTTCGCCCAGAGGGCGATATTGGCAGCGGCTCTGGCCGAGGGTGAATCCAAACTCGAAGGTTACTCTCCCTGCGGGGACAACGAGGCTGCAATAGAAGTGGCCAGGGCACTCGGAGCCGATGTCACCGTGGAAGGCAATTCAGTGATTGTCAAAGGTTTCGGGGCAAAGGTGCCGGAAAGGATAGACGTCGGGGAATCCGGCCTCCTGACCAGGCTGATAATCCCTGTCGTGGCAGCATTGACCGACCAGGAAGTCAGCATCGAAGGCAGGGATACCCTTCTCCGCCGTCCGCTGAAGGGGGCTACCGAAATAATGGCCCGATTCGGAACCGTGCTCAGACCTGCAGGTGAAGTGGAACCCGGGAAATCTCCGGACATAAAAGTTCCGCTCAGCGTACAAGGTCCGCTCGTCCCAGGAAAGGCGGACATTTCCGGTAAGGATGGATCCCAGCTGATATCCGGCCTGCTTATGGCCCTGCCTCTGCTGAAGAAGGACTCCGTAATACACGTAAGCGACCCGAAGAGCATTCCATATATGTTCATAACGATGGACGTCCTGAGGAAGTTCGGGATCACCATAGGAAGCGAGATGGAAGGCGACGAAGAATTCCTGGAGACCCAAGACTGGTCCCTGTGCACCGGAATCACGTTCAAGATCAAAGGTGGACAGAAATACCATCCGGCATCCTTCGGAATAGAGGGGGACTGGAGCGCCGCCGCCAATTTCCTGGTAGCAGGGGCACTCTACGGCAAAGTCAGGCTCGAAGGACTGGACACCACTTCCCTGCAGGCAGACCTTTCCATTATGGATATCCTGATGGATGCCGGGGCCAGCCTGTCGCAGCTTGAGGACGAGTCCGGCGAGGATTCCCACACCGGCACGATCACGGTCCAGAGGGCCCCTCTCAGGGCATTCGACACGGACCTGAACAATTGCCCGGACTTGTTCCCGATAGTTTCAGTCCTGGCAGCCTACTGCCACGGACAGAGCCATATACAAGGATTCAAGAGGCTCTCCTCAAAGGAAAGCGACCGCGGTACGGCGATTCTCGATATGCTGGAAAAGATGGGGGTTTCCACCTTTGCGGAAGATGATGTGCTGACCATCGAGGGCCAGTCTCTGGAATCACGCTGCCTCACCGGGAATATGCTGAAAGGCGGAGACTTCACGTCTTCTCACGACCACCGGATGGCCATGGCACTTACCGTCGCATCTTACGGCGCAGCCACACCAATCAGGAT
>ONPI01000219.1 GCA_900319685.1 uncultured Bacteroidales bacterium
CGTTATGATGTAGTTTTGTTTTTATTTCTTATATTTGCATCCAAGCGAATGTAATTATGAGTAATAACATCATATCTTCGACATTGAAATCCCTGCGGAAGGAGCATGGCCTTACGCAGGTGGATCTGGCGATGAAGTCCGGCGTCGGCTTGAACTTCGTGCGTGAGTTGGAGCAGGGTAAGGCTACGGTCCGGATGGATAAAGTCGCCCAGGTATTTGATTTGTTCGGGTACGAACTGGTTCCTCAAAAGAAGGTGAAATGAAAACGGCATTGATCGAATACAAAGGGAAGCCGGCAGGAGTCTTGAAAGAAACGGATGAGGGTTATGAGTTCCTTTATGGCAAGGAGTATCTCTCAGATGCAGACTCCAAGCCTGTCAGCTTGACTCTTCCCTTGACTGAAAAGCCATACAAATCCCCGGTTTTATTTCCGTTCTTCGACGGACTCATTCCTGAGGGCTGGCTTCTGGATGTTGCCCTGCGCAATACGGATATCAGCGAGCTGGACAGGTTTTCCCTGCTGCTTCTCTGCTGTAAGGACTGCATCGGCGCAGTCAGTGTAATCCCGCTAAAAGAAGAGGGCGATGAGTAAGTGTTTGTATTGCTATAAGGAACTCGAACCGGGAGAGGTCGATTTCCACAAATCCTGCTGCAGGAAGTTCTTCGGGACCACGACGGTTCCGGCATTGGATTATACCAGGGAGGAGATGGACGAACTGGCTGCTCAGGTCATCAAGTCACAAACTACTTTGACCGGGGTTCAGCCAAAATTGTCCCTGAACCTTGACAAACACAAGGATTCCCAGAAGCTTACCATCGTGGGCCTCTGGGGTGGCTATATCTTCAAGCCTCAATCGGAACGGTTTGCGATGCTGCCCGAAAACGAGGATCTCACCATGCATCTGGCTGAAATCGCAAAGCTTAAGATCGTTCCACATACGCTCATCCGGATGAAAGACGGTAGTATCGGCTACCTCACCAAGCGGATTGACCGGACAAAAAAAGGAGACAAGATTGCAATGGAGGATATGTGCCAGCTAACGGAACGGCAGACCGAGCATAAGTATCGCAGTTCTTATGAGCAGATAGGCAAGGCAATCCGGAAGTACTCCACCTATCCTCAGTTGGACATGGTAGATTTCCTGGAATTGGTGTATTTCTCCTGGCTTACCGGGAATAACGATATGCATCTGAAGAACTTCTCCCTGTACTCCCCTGCGGGTGAGCCCGTTCTTGCTCCTGCATACGACCTGTTGAGCGCAGCTATTAGCAATCCCGACGATGACGAAGAATTGGCCCTTAACCTTAATGGGAAAAAGAAGAATCTCAAGGACTCCGACTTTGTGGCTGCGTTCAGAACTTGCGGCGTACCCGAGATCGTATTCGATCGCATAAAGAAGAAATATCTGGCTCTTCTCCCGAAGTTTGAAGAGGAGATACAGCGTTCTTTCCTGTCCGAAGATCTCAAGGCCTCGTACATCGAACATCGAGCTCCTCCATAGGAGAATGAAAGCGTAATTATCGCCCAAAGCAGTGTCTCCCTCGTGCACATTACCCGCAAGGAACTGCGCCAGCAATTCCGCACAAAACTGCGGAGGCGGAGGATCGCCCCCGAACAGAGCTGGGGCCGCTACAAGAATGAAGATGACGTCCTCTGGGCCCGCCGTTGCTTCCGCAAAGCACGGGAGATGGTTACGACGTCGGTGATAATGTGGGGTAGAAGGAGGTAAAACTGTATTCATCATCAAGGGCACTTTTTTACAGCAATCCCCTATAAAAGTAAACGAATAATTTCTATAAAAATAAAATCGCAGAATTTGTAAAATCAAAATTACTACCTATATTTGTCATCAGTTATAAATGGATTTTTATGTTCAAGATTGTCTGGGACAGACCACATAATGGAGTGACACTCACGATGTCATCGGCAGGAGAAGCCCTCGGTATAGCACCGAGGCCAGTTTTTTATGAAGAGCTGGATCTCCTTGGGTTAAATCATATGGGCTGGGTCTATCCCCACTCAGAGGCTCCCCTTCTGTGGGCCTGTGACCGCCGCTACTTCTATTGTGGCGTGCTTGTGATGGAGGTGAAAGGTGGAAACCTGTTCGATGCGCCTGAGATTTACATTACTCCTGAAGGAAAGAATATTGTTCTAACACCTATTGATGTTGAATACCTCCGCGAGGCTAATGCGGACACAATGTTCCTAATCGAGCACGAAGCAATGGAGTTCATCAATGGTGTGTACCGTAGGTATAAAGGGATTACTAAAGCATCTGAGACCAATCCAGATATAGATTTTCAGGCCTTAGCTGCTCGTATAGAGAAAAAAACAGGTGAGAAGCAGGTAGTCGTAAAGGAATCGTGCGACAGTTTCGATGTTATGTCGGAGGCTGAAGCAAATGCTCAAGGCAAAGGTGCAG
>ONPI01000170.1 GCA_900319685.1 uncultured Bacteroidales bacterium
AATCGACTGTGATCTTTGCCCCCATGTTCCAGTTCGGATGCTGCAGGGCCATATCCTTTGTGGCTTTCGCTATCCGGTCCTTGTCCCAAGTCCGGAAAGGACCTCCGGAGGCTGTGAGGTGGATCTTGCTTATTGCGTTGCCCTGGGATGCCATCAGGCACTGGAATATGGCCGAATGTTCGGACTCCACAGGGAGGATCGGGGCGTTGTGCTGCTTGGAGAGGGCGGTGACTATGGATCCCGCGGCCACGAGGGTCTCCTTGTTGGCCAGGGCTATGACCTTACCGGCCTTGATAGCGGAGATCGTCGGCTCAAGGCCGCTGAATCCGACCATCGCGGCCACCACTATGTCCACCCTGTCGCTGGCGACCAGGTCGCAGACGGACTTCATCCCCGCGAAAACTTTGGTGTCCGTATCGGCAAGGGCTTGGGAAAGAGGGAGATAACCGGTATCGTCGCATACCACCACGTTGTTGGCATCGAATTCCCTGGCCTGTGCGGCCATGAGTCCCCAGCTGCCCTTGCAGGTGAGGAGTTCGACTTCGAAACGGTCCGGATGTTCGCGGATCACGTCAAGTGTCTGCCTGCCGATCGACCCGGTCGATCCCAGGATGGCTATCCTTCTTTTCTCCATCAGAAACTGATATATTTCGTAGGGTCCACCGCCTCGCCCTTGTGCCAGAGTTCGAAGTGCAGGTGGTCTCCGTCGGCTTTGTTGCCTGTTCCGCCCACGATGGCGATCGCGGTTCCGGCCTTGACCTTGTCCCCGGTCTTCTTCATGAGTTTCTGGTTGTGCTTGTAAACGGAGATTATGTCGCCTTCGTGCTGGATGCGTATCGTGTAGCCGTCGTCATCACTCCATCCGTCGGAAATCACGGTTCCGTCGAGGACCGACATCACAACGGAATTGCCCGGAGTGGTAATGTCCAGATATGGATGCAGGGCCTTGTCATATCCCTGTGAAATGACCCCCTTGAGAGGGGTGAAGAAATGCATCCCTTCGATAGGCAGCACCTTGGCCGTGCCCGAGGATATGTCGAACTTGTCCTCGCTGGCGACTTCCTTGCGCAGCAGGGAATCCTTCTCCGCGAGTTTCTTCGCCTTTGCTTCGGAAAGGGTCCTGTCCGTGTTTATGTTGAGGACGCTGTCTATCTTGAGAGGTTCTTCTCCTTCCACGACCCGCCTGAGGTTTTCCGCGTAGAGGTCCCATTTGAGGATCACGTTCTCCAGGGAATCTATCCGGATGGCGTTCTGGATGGCTTCGTGCTTGGTCTTGGCGTCAGGGTAACCAGGTATGAGCGTCTTCATCGGAGTGAAGGCTATGATGCACCAGGCCAGGGCGAACAGCACCACCAGGGCGGTGACCAGGGCTATGATGGCGTTCATCTTGGTGAACTTCGTGGACCAGAGGCTTACATGGGTGTCGTCGTCCACCAGGCTGATCCTGTAATTGACCGTAGATGAACCTTTTTTCTCTTTTGACATTTTTCTGTAAATTTGCGGAATCTATGGACAGGATCATCGGGATAGACTACGGACGCAAGCGCGTGGGGGTTGCTGTAAGTGACCCGCTGCGCATATTCGCATCCGCCCTGGACACGGTTCCTTCTGCAAAGATAATAGAATATCTCAAAAATTATGCTGAAAAGGAGACCATCACCCGCTTCGTGGTGGGCTATCCGATGAATATGGACAACCGTCCTTCGGAGGCTGCCGCTGATGTGGAGATATTCCTGAAACACCTTGCGAAGGCGTTCCCGGACGTGCCTGTGACGAGGGAGGACGAGAGGTTCACTTCCGTGCTCGCCCACAGGGCGATGATCGAGGGCGGGATGAAGGCGAAAGACCGCCGCGACAAGAATTCGGTGGACAGGATCAGTGCCGCGATTATCCTGCAGAGTTATTTGGACAGACAAAACAAAGATTAGTAATATGGTATTACCGATTTATCTTTACGGCTCCGAGGTGCTCAGGGAGAAAGCTGCTCCTGCGGACCTCTCCGACAAGGAAAGGATTACAAAGCTCGTGGCCGACATGGAAGAAACGCTCGCCAAGGCGGAAGGTTGCGGACTTGCGGCACCGCAGGTGGGCGAGAGCGTGCGCATCCTGATCGTGGACGGCACGGGGATGGCTGACATATATCCGTATCTCGATAATTTCAAGAGGGTTATGATCAATCCGGTGGTGATCGAGGAGAGCGCCAGGAAGGCAACGTATTCCGAGGGCTGCCTCAGCATACCGGGGGTTTACTGCGACGTCGTCCGCCCTGAGAGCATGACTGTGGAATATTACGACGCGAACTTCGAGAAGGTTACCGAAACCTTCGACAAATTCGGCTGCAGGATGGTCCAGCACGAGATGTCGCACCTCGACGGGGACCTCTTCGTGGACCATGTGGCACCGATACGGAAAAAAATTATCACGAAAAAGCTTGCAAGCATCTCGAAAGGAAAGGTTTTTGCAAGGTACACGACTAAAATAAAATAAGGATAATCTGCGCATATGGGAGCTTTTCACGCCTATGACATACGCGGAGTCTATAACGTTGACTTCGACAAGGTAACTGCTTACAAGATCGGTTATTTCATCCCAAAACTCCTCAATACGGACAAGGTCCTCGTAGGTAGGGACTGCAGGGTGTCATCCGACGAAATCCACGACTATCTTCTCCAAGGTATCACAGATGCCGGAGCCGATGTATATGATATCGGGCTGAGTACCACCCCTATGGTCTATTTCGGAACCGCGAACTACGGTTTCAAGGCCTCGGTCCAGATCACGGCATCGCACAATCCGAAAGAGTACAACGGAATGAAGGTTTCCAGGGAGAACGCTCTCCCAGTCGGCCTGGATTCCGGTCTCGGACAGATCAAGGAATGGATAGAGAGCGGCAAGCCTACTCCTGCTGCCGAAAAGAAGGGCAGTGTCATCCCGAAGGACATCCATCAGGACTACTTGGACTTCCTCCTGAAGTTCAAGGGCGACTATTCGGACCTGAAGATCGCCTTCGACCTTTCCAACGGCATGTCCATCCTCTATGCGCGCGAGATATTCGGTGATTCTCCGGCATACATATTCGA
>ONPI01000174.1 GCA_900319685.1 uncultured Bacteroidales bacterium
CATGAAAGAGAACTTCAAGGACATCACGATGGGTGCGTCTTCGAGTGAAACCGGTTCGACGCTGGTGGATGGTTTCTCATACTGCCTGTCCAACATGAAGGCGCACGAAAAAGGGATTTGTGCCTTCTACTCTGAACTGGGATACGGTTACAGCGGAAGTGGCAGCGCCATCCCGCGTTTCGCTCCGATAGTGTTTGAAATAGAGATAGTCGATTATAAGGAATAGCAGGGTAAAATGGCTCAATCGCACTCTGCTCCCACCGAACTTGGCAGCGAAGGAATAGGCAAGCTGCTCAAGAAGTACGCAGTTCCTGGCATCATAGCCATGACTGCGTCTTCTCTGTATAATATGGTGGACAGCATGTTCATCGGGCACATTCCGGGAGTCGGTTCGCTTGCATTGTCCGGCCTCGCGGTATGTTTCCCGCTGATGAACCTGGGAGCCGCCCTCGGCACCCTGGTCGGGGTAGGAGGTTCCACGCTGGTCTCCGTATTACTTGGCCAGAAGAACTACAAGGGTTCCAACAAGGTGTTGGCCAACGTAGTCACCCTCAACTGCATAACCGGCTTGCTCTTCATCCTCCTGTGCCTTCCGTTCCTGGACAGGATCCTCTACTTCTTCGGAGCCAGCGACAATACGATAGGTTTCGCCCGGGACTATATGCTCATAATCCTCCTGGGCAACGTAATCACCCACCTGTATTTCGGACTGAACAGCATGATACGGTCCGCCGGCAATCCCAAGCTGGCGATGGGGCTCACCCTTTTCACGGTGATTTCCAATACCATACTCGACCCGGTATTCATATTCGTATTCAAGCTCGGGATCAGGGGTGCAGCCATTGCGACCATACTTTGCCAGGCTCTCGCCATGGCCTATTCCTTGCGCTATTTCACGAGGAAGGACAACCTTCTCCACTTGCCGAAAGGGATCTTCGCCCTGGACTGGAGGATTGCTAAGGATTCGCTCTCGATAGGCCTGGGGCCGTTCCTGATGAACGCCGCCTCCTGCATAGTCACGATGTTCATCAACCAGCAGCTGCTCAAATACGGCGGGGACCTGGCACTGGGAGCATACGGCATCGTCAACAGGATTAATTTCCTGTTCGTAATGATCATCATGGGATTCAACCAAGGAATGCAGCCGATCGCAGGATACAATTTCGGTGCACGCCTGTACTCCAGGGTCAAGAAAGTCTATGGACTCACTGCCCTGTGGGCAAGCGGGGTGTGCATATTATGGTTCCTGGCTTCGGAATTGTTCCCGGACCTGATGATAGGGGTTTTCACTTCTGACCCGCAGTTGAAGGACATCGCCGACAGGGGAATCAGGGCGATGAATCCGGTTGTCCCTCTGGTAGGCTGGCAGATGGTCTCCACAAACTTCTTCCAGAGCCTCGGCATGGTCTGGAAGTCGATATTCCTCTCCCTTACCCGCCAGCTGCTTTTCCTGGTTCCGTTGGTTTACATACTGCCTTCGTTCCTGGAAGTCCGCGGCGTGTTTTTTGCTTTCCCTTGCAGTGATGCGCTTGCCTGCATCACAACTTTGATATTGATTTACAACCTGTTCCGGAAGTTCAGCAAACTCCGGGACGGAGCCGAGCCGGACTTGCTCGGAAGCAACATCAGATAGCCACACACTATGGATGAGAAAAGGATATTGATCAACATCGGCCGGGAATTCGGCAGCGGCGGCAAGCAGGTCGCCCTGATGATCGGGAAGAAACTCGGCATCAAGGTCTTTGACAACGAACTGATCTCCAAGGCTGCGGAGGAAAGTGGCTTCAGCAAGGAGCTTTTCGAGCGCAGCGACGAGAAGCGCAGCATCTGGGGAATCTCTTCCTTCTTCGGCAACGGGAGGTTCGGGACCGCGCAGAACTATGTCGGGGACAACGAACTGTTCAAGATCCAGAGTGATGTCATCCGGAATATCGCCGAGAAAGAGTCCGCAGTATTCGTTGGAAGATGCTCCAACTACATCCTGAGGGATATGGACTGCCTCGATGTATTCATCACCGCCCCTCTGGAGGACAGGGTCCGCAGGGTAGCCGAGCGGACAGGGCTGGATGAGGATGAAGCCCGGGCAAGGATCGAAAGGCAGGACAGGACCAGGTCCACATATTACAATTTCTTCACTTTCGGCAACTGGGGTTCGTCTCAGGACTACGACCTCTGCGTCAATTCCTCATTGCTTGGCATCGAAGGTACGGCTGATTTTATCATCGCTTTCGGAAAGGAAGCCGGACTCATCTAAGGATCGGGAGGTATGGGAATGAGCGTTTCAAAGGCAGGCAGGATAGTGATAGGGGCAACAGCCGCAGTTCTGGCGGCGGTCGGTGTCGCTGCGCTCGCAGGCACCGGCAGACTTCATAAAGAAGATCCGAAACTCCCCGTCAACCTGAACGAGACCCTCACGAACGAGATGTCGGACACCTCCTCCCTGCTTGGTTTCGACCTGAAAGTCCGTCAGTACCTCAACCTCTGGGGACTCCAGGGAGCATCCCTGTCGATAATGCGCAACGACTCGCTCCTGTTCGCCAAGGGATACGGATGGGCTGACACCAAGAAAAAGATGCAGCCAGGGAATATCCTCAGGATGGCATCGGTCTCGAAGCTTGTCACTGCTGCCGGGATAATGGTCCTGCAGGAAAGGGGCGAACTCTCCCTGAGCAGCACCGTATTCGGTCCGGACGGCATCCTCGACGATTCCCTCTATAATGCCGCAATCGCCGATCCGCTCTACTATAAGATCACCGTGGAAGACCTGTTACGCCACAAGGCAGGCTTCTCCAAGAAGGGCGGCGATCCGATGTTTTCCACCAGATGGATAATGATGCAGAACCACTGGAAGACGGTCCCGACGCAGGAACAGCTGATGGTGGTCCAACTCAAGAGGCCTTTGAAATTCGAGCCCAGAAGGTAAGCGGGATGACTTACGAGGAGTTCATCCAGAAGAATGTCCTTCATCCAGCCGGATGCTATGGATTCAGGATCGGAGGCAACTATTACAAGGACAAGTATCCGGAGGAAGTGCGCTACTACTGCCAGAAGGACGACCAGCCGGCCGAAGAGTTCAACAACAGCGGCAGGAAGGTCACAAGATGCTACGGCGGCAACAACGTGGCCGGTCTTTCGGGTGCCGGAGCATGGGTGGCATCGACCCCTGAGATCGCCCTCCTGGTGGCTTCAATCGACGGAAAGCCTGAAGTCCCGGACATCATCAGCAAGGAAAGCGTCGATGCGATGACCGAATATTTCGACGAGGACACATATTCCCTCGGCTGGAACGACACCAAGCCTACGGGAGAGTGGACCCGCACCGGCACCTTCGCCGGCACCAGCGCCCTCGTGAAGTATTTCCCTGACGGAGAATGCTGGGTGTTCATCACCAACACCAGCACCTACAAAGGCCCTGCCCTCGCCAAATTCACCACCGCCCTCTTCGAAGACCTCCGAGCCGGCTACTCGGCCAAACTCCCGAAACGCAACCTCTTCTACGCGGAATAAACCACTCCGCCCCACGTCGTTGCCGGATTGACCTTCGTCATCCCCGGCATGACCGGGGATCCCTGTCATGCCCTACACTCACGTCATACCCGACCAGTCGGGTATCTCCATTCCCCGGTCAGGCCCCAATAAACTTGAAGTGCCTCCGACGGCACCTGCCGCAACGGTCACTCCACACGGCAAGTTAAGGTTATTGTAGGAGATTTGCAAACCTTTCCGGCCGTCGGAGGTCTGGTTGCCCATCGCGTCATAGGCGTAGGTGAACGAACCGCTAGGCGTGCCGGCATCGGAGATCCCGGTCATCCTGTTGCCCGTGAGGGTGAACGACAAGTCATTGTCGAGGCCCGTGTCGCCATACCTCTTGAGGGCTGTGATGTTGCCGTTGCGGTCATACACCATGCTCCCCTCCGTGCGGGTCAGGGAGCCCGATGAGGATGACCCGATGTACCTGTCCGCTCCGAGGAGCATATTCATAATGCTGTAGCTGTAACCCCAAGGAAAACAATTGGGTCGGCATGCCGACCTCACAGAAAGCAATAGAACTCTACGGAATCAGTAATACTTCGTTGCACCTTTCCTTGAAATAGATGCGATCAAATTGGGAAAAAAGAGGCGATAGGTCTTTGGGAAGCTGATGTATCCTATATGTTTCTTCATCACTCGGGTAATGGAAGGTTTCCCGGAGGTCTTGACGAGACAGAAAAACATGACTATCCCAGTATAGTTTGGGGTCATCCCATCGAATCCCGCTTATATCTCGAATGGTCCGGTCCATATTCAAACGCAACCCATAATAGTAGTTATGCTTGTCAAGAACCGACAGTGTTTCTCTTAATA
>ONPI01000175.1 GCA_900319685.1 uncultured Bacteroidales bacterium
AACCTCGGTAGCGAGCTGGTTACCCTTGATGGTCAGCTTTCCGGAACGGTCCTTGGCCAGGGGATTTGCCCTGAAGCCTATGACCAGCCTGGAATCGACCATTGCCTTGGTGGCTACGTAGAAGAGCCAGTCCTGGGCATCTTGAGCTACGGTAACACTGAGGGGGACGTTAGCCGAGACGGGAATCTCGAGAGTACCCTCGGTGCTGGGGACGGTGTAGGAAGTCGTTAGGACCTCCATCGCATCGTCTTCTTTTGGCGTAGGTTTGTTTTCCTTCCTGCAGGCAGGCAGAACCATTGCTGCAAGCGCCAATAGAGCTAAGAGTTTTTTCATAATAGCATTAGTATTAGTGGTTGATAAATTATTGTTCAGCGAGTTTGGCCGCGAAACCGAAGGCCTCGAATTCCCAGAGGTCCACGAATCCGCTGCTGTTGTAGGAGTTGCGGAAGACTATAGCCACGTAGCGGCCGGTGGGTTTATCGGCAGGGACGAATTCCTGCACAGGATCGTTCTGGTTCAGGGATACCGAGATGACAGGATCTCCGAAATTGCTCAATGCATTGGCATCGTCCACGTTGAATTTCGTATCGCTTACATATATGTTCACCGAACGGATGTAACGTCTTGTCTGTCCGTCAGGATCCGGGTCCTGGTAGAAGACGAAATGGTTGAATGTCTGTGCGCTGCTTCCCGAGAGCTTGGTGTCGATCAGCAGGATCTTCGGGAACCTGCCACGGTAGGCCGCTGCATTGGAACTGAACCAGCGGCTGTTGCCGTCGTCCTTGATACCGTCAAGGATAAGGGAAGGCTTGAACTCATCCCTGATCTGGTTTGATGTCACGGTCACTGTCGCAGTGGAAGCATCCACATTGGAAGCGATAGGTGTTGGCGACTTGATCCAGTTGGATGTCCAGACCGTGTCGATTCCTCCGGCAGGACAATATGCCGACTGATATTCGAAATATTCCCACTTCTTCGCGTCAGGAAGGATGATCTCGTCTTTGTCGGAAGTCAGGTATGCCTTGCTTTCGACGGTCTGCCCGGAGGTATTGACATAGCGGAACTTGGTAACTGCCACCTCATCGGTAGCCTTGCCCATCTGGATCCTTGCTCTTGTCCCTTCCATTTCCGCGAACTTCATGGAACGTTCGGCATGGGATACCAGCCAGCTCTCCGCAAATGGCGACGCTGTGATCTCGGCAGCCAGGGAACGGTTGCCTTCAGCGTCGAAATTCACGATGTCAAAAGTATAGGAACGGTCTTCCAGGCCATCGATCACAGCTTGGACCACTCCATCCGGATAGTCGGCGTAATTGAATTCCTTTTCGAAGGTGTAGCTGTCCCAGAAAAGCTTTGCCGTGCGGATGGAAGGATCCATCGGAAGTGTCCACTGGACCACGATCCTCTTGTAGCCCCGCTGAGCTTCGACATTGAGCGGTTTGGCAGGATAGATGTAACCGCCTTCCTTGACCCATTCCTTGTACACGGTGTCTTGCTTGGCACAGGAAGCTGCGGCCAGGGCGAGGGCCAGGATCGTTAGAATGTAATATACCTTTTTCATGACGGTCAATCGATTATAGGTTGTCCGAACGGAGTCACTTCACCGGTCTGGACCTGACGGTTCTTGGTGTTGTGACCATATTCAAAGGTGGAGAAAGTATTGACGAATATAACCCTGAGGTATTGCAGTTCGTCGTTGCAGTGTGGATACTGGACCGGGTCCAGCTCGAAGTCGTTACCTGCGTTGTAGGTCTGGCTATCCTCGGCTGTTATGTCTCCAGGCAGGCCATTGGACAGATAACCCGAAGGCTTTGCCTGAGTGAACTTGCCGAGGCAGAACCAACTGTCATCAAAGCCGTAAGGATTGTCGTCCGTTGGTGCAACAGCCTTCCCTGTAGGAGCCAGGCTGCCCCAGAACTCATAATCACGGACCGCTCCTCCTCCATAGATCACATAACCGATTCGCGGCAGGGTGGTGATGCGGCTGAGGCGTGCCTTGTTGCCCAGATCGATGGTCAGCCAGGTAGGACTAGGGCCGCTTTCCTCGCTCACGAAGAAGTGAGGGATGGAGCTAAGGCCGGAACCGTCCCAGAGAGCCTCGACAGGATAGTTACCAGCATTGGCACTCTGGCAGTTATCGTCTCCAAGATTGGCATTCTTGAACACGTAGTGGAGCTTTCCGTTCACCTTGACCGTGTCCAGCTTGGACTCCACGATAGGGGTCAGGATGGATGTCAGTGTATCGGAGACATTGCCCCAGTGGTCACGCAGGTAGAGCCCGAAGATGGCCTCCTTAGGCTCCAGGCCACGGCGTGAGAGGAATATGTCTTCGCTGGCGGTGAAAAGCGTCGTAACTTCCGTCCATTTCATTTCGCTGAGCTTCTTGCCGTAATCGGATAGATCGTCGTCCTTCAGGATGCAGATTGCAAGGTCAGACCTGGAAGTGTTGTTCTCGATGTGCACCTTTACTCCTCCGAACGATTCTGCCATGGAGGCCTTGACGGTCATGATAGCAGGGGCCAATGGAGTAAACCTGACCGATACAGGCTCCGAGAGTTCCTCGTTGACGTTGAATGAATACAAGTTGACGGTGTGCTCCTGCATGTCGGCATCGTTACCGACTATCCACTCCATGTGTATGTTCGTCTCGTCCTGATTAGAACGGCCCAGATGGGGCTCCGTGGGCGGCGTGACGTGGGGGCGCAGCACCTGGATCCAGGGGCTCCACTCGCCCACGTTCGTGGACCAGTCTATCGCGCGTACCTTATAATATATATACTTCTGGTTGGCGTTCAGGGCCACGGAGTCGGTGAACGTCGTCTGCCGGATACCACCCGCATTGCGGACGAGGAAGTCGTGGGTGCTGTCGTTGGCGAAGGCCACGTCGAAGTAGGCGATGTCG
>ONPI01000176.1 GCA_900319685.1 uncultured Bacteroidales bacterium
GAGTTTCGTGTCAAAGACCCTTTCTCCATCCGAGAAATAGCCTAGCTTGGTAGTAGTGGATCCTGTGTTGATGATCAGGATATTCCCCTTCTGAGGGGCTCCAGCGTTAGTAGAATTTGTATCCATTCGTTTCCTTAGACTTTTCAGACCATAAATATAGTTACATTTTTCAATATTTCAATCGTTTTAACGAAAAAATCGTTACTATTTTCTAATGAATACTTTCGATTGAAACGACTTGCACAATCCCTTCTTCCACTCTGAAACGGACCTCACAGCCATTGAAGGACATTCCGTAAACCTTCTGTGAGTCTGAATGATAACGCGGGCGCGGGTCCTGTGAAAGCACCTCGCGCAGGGCATCCAGGTCCAATCCATCGGGGACGGAACAGTCGGGGAAAGACACCTCCAGAGGCTCCCATACTCGCTCGTCAACGAAACCCGAGCGGGCGTCGGGATGGGAATCGGCATAAGCCACGTAGGGCTTGATGTCGTAGATAGGAGTGCCGTCCATAAGGTCGGCTCCCTGCACGTTTATCACAGGGCCGTCTCCAATGGATTCCAGTTTCACGGCCGACAGGCCCAGGGAATTCGGTCTGAAAGGGGACCGGCTTGCGAACACTCCGACCCTTTCGTTGCCTCCCAGCCTTGGAGGCCGGACCGTCGGCTGGAAGCTTGTCTTGCCGGCAGGGGCTGCGGCCGAGTTGGCAGAAAAACCCCATATCAGCCAGATGTAATCGAAGCCCTCCAGTCCCCTGACAGCGTCAGCATTGCGGAATCCTGGTTCAAAGACTATCTGTCCCCGCACCGAAGGAGACAGGCCGGCCTGCCTCGGTATCCCGAACTTTTCGGGGAACGGGGACCTGAAATACGCGATTGGTTCTATTTCCATGAATCGGTCATTGATGCTGCTAACGTATATCGAAGTCCACGATGAACGGTCTGTGGTCGGACGGATGCCAGAAATTGGACAGGTTCTGCGGATCCCTCACCGGAGTCGTATATGAATCCGAAACCACCCTGGCTTCCACGACAGAGTCGAAAAGAGGCTTCGTGCAGTAGATGAAATCGATCCTGGACTCGCCTCCGGTGGTGGTGATGAACTCTCCCGGATAAAGCGTTCCAAGCACGTCTATGTACGGCGTGTAGCCATGAATATAATCCTGAACCAGGAAGCGGGTGTCGTCATCAGGATACTTGTAGAAGAAATTGTCCCTCCTGGAGCGGGAATTGAAGTCTCCCATCATCATCCAGTACTGGTCCTTCGCCTCCGGCACGGTCCCTATGGTGTGTTCGCAGATGTACTGGATCTCCATCCTGCGGTACCTGTCCCCTTCCCGGACAGCCCCGCTAGCCTCCTTGTCCTGGCAGCGGAAAGCCCATCTCTGAGGCCAGGTGTGCAGGGTGACGATGTTGATGGTCTTGCCACCACGCTCGATGGTGAACCAGCCGCTTCCGTGAGTGACCACGCTGTCCGGTTCCTCTCCCACCAACCGGGAAACGGTCGCGATCGGATACTTCGAAGTCACGACCTGGGCGAACCGGTCGCGCCTCCCGCTGAAAGCTACGTACTTGTGACCATATCTCCGGCTCATCTCCTTCCAGAACCCGTAAAGGTACTTGTCCGGATCGTCCGGCAGGTTCTCGACGGAATTCGTGACGTAGTTGGCCTGGCCCTCGCACCACACGCAGACATCCGGATCCTGCTCCTTGATCCATTCCACGAACCTGGCGTGTCCGTCCTGCTGGCCGGACCACATTCCGTTCTGGATATTCCAGTAAAGAAGGCGCATCGGAGTGCCCTCGGAAGCCTTTCCCGACTTGGATGCAGTGCCGCAGGAAACTGCCAGCAAAGCAATGGATAAACCAGTAAATAACCTAATAAAAGCTTTCATATTCAATCAATAAAACAATCTTGTTTAATGTTATAACAATAATGTTAAGGAACCAAATCCGCCTCCGTCGGCTTAACAAATATACTCAACCTCGATGGAAATCCGGAACTAATTATTACTTTTGTTGAATATTTTATAAGTGTTATCTACTAACCACATGTTCAAGATCATTACAAGAGAAATGCTTAGGCCGAACATCTGCAAGATGGTGGTCGAAGCACCGAGGATTGCCAAGGCTGCAAAGCCGGGACAGTTCCTCATCGTACGTTCAGACGAAAAGGGAGAAAGGATTCCCTTGACCATCAGCGACTATGACCGCGAGGCCGGCACTGTGACCATCGTCACCCAGCTCATCGGAGCATCCTCCGCAGCGATCATCGCCAAGGAAGAAGGTGAGTTTTTCAACGATGTCGTCGGCCCGCTCGGTAACCCGTCGGCCTTCGTCCACGAGAGCGAAGAGGAACTCAAGTCCCGCAGATACATATTCATCGCCGGAGGAGTCGGCACCGCGCCGGTCTATCCTCAGGCAAAATGGCTCCACGACAGAGGAGTCGCTGTCGATGTGATCATCGGCGCCCGCAACAAGGATCTATTCATCTATACCGACGAGATAGCCTCTGCCTGTGACAATCTCTACCTTTGCACCGATGACGGCAGCGCCGGATTCCACGGTGTTGGAACCGCTTGCCTTGAGAAGCTCGTATCCGACGGCAAGACGTACACCCACGCAGTAGCCATCGGTCCTATGATCATGATGAAATTCGCTACCCTGACCTGCAAGAAGCTCGGTCTCCCTATCGACGTCAGCCTCAACATGCTGATGGTCGACGGAACCGGAATGTGCGGAGCCTGCCGCGTGACCGTGGCCGGGAAGACCAAGTTCGCCTGCGTCGACGGCCCTGAGTTCAACGGCTACGACGTGGATTTCGACGAGGCTATGCGCCGCCTCGGGCAGTACAAGAGCGAAGAGACTGAGTCCAAGACTAAAATGGGAATATAAGATGG
>ONPI01000179.1 GCA_900319685.1 uncultured Bacteroidales bacterium
GAAATGGACCTTGGCGGCAGAACCGGCAGTGACCCCGGATCCTATCCCATAGACGATTTCCGGCTGGAGGAAGACTGCCGCCACAGCGGCGGCGAGTGACGAGAGTGCCAGCACGATGATGGCCGGGAGCCGCTTCATTATGAGGATGGCGGTGATGGCAGGAACGATCATCACCCATGGCGTTATGTGGAATGTACTTGCCAGGGTGGTGGAATATACTCCCATCTCTCCTTCAGGCACTCCGCCATGCGTGAATCCGAGTATGGCGAAGACTATCAGCGTGATGGTGAAAGAAGGAACGGTGGTGATGTACATGTAGCGGATATGCTCGAACAATCCCACCTTGTTAAGGGATGATGCCAGTACCGTGGTGTCGGAAAGAGGGGATATCTTGTCTCCGAAATAGGCTCCGGATATGATGGCTCCTGCGGTCATCGCGTCGGAGAATCCTTCGGCCCGTCCTATTCCCAGGAGTGCTACACCCACTGTGGCGATGGTCGTCCAGGATGATCCTGTCATTACGGATACCACGGCGCAGAGGATGCAAGCCGTCAGCAGGAACACCTTCGGACTGATGATCTTGATGCCGTAATATATGAAGGCCGGAACGACTCCGCTCATCATCCATGTTCCGGAAATCGCACCGATGAGGAAAAGGATCAGAATTGCCGAAGCAACATCGCCGACATTTCCGGCGATCGCCTTCTCGAACTCCTTCCACGGGGTCTTGTACAGGCACATCGACAGCGCCACACATACTCCTGCAGCCACCAGGAGGGCGACCTGGGATGCACCGAGGATGGAATCCGACCCGAATATGGAAATATCCAGGGCCAGCAGGGCGATGAGAACGACAAGAGGAATGAATGCTATGATGGTTCGCTTCATTTCAGACAGATAAACAAGGTATACACTGACTCATTACTACCGCAAAGATACCAATTTCCCCCTTTTATTCCTATTTTTGTGTACGCAAATAATCAATTTGAACCATGAGGAATGCTTTCGGATATATCCTTGGATTCCTGGTCTTCGTGGCAGGTATCCCGGCGTTGATGTGGTGGGTCTCCGGCAGGGATCTGACCTGGGTTCCGCCGCTGCCGTTGGCGATCATTTCCATCGTGCTGATGTTCTTGGGCCTGACTCTGAGCATCTGGTCGATCGTTTATATGAAGAAAGTAGGCGAGGGGAATCCATTCGATGCCTACAACCATGAGCTTGCACCCCGCACCAAGCATTTAATGACGGACGGACCGTACAGGTTCAGCCGCAATCCCATGCTCCTGGGAGTGTACATCTACTACATTGGCGTAATCATCTGGCTGCTGAAGTGCTGGCCACTCGTCGTGTTCGCTTTCATAGTTGTACTTCTCACCCTCCAGGTCCGCTCTGAAGAAAAGCGTCTGGAGGCCGATTTCGGCGAGGAATATCGGGTGTACAGGGAGAAGGTTCCGCGTTATTTATTCCGCCTTTAGAGGCTTTACGCTGCGCTTCAGCCAATGCTCCTTGAGCCACTCGCGAACAGGCTCGTCATAGATCTTCAGCAGGCCCCAGGCGAGGACGATCGAGAGGAAGAATATTCCAATACCCACCACGATGTGCTGCCACAGCGGTGCGCTTGTATTCTCCGCAACCCAGTTCATCTGCATGTACATCAGCGGGTAATGTGTGATATAGATAGGGTAGGAAATGTCACCCAGCCATTTGCACACGGCCGTGCTCCTGGCGTCGGTGGTCTTGGAGCCTGCACCGGCAAGGACTATCAGAGGGAACAGAATCAGGATGCTGACTGCCTGGAACAGGCCGTCCGGGACACCCTGCTTTCCACCTATGCATGGGAAGGATAACAGTACGACTATTGCCAGTGAGCACCACCAGAAGCCTCCTCTCAGGTGGATAGGCGATCCGCTCGGATTGCTCTCGCTGCGATGCGAAGGCAGGATGCGGGAGATCAGCAAGCCGCAGAGGAAAGGATAGAGCAGTCGGCTGAATCCGATGTACAATTGGTCCGGAGTCAGGGACCAACCTCCGATCACGTTGTAGTGGGGTTGTTCAAACAATCCGAAGGCATTCCAACCCAATGTAAGATCCAGGGTGAAGAAAGCGCATGCGACGCACACTGCGGCCAGGGCAGCCTTCGGAAGATGGCGCAGTACGAATGCGTACAGGATATTCCCGATATATTCGAACGTGAGCGTCCAGGTCGGGCCGTTCAGGGAATTCATCTCACCCCATCCTCGTATGTCCAGTCCGTTGCCGCAAGGAATCATCAGCAGGCCCATGATGATGCAGAGTGCGTACTTCCACCCTTCGACCTTGAGTGTCTGTGGAAAAGCCGTACCGGAGAAGAAGAAAAGCGCCGCTCCTATGAGGGTGCCCATGATGACCATGGGGTGGAGCCTTGTCAGACGTCTTTTGAAGAAGCCCCCGACAGTCATCTTGTCCCAGCGGTCATCGTAGGCATATCCGATTACGAAGCCGCTCAGGACGAAGAAGAAATCGACTGCCAGATAACCGTGGTTGACGATCTGGAAAGCAGGCCCCTTGCTGTAAGTCTCGAATATATGGAACAGCACGACCATGAGGGCGGCTACCCCGCGGAGTCCGTCCAGGATCTCGTAGCGCGGCTTCGATGCCAGATATACGTTTTCTTTTGCCATATCGTCAAGTTCATTTATCCTTGTAGCGGTAAAACTCATGGACCAGGCTGCGGTACCCCAGCGCCTTCATGTCCGCAATATCCGTGGAAAACATATCCCGCTCCGGCCTCTGGGGAGATCCGAGCGGCATATAGCCGATCGGCTGAATGTCATGCGCCCGAAGCCACACAAAAAGCTCCTGCTGCTGGAA
>ONPI01000184.1 GCA_900319685.1 uncultured Bacteroidales bacterium
TCCTTCACTCCTGAAGACTACGGTTCCTGAGACAGGATTGGTGGAACTTGTGGCCGTTGCTGTGACAGTCACCGTAGCGTCACCTTCTCCCGAGGACGGGTTGACAGATATTCCCGAGCCGCTGGCCGAGGCGGTCCAAGGGTTGTTGGCCTTGACCTGGACAGTCTGCGCACCTCCTTCGGCGGAGAATGCGAGGTTCTCCGGGGTGACGGTCAGGACCGGATCCGGAGTGGTGTTGCATCCGAAGAGCAAGGATGCCAGTCCACAAAGCAGAATGGGGAAGAGGCGTTTCATAATTATGGTTGTTTATTCGTTGACGTATTAATATGGTTTACTATCTGTGCACGATCACAGGAGGAGCGGAATGCTGGATCTTCCTGCCGTTTGCCGCTGCCTTGAGAGGCGGTCTTGCGGCAGCCTGCGAGGCTTTGCCTCGGTTGACGGCGTCATATTCCAGGAACGTCTGGAAGCTGTAGGATTCTCCACTCAACTGCATTATCCTCTTGTAGATAGCCCAGCGTGAAGGAGCATTGAAGTACTCCGCATTGTCTTTCATCATACTGTTCTCAGATGGCCTGTATGCTCCATGGTTGTACAGGGCTGCGCCTTCGAATATTCCGACCTCGTTCTTGTAGCGGTCGTCGGAGAGGAAGGCGCTCCAGTGGATTTTCGTCGGATCGTTTGTGAAGTCCACGTTTGCGAACCAGCCATACTGTTCATATTTTGATGTGTACTCATCGATATGACTCTGAGGAGGCGTGGAATTATTCTCGGAATACTCATCTGCAAGGAATGCGAATCCGTGGCCGCCGGACTCGTGTCTCAGCGTCGATCCGAACAACTCAGGGTCATTGCCGATGCTGGCAGTGAAAGCGATTCCGGACATCATCGAATCATATATATATGTGGTGCCGACTTGACGAGTGGTATTGACAAGAACAGAGATCAACAGGTTGTGATTATCTGTGATCCCAGGCACCTTCTGAGCATATTCGAGGCAATTTTGCTGATTGCCGTTGACATCAGTTCCTCCGCCGAAAACAGAACCGAGGGCGGTGCTGTTTCCTACACCGACCCTTCCGTTCATAGAAACTACCTTTACCGCATATACGTTGAAACGGTTGCGGAATGTCTTGTAAGGCTCGATGGCGAAGAATTCTTCCATAGCCTGACGCATCACGGTCTCGTAGAGGCCGCCAGGAGCCATATCCTTGTCGGTATAAGCATCGCCCAGGAATACGATGTTGATGCCATTGCCGACAGTCGCTTTCTGGAGAGTCACCACCTCACCGTCCCTGGAGTAATCGGTAGATACATATGTATCAGGGGTTTCAGCTGGTCCCAGGAGGGTCTCGAGGAATGGTATCAGATCAGTCGAGGCATACAAGTCACCCTCCTGTCCGTATCTTTTCCGGACAGGATCCAGGATGTAGTACTGGGTGCTGAACAGGACATAACCGTTATTGTCATAGACTTCAGCTACAGGAGTCTTATTATTGATGCGTGTATTTCCATAATACGGGCCGAAGTAGAAGTTATACCAGGAATCGTATCCTTTCTTATGGATGTACTGTTCTTCGAACTGCCGTTCATCATCGTTGAACCCGTGATCGTCTGAACTGAAATAAGTCGGGTGCCATATCGTGGATACTATCTCCAACCCATCTTTTCTGTGATTCTGGTAGTAGACCTTCAATGCAGGCATCAACGTATAAGAGAACGGACACCAAGTGGCCCAGGACAGGTAGACGGTATATTTATTCTTCTTGACGATATCAGCAAAGGTGAATGTCTTTCCATCTATGCTTGTAATCGTCCCCAGCGGCCAGTATCCCGGCATATCCAGATCGGTGATATCGAAGCTATAGCCGTCACTCTGCTGGAGGACTTGTTCCAGGCGGTGAGCAAGTTTTTCTCCGCTGACATTCAGGAAAGTGTCCGGGATCTTCCCTGAAAGATGGTTCCTCTCAAGAGAAAATCCTTGCAAATCAGCCAGTCTTGCCCAGGATGCAGGAATGGGACCCTCAAACTGATTGTTTGAAATGGTAAAGCTCTGTATTTTGTCCGACTTGCCCAGACTTTCTGGCAGAGGACCGGCCAACTTAGTATTGTAGAATATAAAGACGTACGACAGATTCTTCATTCTGCCGAACACATCCGGGAGGCTGGACAGGGATGTATCGTATAGGGTTATGCCCTCTAGATTGACAAGATTGGCAAAGGAATTCGGGAGAGTCCCAGTCAAACCCGGTTCATGATTGAAAGTTAGATCAGTCAGGTATGTCAATTCTCCTATGCATTCCGGTAATTCTCCCTTCAAACCGAAATCAATGAATTGCAGGTGCATTGTTTTGGCTCCATAATTAAATATGACACCGTCCCATTGATATAATGGGGCATCCGTTCCCCAACCTGCCTTTTTGGTCCAATTCGGTCCGTCCATCGCGTTGAAGAATTCGATCAATACCCGCCTGACTTTCGACAACTGACGGAAGGAGAATGTGATAGGCTCCAGCATTTCGTTCTTGTCCTTTATGGTTACAACTCCTGTACGTATATCGTTGAAGTCGTTCGGAGCTATCTGGAACTGAAGTTTCCCGTTGGTGAGAGACCTGGTGGCCACGAAGGTGACCCAGTCCTCGGCATCCGCTGAGACCTTGACTTCGAAGTCGGTGTTGTATTGTATGTCGACCTCAAAGAGGCCGCCCTCCTCAGGGATCTCAGTCGCTTCACCTATGTTGATGACCTTCTTCTGGACGAAAGTAAGCGTGATCGGGCTGACCTTGCCGTTCTTGTCCTTGACTGTGACCTTGCCGGTCCTGGCGTCCGGATTCGGATTCGCATCGAAACTGAACTCGAGCTTGCCACTGGTTAGCGCCCTGACGGCCACGAAGTGGATCCAAGACTGAGCTACTGACTCGACCTCGACAACCACGTCGGTGTTGTACTGGACATCTACAGAGAAGGTTCCTCCTTCCGCCGGGATCTCCATCACGTCCCCGACGGTTATGACCTTCTTCTCTGCCTGGACGAAGGTCAGCGTGATCGGTGCGACCTTTCCGTTCTTGTCCTTGACCGTGACCTTGCCGGTCCTGGCGTCCGGATTCGGATTCGCATCGAAACTGAACTCGAGCTTGCCACTGGTAAGTGCACTTCGACAACCACGTCCGTGTTGTACTGGACATCCACGGAGAAGGTTCCTCCCTCCGCCGGGATCTCCATAGCATCACCTACTGCGATGACTTTCTTTTCTGCTTGGACGAAGGTCAGGGTGATGTCGGACACCTTACCTGACTTGTCCTTTACGGTCACCTTGCCCTGACGCGGATCGGTGCTCTGGTTCTCGGCAAACCGGAATTCCAGCTTGCCGCTCTGCAGGGCACGTGTGGCCACGAAGGTAATCCAGGACTGTGCCCCGGACTCCACGACGACATCGAAATCAGTATTGCGGCAGGAATAGTCATCACATCCCCAACTGTAATGACCTTCTTTTCTTCCTGTACGAAGTTCAGTGTTACAGGAGCAGCCTTGCCGGAATTGTCCTTGACGGTCACCTTGCCCTGGCGCGGATCGGTGTTCTGGTTCTCTGCGAACTGGAACTCGAGTTTGCCGCTCTGGAGCGCCCTGGTGCCCTGGAAAGATATCCAGGACTTGGCGGAAGCCTCTACCTCTACTGTATATTCGGTATTGTACTGTATATCAACGGCGAATGTTCCCCCTTCTGCAGGAATGACCATCACGTCCCCGACCTGGATGACCTTGCGTTCGTCCTGGGTGACGGACACGGTTGCGGATAATCCTTCACTCCTGAAGACTACGGTTCCTGAGACAGGATTGGTGGAACTTGTGGCCGTTGCTGTGACAGTCACCGTAGCGTCACCTTCTCCCTTGACCTGGACGGTCTGGGCCCCTCCTTCGGCGGAGAATGCGAGGTTCTCTGGAGTGACGGTCAGTACCGGGTCCGGAGTGGTGTTGCATCCGAAGAGCAGGGATGCCAGTCCACAAAGCAGGATGGGGAAGAGGCGTTTCATAATAGGGTTATTTTTATGTATATTCATCGAAAGTTACACATTTTCAATAGGAAATGCAAATCACGATTATTAACTTTGTTTTCGAATCATCTCTTACAAACACGAAATGACATCATTTGAAAGCGACTACAATAATGGGATGCTGCCGGAGATCCTGCAGCGCCTGACACAGACCAATCCGGAAAAGTCTACGGGATATGGCTTCGATCCATATTGCGAGAGTGCGAGGGAGAAGATCAGGCTCGCTTGCGGCAAGCCTGCAGCTGAAGTATTCTTCCTTCTCGGAGGCACCCAGACGAATGCCACGGTAATAGATTCGCTCCTTATCGGTTGCGAAGGAGTCCTTACTGCCGAGACAGGACATATCAATGTTCACGAATCAGGTGCTGTCGAAGCTTCCGGGCACAAGGTCCTGGTCGTTCCTGGGGAGGGGAGTAAGGTTACTGCGGCCGGCATCGACGGATATATGGAAGCCTTCCACGGCGACGAGACATATCCGCATATGGTGCAGCCCCGGCTTGTGTACATGTCTTTTCCTTCGGAACTCGGTGATATATATTCTGCCGAAGAGCTTTCCGCCATCTACGAGGTTTGCAAGAAACACGGATTGCTTCTATTTGTGGACGGGGCGCGTCTCGGCTACGGCTTAATGTCGGAAAAATGCGATGTCAGCCTTCCATTCCTTGCGGACCACTGCGATGTGTTCTACATAGGAGGGACCAAGGGCGGTGCGATGTTCGGCGAAGCCGTGGTCTTTTCGAATATCCCCGCTCCTAAGTATTTCTTCACTACGGTCAAGCGTCACGGGGCCTTGCTTGCCAAGGGCAGGATGCTGGGCATACAGTTCGACACACTCTTCACGGATGATTTGTATTTCAAGGCCGCCC
>ONPI01000027.1 GCA_900319685.1 uncultured Bacteroidales bacterium
GTCTGGGCAAGTTCGCTATGCCATTCGTCCCCCTTCCTGGTCACGCTTTCGACAAAGCATGTCCACTCCAGCTCGCATCCGACCTTTCCGATGGAAATATACAGCAGAGGGAATGAAGCACCTTTCTTCTTTTCCACGCCGAATTCGGCGTTGTTGGCATGGTTGTCCTTCGCGGAGGAAGCCAGCTCGAAACCTCCGATCGGTTCCGGATCAGCTTTCTTGAAGTCATAGATATTCACATGGCCTCCGTCCTCACAGGAAAAAAGATACCTGCCCCAGAGAGCCATTCCCTGCTGGGCGCGGCCACGGCCATGTTTTTCCAAGAATATGGAGACCTCCGGTTCTTCAAATGGCGGCAACTCCTGCCCGGCGGCTCCGAGAGGCATGAGAACGGAGAGCAAGCCAGCTATGATCCAGGCTCTTTTCATCCCAGGAATACGTTTTGGTTTTTCAATGCGGCGAGAAGGTCTCCGGTGTCGAGCCTCTTCGGGGTCGTGCCCGCCTTTGCGGACAGAGCTGCTGCGGTACCCGCAGCCTCACCCATGGCCATGCATGGAGGAATCACCCGTACAGCGCCGGCAGCATCCGAGGAAGCGGACAGGCAGCGTCCTGCAATCAGCAGGTTGTCAGCGCCTTCTGGTAGGAGGCTCCGGTATGGGACTCCATACCAGCGGCCACCGCTGATAGTCTTGTATTCGGTTCCCATGGCTCCGTTGCGGCCATGGACATCTACTGAGTTCGAAGCAAGGAGGATGCTGTCCTCCGGTACCCGGCAGGACAGGAGGTCGTCTGCCGTCAGGAGATATCCTCCCTTGATATGGCGGGACTCCCGGATGCCAAGGGTCGAAGCCGAGCACATAAGAGCCGCATTCTCGCATCCAGGGACATATTTCCGGAAGAAGTGCATCATCTCCATGACCTGGCGGCGTCCCTCCGCCTCGCCGGCGGACAGACTCTCGGAATCGGTTGCATCGACGTTAGGGATCCTGGTGCAGTTGACAGCCCATTCGTCCTCGCGCACTGCCCGGTAGATGTTGACTGATTTACGGGCGATGTCCCACTCTCCGTTCTCTTCGGCCTTGAGTACGTGCCAGTGGAGAGCTCGGTAACTGACCCCGTCGACTTTCCTGAATTCGTGGATATGGGCCATGACATCGGCCTCGAGCTTCTTCGAATCAACGCTGTTGATCCTGAAGAACAACGTCGCGGGCTGGACTTTGCCGAGTTCCTGGTTGCCGAACTCTGACGGAACTCCGGCACCCGCTGCGACCGCTCCGTCGCCTGTGCAGTCTATGACCTGGTCCGCCTTGATTTCCCACAATCCCTTCTTGGTCAGGACCACCGCTCCGGCGACCTTGTCACCTTTCATGATGGGGCTGACGAAACTCGAATGCAGCAGGACCTTCACGCCGGCTTCAGCGCACATCTTGTCTAGGACATATTTGAGGATTTCGGCATCGAACGGCGTGACATGGTCATGTCCGGCCGTGATCCAGGCGGAGAACGGGGAAGTATGGCGCACGTCCCGCGGATGGATCGCTCCGCCAAGCTCCACGAGCCTGTCCACAATTTCCCCGAACAGTCCCCGGATGCACTGGATCTCGCCGGTAGCGTCGAAGCAAGTCATGAACGGGCTTACAAGGCCTCTCGTTGCCATTCCACCCAGGCAGCCGCCTTCTTCAACGATCAAGGTAGGGATGCCGAGACGGGCAGAGGCGATGGCGGCGCATACACCGGCAGGACCGCCTCCAATGATGAGTACTTTCGTTTCCTGTGATGCTACGATCTTGCAAGGGGCGGTTCCGTTCTTTCCGGAACAGGACAACGCTGCAGGGGTCACGGCGACTGCAGCGGCAGCTACCGAAACGTCCTTCAAAAAATGCCTTCTATCCATTGGTCAGCGGCCAGAAGTGAATTGGTTATCAGTAATTATATTATCCAAAGATAATATTTTTTTATAAATCCTTCGAAGGATTTATATCACCGCGCCCATTTCTCGGAGCTTGGAAACCAGGACGGAAGTATCAGTATCTTGCACGGATTTGCCTTCCGCGATGCTCTGGGCGGCGGCGGTTCCGGCGGCCTGGCCGAGCCCCATGCAACTGGCCTGGACACGCAGCGAGGCCAGGGCCTTACGGTCCGCTGATATGCAGCGTCCGGCGACAAGCAGGTTAGGGAAGTCTTTGGTTATCAATGCCCTATAGGGGACGTATGCTGCCTGTTCCAGCCTTATGACCTCCTGTCCGGAGCCCCTTGCTGCATGCACGTCGATAGGATGGGCACCCCTGGAGATGCTGTCGGGATATTTGAATCCGGATACATATTCCTCCGCCGTCACGGTATGGACGCCGAGGATACGCCTGCTCTCGCGGATGCCGGCCTGCGGGGCGGTGGAGGCCACGTAGCAATCCTTGAATTCCGGAGCGATCTTCCGCAAAGCGTCCGTGAAAGTGAATATATCCTCGCGGAGCCGGCATTCTGCCGCGGTGAAATCCCGGTTGTCTGTGGAATCCGCCGCGGCGCGTGTGATATTCACAGCCACACTGCCCCTGTGCATCACATCGTTGAACCAAGGCCCGCCGAAATCCGGCAGCGGGGTTCCTTCATCCTTGAGTTTCAGGAGTTTCTCGCGGATTGGCTTGCACTCGCTGGCGCCGTGCTTCCCACTGTGGTGCATGTACTGCTGCATCATTTCGCTGTCGGTATCGACCCCTGAAAGAACGAAGCAGAAGGAAGAGGGCTGGACTCCGCCGTCCTCGACCGGCTGCATAGGCACCCCTGCAAGATGGCAGAGGTCAGCATCGCCGGTGGCGTCGATGAAGCGTTTGGCCGCGAGAGACTCGAGACCGTTCTTGTTCTCGATGAATACGTTGACCAACTTGTTTCCTTCCAGCTCGCAACCGATCAGGGATGAATGCATGAACAGGTCCACTCCGGCTTCCATCACCATCCGCTGTGCGCACAACTTGTAAAGCTCTATGTCGAAATCTACGTTGCCCTTAGGCCATTCCACGAATGCACCTCCAAGTTCTTCCAGACGTCCTATGAACTCCCAAGGGATACCGCCTATCACCCGTTCCCCTGCAAATCCGAACTCGCTGATAGGTGCTACGTATCCCATCGTTGCCATTCCGCCCAGGAAACCGTAGCGTTCCACCAATGCAGTCCTGGCCCCTCCCCGGGCTGCCGCAATCGCAGCGATGAATCCGGCGGGACCTCCGCCGCAAACCACTACGTCATAGCTTCCCGCCGGATGAACGGCAGGAAGCTCTGCAGAGTTCCCTGAGGGACTGCATGCCGTGAATACCTTGCCTGAAGCGAGGCTGAGGGCGATGACCCCGGCCGCTCCTTCTTTCAAAAACAATCTTCTGTCCATACTGATTGCTAATTTACGATTATTATTCGACAGCATCAACATAATCCATTGTTTTGCGCAAAGGTTGTGCAAAATTATACTATATTTGTTCCCATGAAAAAGATTACACTGAATACAATAGCCAAGAACTGCGGCTGCTCGGTCACCACCGTTTCCCGAGTGATAAACGGGAATTTCGAAAAGTATCGGATAAGCCGGAAGATGGCGGAGGCGGTGATGGCGGAAGTTACCCGGACGGGATATATCCCTTCCTTCACCGTGCAGAGCCTCCAAAGCAAACGTTCCAGGATGATCGGACTGCTGCTGCCTTCGATTGCGAACCCATATTTCGCAGACATGGCGAGCCATATCGTATCGGAACTGTACAAGTCGGGATATACGGCGATCCTGGTGGATACCATGGAAGATGCTGCAAGGCTGGACAGGAGCGCACGTGCCTTGCTGCTGCGCCGCGTAGAGGGAATGATCGCGGTTCCGTGCGGTCAGGATCCCTCGGTCCTGGAGATGATCGGCAAGGAAGTTCCGCTGGTGCTGGTGGACAGGTTCTATGAAGAATCGAGCCTTTCCTATGTGACTACCAATAACTTCAAGGGCGGATACGATGCCACGCGCCTGCTCATCGGGGCCGGCCACCGGAGTATAGCATGCATCCAGGGAGCGTTGGATTCGATGCCCAACAGGGAGCGTGTAAGAGGCTTCATGAAGGCCATGGGAGAGGAGGGCCTTACCGAATATGCCCGGCTTGCGGGGGACGAGTTCTCGGTCCAGAACGGTTACCTTTCCGCCAAGCTGCTACTGTTCGGGAAGGAGCCTCCGACAGCCATATTCGCACTCAGCAACAACATCATGCTGGGGACGCTGAAAGCCATCCGGGAGTCAGATCTTTCAGTCCCGGAAGACATATCCCTGATATCCTTCGACGACAACCTTTACATGGATTACCTGACTCCTTCCATAACCCGTGTCGGCCAGCCGGTGGAGAACATGGCGAAGCTGGCCGTTAAGATACTGCTCGAACATCTTGACCACAACGGGACGGTGTCGGCCAGTTCACAGATCCGCCTGCTTCCGTCCATAATCCCAGGGAACTCCGTCGCCAATGCCTGATTTTGCGCAATAGTTGTGCAAAATCACGTATTCTTTATATAAAAAACAGGTGTGGACAAAACGTTTAATCTCGGGGTTTTTCTTAATTTTCGACAAAGATATGACCAATTATCTCTCTAAAAACCAAATGATATGAAATCATTCGATCTCAAAAAACAGATCGCCAGAATGGGAAGAAACCGATTGGTTCCCATTTTGGCTGCACTTCTGTGGACAGGCTCCTTTGCATTCGCACAGAATGTAGTGAGGGGTACTGTCACGGATGAAAACGGGGAACCACTCCCTGGTGTTTCCGTAGTCGTAAAGGAAGGCGGAAAGGCTGTGACGGGTGTCATGACGGACATGTCCGGCCAGTATTCGCTGTCTGTTCCGGCAGGGGCTGAGCTGGAGTTCAGCTTCGTCGGTTTCCAGACCCAGACCTTCCCTGCCGGCCAGGTTCCGGGAAGCCTTACCCTCGCTACCGACATCCTGCAGGAATCGGTGGTGATCGGTTACGGTACAGTAAAGAAAAAGGACGTCCTGGGATCCATCTCGACCGTCCGTGAACAAGACCTGGTAAACCGCAAGACCGGCAACGTAGTCGAATCCATGCAGGGTATGACCTCCGGTGTCAAGATCACCAGCAGCGGTCAGCCTGGTTCCGGATCGGCTATCCAGATCCGTGGTATCGGTTCCTTCACCGGCAACTCTCCTCTGTTCATAGTGGACGGTTCCTACGGCGGAAGCGAGCTCGGACTGAACGTGGATGATATCGAGTCCATCCAGGTGCTGAAGGACGCATCCTCGGCCGCAATCTACGGTTCCAGGGCAGCGAGCGGTGTCGTGATCATTACCACCAAGAAGGGTAAGGCCGGTCCGCTCAAGGTTACGGGCGATGCTTCAGCCCAGCTTTACTGGCTGCCTCGCTATGACCTCATGGACGCCGAGACCTACAAGCTCTATGATGACCGTGCATACGAGGAGGCAATGCTCCAGGGTGTGGCCGGAGTCACAAAGACCCAGAACCACTTCGACGGCGATACGGACTGGCAGAGCGAAATGCTCCGTACCGGACTGCTCCAGAACTACAACGTCGCCCTTTCCGGCGGCAACAACGATATCCGCTACTATGTCTCCGCCAATCACAAGAGGGATGCAGGTGCGTTGAGATATACCGGATATGAGCAGACGGGCTTCCGTATCAACACTTCCGGAAGGAAGGGTATCTTCGAATTCGGAGAGAACTTCTTCTTCACGAAGTCCAACACGCAGAAGCTGAACACCGCCACCGGTTGGATCTGGTCCAACTTCATCGCCATGCCTCCTACCATTCCGGTATATGACGAGAGCCATCCGGGCGGCTATGGCTACGGTGACCCGGACAGGGCAAACACCTATGCCCTCAACCCTGTCGGATACGAGGAACTCTATCATGCGGAGAACGGCCAGCAGTATCTCTACGGGGATGTATATGGCTTGCTGCACCTTTACAAGGACATCTTCTCCACCAAGCTGAACGTATCCTACAAGAACTACTTCGGAGAGACTTCTTCGCTCCGCAAGAAGGGTAACTGGACGATGGGCCAGGGAGACGATGCCGCATCCATCGGCTATTCGACGGCAAAGCACGACAAGCTCCTCATCGAGAATACCTATAATTTCGATTATACGGTCGGAGAGAACGTGATCAATGCAGTTGCCGGTTTCTCATACGATACCTTCCACGAGGAGTACCGCGGTGAAAGCAAGCTGAATCCTCTCACTATCGGTGACCGCTACATCACTTCGATCAGTTCAGCTACCGGCACCCAGACGGCGACCGGAAGCTATATCGAATATGCCCTCATCTCTTACTTCGGACGTCTGAACTATTCATTCGCCGACCGCTACCTGCTCCAGCTGACAGCCCGCCGGGACGGTACTTCCCGTCTCCCTGCCGGCAATCGCTGGGCCAACTTCGCATCGGCTTCCATCGGATGGCGTATCAGCAAGGAACCGTTCTTCAACGTACCATGGATCGACGACCTCAAGCTCAGGGCCAACTACGGTACCCTCGGTAACTCTAATATCGGAGCATGGGACTATGTTTCGACCTTGAACACCGCTCCTCGCGCGATCATGGAAGGTGACGACAAGGCAGTGGGTATCACACTCTCCAACCTGACCAACAACGACCTGGTCTGGGAGAAGAAGACGACCGCAAACGTCGGTGTCGACCTGACTGCACTCGACCGCAGGTTCACGGCTTCCGCCGAATGGTTCCTCTCAAAGAGTACGGACCTTCTGCTTGCCGCTCCTATCCTCTGGACCACCGGTAACGAAGGCGGCGCGCCTACCGTCAATGCAGGATCCCTCCAGAACACCGGTATAGAAGTGGAACTCGGCTGGAACGACCATGTAGGTGATTTCAGCTATTCCATCAACGGTAACGTATCCACCTTGAAGAACAAGATCCTGAAGCTCGGTTACGACAGCACGGTTTCCTATACCTCAACCTCCATTTCAGAGGTGGGACAGCCGCTGGGCATGTGGTACCTCTACAAGACCCTGGGCATCTTCCAGAGCCAGGAGGAGGTAGATTCCTATGTCAACGCCGAGGGCAAGATCATCCAGCCTACGGCTCTCCCTGGCGACATCAAGTACGATGACTACGACGGCAACGGCCAGATCGCTTCCGCAGACCGTCAGGTCGTCGGAAGTCCTTGGCCTAAGCTCTATGCCGGACTCAACGTAAGCATGGCTTGGAAGGGCTTGGATTTCAGCATCCAGGGTTACGGCCGCTTCGGCCATCTGGTTTACAACGGAGCCAAGGCTACCGCCGGAGACTTCGTGAACAACAACAACAACTTCAGGGGCTACAAGCCTTGGACGCAGGAAGACCCGACGACGAATACTCCGCGTATCATCTTCGGTGACTCCCGCAACTCCCGTGGCGATCAGGACCGCTGGCTCGAGGATGGTTCATTCTGGCGCTTCAGCGACATCGCTTTAGGATATTCCCTTCCTGCTTCCTTGATCAAGAAGGTCGGAATGGACAGAATCCGCTTCTCCGTCATCGGAAAGAACCTGATAACCTTCACGAGGTACACGGGCCTGGATCCTGAGTTCGCGGACAGCGGCATCTACTCCATCGGATATGACGGATGTTCGTTCCCGAACCCTCGTTCCGTCCAGTTCGCCGTATCATTCACCTTCTAAAACCGGACTAAGATGAAAAGATATATAGTTTGTTTCGCTTGCGTCCTTGCCGCTTTGTCCGTCTTCTCCTCCTGTGGGGAAAAGTATATCGACATCGAGAACGGCAACAGCCTCAACACCAGTATGTACTGGAAGACTGAGGAGGACATGAACACCAATCTGATCGCAGTCTACAACATGTTCTACCGTCAGGGAACATGGACTCGAAACATCTACACCCAGCTGAACGGAATGGCCGACGACGGTGTCAGCTATGCCGGCTGGACGGAGCTCAACGAGTGGACGAAGTTCAAATATACCAACTACAATTTCGCAGAAGGCCAGGCCAAGATCTGGAGGGAGCATTGGACGGCTGTCAACAGGGCCAACCAGGTGCTCGACCATATCGACGATCCTAATATAGTGTTCGCCAACGAGCAGGACCGTCTCGACATCAAGGGCCAGGCTCTCTGGCTCAGGGCTTTCTACTATTATTACATGGTAGCTCTCTGGGACAACATCCCGCTGTTGCTGCATACATCTTCTGCCGGTGACCAGCCTGCCAATTCCACCCCTGATGCAATATTCGAGGAGATGGAAAACAATCTGGTCGAGGCTATCGGATACCTTCCTCTGACCCGTACGAAGGAAAGGGCTCGTCCTACCAAGGGTGCGGCTTACGGTCTCCTGGCCCGCTACTATGCCCAGCACCACAAGTGGTCTGATGCCGCCAAGTGCCTTGAATGGATAGTCGAGGGAGAAGGCAAGAGCATATATTCGCTGGAACCAAAGTGGGAGGACAACTTCAACAACAAGAAGGAGAACAATGTGGAATCCCTGTACGAGATCCAGTTCTCGCTTGTGAACTATGTCGGATTCGACCAGACCGACAACTACCGTGATGCCAACGCTCAGCTTGGAACCCAGATCGAGGTCAACCAGTCTCCTAAGGGAACCGGCTGGAACAATGTCGAAGGCAACCGGTGGATCGTCGAATACTTCAAGCGTGAGAAGACGACTGACGGCAAGAACGACCCTCGTCTGTTCTACACCTGCTGGTACGACCAGGCTACCACGGATTTCCCTGAGCATGGCGACCAGCTGATCTACGGAAAGACCTGGTCCGACGGTTATTCCGACAGCGGCAACCGTGTATTCATCAAGAAGTACTCCACGGATGTGATGCCTCTGTATTACTGGAACGACAACAACTTCCGCTCCATCCGCCTTGCCGATATGCTGCTGCTGTATGCCGAGGTCCTGAACGAAATCAACAAGGGACCTAACGCCAAGGCTGTGGAATATGTCAACAGGGTACGTACCCGCGTCGGCCTTCCTACGCTTGCTGAGAGCAGCTATTACGACGGAGCCAAGATAGCTTCCGACTATGCTGCATTCAAGGAGCATATCAAGATCGAAAGGGCCCTGGAGACTGCTTTCGAGTGCATCCGTTGGATCGACCTCAAGCGCTGGGGCTTCGATGACGCAACCCTGAAGGATCTCCAGAAACGCGATGTGGATTACAACAACTTCGTTCTCGGCAAACACGAGAGACTCCCTCTCCCGCAGCGTGAGTGCGACAACAATCCGAACCTTGAGCAGAACCCTAATTATTAATGGATTATGAAAAAGATCATATATATACTGATCGGCGCCGTCCTGGTCTCCCTGCAGTTGTCCTGCACCAAGAATGAGGCAACCTGGATCGAGGACCCTAACTACAAGATCGAAAGCGACGAGTGCCTGTTTGCGATATATCCTGTCGCTGCGGCCGTTCCGGCAGAAGGCGGTGAGGTCGAATTCACCATCACCGGCAACGATGACTGGACGATCGAAATCGGCGAAGTGAATACCGCGAAGAAGGACTGGTGCGTGCTTGACAAGACTTCCGGCAGCGGAAAAACTACTGTCAAGGCTCGTGTCAACCAGTCGACATCCTTCGTAAAGAACCGTTCGATGGTGTTCCTGGTATCCAACGGACAGAAGACCCTCAAGGCCAAGGTCGTACAGGGTCTGCTGACACTTGCTGACGACGAGGTCCTTATCAACGGCCTCATCTGGGCTAACCGCAACGTAGGCATGCCAGGGAAATTCGCCGACGATATCGACGACATCGGCATGTGCTACCAGTTCAACCGCAAGGTAGCTTGGGAGGGCGGAAAGGCCAATCCTGACTTTGTGGCTGCGGTCAACAGCTATGTCCCTTCCGAGGGTGACGACTGGGTAACGAATGCCTGGACACAGGAGAACAACCCTTGCCCTGAAGGATGGCGGGTACCTACCGGCCAGGAGATTTGCGATCTCCTCGGCGATTCCGAGGCCAACCTCAAGGCAGTCTCGGTCAACGGTACCGCAGCCAACGGCTTCAAGCGCCGCGGCTACATCGTAGGTGTGGATCCGTCCATCGCCGCAGGCCTTACCAAGGAGAACGTCACCGCGAGCGGTGCCCTCTTCATTCCTCAGGCCGGATGGCTCAACGAATACGGCAACTGGGACCGTGACTGGCTCGTCGTCCTTCGTACTGCGACTTCTCTGAACAAGAATATGGGTGGTATGTTCCTCTCCAGCTGGGGCTATACCGACGCCTGGGGCTGGGGTGACGGGCAGAAGGTTCGTGCTGCACCTGTCCGTTGTGTGAAGATCCTCGAAATCGAAGATTAAATGAAGAGGATCTTGTTTCCGATCTTGATGCTTCTTTCCGTCCTGGCTGTTTCCTGCCGGGACGGAAAGGACGCATCCGGATCCTTGGTCGTGCCGCAGGTGCAGTACGAACTGAGCGGGGGAGCCGGCCACTACGATTATGCCCCGAGCTTCATCATCGATGAATACGGCATCATCTACGGTTTCCTGTGCGAGAACAAGAATCCTTTCGAGATCATCGATTACGTCTATCTCTACAAGGGCATCCCAACCGAGGATGGTTATGCATGGCAGCCGGGGACGCAGATATTAGCCCCTTCCGAGAAAGGATGGGACCATATCCATATCTGCGATCCTGACGTAAGGGCCTTGAAGACCAAGTACAAGGGCAAGACATACAACTACATAATGACCTACCTTGGCGTGGACCAGTGGTTCAACCACAACCAGATCGGCCTGGCCGTTTCGGAGACCATCGAGGGCCCGTACATCAAGTACGACGGCAACCCGCTGATTCCGTACGAAGGTCTCGATACCTGGGGGACCGGACAGAGCACCAGCCTTGTGAAGAACGACTCCACGATCGTGGTGTACTACCACAACACCGGATCGAAGACCAACTATTCCCGGAGGGAGGTTATCCTGAACGACCTGGACAATATACGCCTGGGAGAGCAGGAGGACATTCCTCACCTGACGGCCAATTCATATCCTGCACTTGGCAGGGACCACCTCTATATGGTATCGGAGATGCGCTCCGATGGATATGAGAAAGCGGTTCCGACCTGGGTCGGAGACCTCTGCAGGGTGGCCAGGATGCCGTTGGACGGGGATATATTCGCTGAGGAAGACCCTTGGGAGGTGCTTGGATATGTAACGCCGGAATCGTCGGGATTCCCACGCAACCACAACCCTGGATTCCTCACGGATGAGAAAGGTTATCTTCCGGACGAGGACTTGCTTACCGTATTCTTCACCTCCGGAGTGCTCGGAGAC
This sequence comes from uncultured Bacteroidales bacterium, assembly GCA_900319685.1. Taxonomy (GTDB): domain Bacteria; phylum Bacteroidota; class Bacteroidia; order Bacteroidales; family UBA932; genus Cryptobacteroides. Next base: position 11,276 of record ONPI01000027.1, read on the forward strand.
GACTGGCTTTGGTCCTATGACCTGTACTCCGCGGTATTCGACATGACAAGAAGAAAGTAATCGTAATGAAAAAGCTTTTATTCGCCGTAGCGGTCCTGGCTTCTGCCTTGACTGCCTGCGGACGCAAGGCTGCAGTGGATGCCGATGCTCCCCTGACAGTCATAATCGAGACAGACCTCGGCAACGATGTCGATGATGCGCTTGCGCTGGATCTGCTCTACAAATACCAGGATGCCGGAAAGATACGCCTCCTGGCTGTCAACCTCAACAAGAACGGCCAGGCTCCGGCTGAATATGCCGATATCCTGAACACCTGGTACGGCTATCCGGACACTCCGGTCGGGATTATCCGGGACGGGGCTGACTGTGAGACCGATGCCGTCAATTACGCCAAGGCCGTGGTAGACCTGAAGGACAGCCTGGGGAATCCGCTGTTCGCACGGTCGCACCCGGATTACGACAATTATCCGGAGGCCGTGACGCTGTACCGCAAGCTGCTCGCCGGGGAGCCGGACAATTCGGTCGTGATAGCCTCAGTAGGCTTCTCGACCAACCTGATCCGCCTGCTGGAGACACCTGCGGACGAGTATTCCAAGCTTACCGGCAAGGAACTGGTAGAGAAGAAAGTCAAGCTCCTGGTCACCATGGCCGGCTGCTTCAACGACCCTTCGCTCCATGAATACAACGTGGTCAAGGATATTCCTGCCGCCAAAGTCATATTCGGGGAATGGCCTACTCCAGTGGTAACCTCTCCGTTCGAGGTCGGAATAAGGATCCAGTATCCTGCGACCAGCATCGAGAACGATTTCGGCTGGGCTCCGCAGCATCCTGTGGTCGAGGCTTACAAGGCTTATCTGCCTATGCCTTACGACCGTCCTACTTGGGATCCGACGGCAGTGCTGTATGCAGTAGAGGGCGGAGACTGGTTCACGGTTTCCGAACCGGGACGCATCGTGGTCACCGACGAAGGTTCCACCTTGTTCGAGGCTGACGAGGCCGGCACGCGCCGCTACCTCTCCGTGACAGACGAACAGGCCAAAGCCATACTCGACCATTTCGTGGAAGTCATTACGTCTGAACCTTCAGTAAAGTGATGAAGCATATCCGAATATTATCCATCTTCGCCGTTCTCCTGGCGCTGACTGCCTGCGGAGGCACCGATCCCGATGTCCCGGAAGAGACCATCGAGGTGACCGACTATGTCTTCTCCAAGCCTTCGTTCGTGTTCGGTTTCTCAGGTCAGAAACGGTATTCCTACTGTCCTTCGGTCATCGCTAACGCGGATGGTACATCCCATGTGTATTTCTGCGGCAATCCAAACCAAGGGACGATGGTGGACAACATCTACCATATCGTGGAGAATGCCAACGGGACCCATACGACCGCGGTCAGCGTCCTTCAGCCAAGCCTTTCCTGGGACAGCCACCACACATGCGACCCTTCGGTGATAGAGGGATCGTTCAAGATGGACGGTACCACGTACAAATATGCGCTGTTCTTCCTGAGCAATCCTAAGGAATATTACTACAACGAGATCGGGGTGGCTTTCAGCAATGACCTGGAAGCCGCTTCCTGGGTTAAATATCCTCAGCAGATCGTCAAGAAGACCTGGCCGGATGAAGGTGACCAGTCGCTCGGAGGGAATTCCAAATCCTGGGGCGTTGGCCAGCCTTCGGCAGTTTCCCTGGACAAGGGAGGGAAGGTCCTCCTGGTCTATACCATCGGAGATGCCTCCGGTACGAGGCTCGCTTACCGGCAGATGGACCTTTCCGACATGTCCAATCCGGAATTGGGCATAGCACGTGACATGAACGCGGCCGGCCTGGATAACCTGAACGGAGCGTCGGACTACACCTGCAATTCTGATTTCGCCATCTCCCCTGATGACAACAAGATCATCATGGTCCGACCGGTCCAGCCGCATCCTTCGGCTTATCCTGCATACATCCCAGTAGCACAGGAAGTCGATTACATGGACCTGGATTCGTTCCTTTCCGGAATAGGCAGATGGACGGCCCTGGCACGTATCGACGAGACTCTGAGCGGCTTCCCACGCAATCACAACGCCGGCCTGTCGCGCGACAGTTTCGGCCATGTGAAGGATTGGGAGACTCCGACGGTCTATTTTACAGTAAGCAAGCAGGCTCCTGACGTGAATGCCTCAACGGGCAACCATGCGGAGTGGACTTATCATATTTACAAGACAAAACTGAGCAAGCGGGTCCGTACCGTGACTCGTCCTAAGACTTGAGAAGGCTTCCGACATACCTTCCGGGAGTAATCCTCCTGGCTTTCCTCCTTGTGTTCCCGGTCTCCTGCGAACGGACCGATCCGGAAGCGCAGATGGAGGAGGCGCGTGCTGCCTTGATGTCCAACTATTACTCCGCCAAGTACTTCCGCAAGGTTGAAGTGACAGGTGACAAGGTGGAGATCACATTCAGCAGCGGAGATCCCGTAATACTTGACAAAACAAGGGTCAAGGTGGTGGATTGCAGGATAGCCCCGGTTCCGGAAGCCACCCCGTCCCAGGACGGAAACGTACCTGACGGGAACGCTTCAATTTCCTGGGTGGCATATGACTACCATTACCTGTATCTGGGTTTGTCGAACGGCCATATGCTGCTGATTCCGGATTCACCGGAGCTTTCGCTCCACACCGTCAGCTTCCTCAGGGAGGATAATCCTTCTTTGTCGGAAGACCTTGTCCTACATCCTTCAGGGAATATCCTGACGGGCAAGCTTCCCGCCGGTTCCGACGGGTTCCTGCTCAAGCCGCGTTTCCTGTACAGGGGTAAGTCCCTGACTCTTGACGGAGTCCCGCTGAAGGATGAAGCCCTTGATTTCGGCAAGAAGACAAGTTGCAGGATAGACCTTTCCGGCGGCGGCTCGGTGTCATATACCATCATCCTTACGGAAGACTTCCCGACGGTTAGGATATACACCGACGGGGGGGCCGCTATCGTTTCCAAGACTGATTATGTCACCGGAAGGATAGTCATCGACGATCCCGAAAGGAGATATTCCGAAATGGAGCACTACGAAGGGACGATGAAGATCCGGGGACGCGGCAATTCCACCTGGAACATGCCGAAGAAGCCTTACCGGATCAAGCTTGACAAGAAGGTATCCATATTCGGAATCCCTGAGGACAAGGATTGGGTGTTGCTGGCGAACTACGCCGACAAGACCCTGCTCCGCAATGCAGTGGCGATGCGGATATCCGATATCTGCGGCATGTCCTGGACTCCGGCGATCTATCAAGTCGAGGTGTATCTGAATGATGAATATCAGGGATGCTACGCCTTCTCGGAGCATAAGAAAGTTTCTGCATCCCGGGTGCAGCTTTCTTCCGAGGGCAACTATCTCGAGATCGAGGCCGGCATCGACGAGCCGGCTTGGTTCCGGACCGGTATGAATATCCTGATCCAGTTCAAGGAACCTGAGAATCCTGATGAAGGAAGGATCTCCAGTGTCAAGGGTTTCCTGGATGCATTCGAGGAGTGCCTCCTGACGGAAGGCCGCGGAGATCCGGCGACGGGGTATCCTTCCCGTATCGACATTCCTTCCTTCATCAACCAGTACATCATACAGGAATTGACGAAGAACATCGACGCAGACCTGTTCAAGAGCCAGTTCCTGACATTGGAGCCGGGCGGCCTCCTGACGTTCCCGCACGTGTGGGACTTCGACCTGGCCATCGGCAACTGTGACTATTTTTCAGGCCATCCCGGTATGGACAATTCATACAGGGGATGGTATATCCGCAACTATTCCCAGGAAGGACGGAATACCGGCTGGTACTGGTACCTTTTCAAGGATCCGGCTTTCGTGGCCGCCGTAAAGGCACGCTGGAAGGAGTTGTATCCTGCTTTGGAGGCTCTCGGGGAGGATATCCCAGCCATGGCTTCCAGGCTCAGCGGTGCCGCCCACCGCAATTTCGATCGCTGGGATATCCTCGGAACTTATGTATGGCCGAACGTAATGGTCCTTGGAGACTATATGGCCGAAGTGAAGTATTTGCAAGAATTCTATCAGAACCGCCTTCACTGGATGGATTCTGAAATCAATCATTGGTAGTGGCAATTTTTAATAATTCTAATCATATGAGCAAAATCATTGTTGCAGGCAGTTCCAACATAGATATGAATATCTATGTCAAGAAGCTTCCCCGTCCGGGGGAGACCATCGGAGAAGGTCGTTTCATGCAGGCCAACGGCGGCAAGGGTGCCAACCAGGCGGTCGCCGCAGGCAGGCTTGGAGGTGATGTCCTGTTCCTGACATGTGTCGGAGACGACATGCAGGGACGCATGCTGAAAGAAGTGTTCGCTTCCGACGGCATCGATACGTCACGGATGAAATTCAGTCCGGCTTCACCGACCGGAACGGCTTTGATATTCGTAGCCGATGATGGTGAGAACTGCATCGGAGTGGCTCCCGGCGCCAACCGGGAACTCCTGCCTTCAGACATTGATGCGGCTGAACCTGCGCTTGAAGGCGCTTCCTATCTGCTTATGCAGTTGGAGATTCCTTTCGAGACGGTTTGCCATGCCGCCGACCTTGCGTTTGCAAAGGGTGTCAAGGTGGTCCTGAATCCGGCACCGATGTCCGTAGAGATTCCGGCAGGACTGCTGGAGAAACTCTGGCTCATCACCCCTAACGAGACGGAGGCTGAGAAGCTGACAGGAATCACCATCAAGTCCGTGGATGATGCCTTCCGGGCAGCTGAATCGCTTCTTGCCAAGGGCGTGAAGAACGTGATTATCACTATGGGTAGTACCGGGTCTGTGATCTGCAGTCCGTCGCTGAGGGAGATGGTCCCTGCTCGTAAAGTGACCGCCGTGGACACCGTCGGCGCCGGTGATGTTTACAACGGTGCGCTGGTGACCGCCCTTTCCGAGGGAAAGGACCTGGTGGAAGCGGCTCGTTTCGCCACTATCGCTTCTTCGATCGCGGTTACCCGTCCTGGTGCCCAGTCTGCCGTGCCTACGCGCGAAGAGGTGGACGGGATATCATGAGGAGTCCCAGGAAGGTTAGCAGGGCGTTGATCAGGAGGATCTCGTAAGAGAAGGTATATCCTCCGAACCATCTTTCGGAATTGGACTGGAGGATAAGGCAAAGTACAGGTGCCGCAAGTGCGACGAGCGGCACCCATTTGTCCCGTACTCTCCGCCTGGTCAGTATGCCGAAGGCGAACATTCCCAGGATCGGGCCGTAGGTATAGCTGGCCAGTTTGTACACGGCGTCGATGGCGGAGTTCGTATTCAGGAAATGGAACACCATGATCACCGCGCCCATCAGCGCAGCCATCACCAGGTGGACTCTCTTCCGCATGGAGGTCACCTGTTCTTCGGTCTTGCCCTTGGTTCCGAGGATGTCCACCGTAAACGAGGTCGTCAGGGCAGTCAGCGCTGAACCTCCTGCCGCGAAGGCGCACGACACCAACCCCACTACGAAGAATACTCCTGCGACCGGCGGGAGCCATCCTCCGGTGGCTACGGCAGGGAACAAGGTGTCTCCGGTCTGCTGGATACCCTTGGACTGTGCGAAAATATACATGAGGACGCCGAGGCAGAGGAATAGGAATATCACGGGAATCTGAAGCAACCCGCTTGTAATCAAGTTTTTCTGGGAATCCTTGGCGTTGCGGCTGGCCATCGTACGTTGCATCAGGTCCTGGTCCAGGCCGGTCATCGCGATAACGGTGAATATCCCAGCAAGGAACTGCTTCCAGAAATATTCCTTGTGGTTGATGTCATCGAAAAAGAATATCCTGGAATAGTCGCTTTC
>ONPI01000187.1 GCA_900319685.1 uncultured Bacteroidales bacterium
CCTGGGACGGGAAGGGATTCCGCCTGCCGGACATCGGCACGGGACTGCGCTTCGAAGACGGCAAAATCCGTCCGCTGACCAGATCCGGAGAAAACGCGGCCGCACCCGCGCCGGTGACGTCTTCGGCAGGTTCTATACAGGCAAGTGACATCGCGCTTCCTCCCTACCTGCAAGAGCTCGGAAGGGGAGAAGTGCCGCTCGGGCCTCCGGTCTTCATCTTCTTCCGCCTCGCCGGGACCTCCGTCACCGACTCTCCGCAGATCCTCGGCATCAACGCGGCAGCGGACCTGGCTGTCTCGCAAAACCTCCGTGTGCGGATCACCGGGGCCGCCGACTCCGCGACGGGAACGCCCGGGAAGAACGAGGAAATCGCGAAGGCACGGGCCGAGCATGTCGCAACCCTGATGGAGAAACGGGGAGTGCCGCGCGAGAGGATCGAGGTTTTGTCGGAAGGCGGGACGGCAAACTATGAGCCTGTCTCAGCCAACCGCAACTGTCGTATCGAGCTCTTCATGCAGTGATGAAGGCAAGGACGCGCAAGCGACGGACAATCAGCAAACAATCCATAATCACTATCAATAAGCACACATCAAGATGAAAACAGACGAAGAAAGAACGAAAGACGCGCTGGACGCGCTGAAGGAGATCCTCATGGATCCAGCCCACGCCGGAAGCCTGGTTATCCGGAAAGGAGACGGCCTCGACGAGGAACAGATCGAAAGCCTGACACGGCTCGGCTGTCTCAGGGAACCGGCCGACGGCTGGTACGTCGTATGCCACAACGAGGATGGCGACGATCCGTCCAACTGGTACTGGTCGTACTGGCAGTTCATCACGGCGTTCCTCGACGACCTCTACGACGGGAAGTGGTGCCTCTCGCCGGAATGCTCGCTCGACTTCCACGGCGCCGACTCGCGCGTGCCGACGGACCTGATCATCCGCAGCATGGACGCCCCGGGGACAGTCCTCACACTGCCGTTCGACACACACCTCATCCAAGTCAGGGGAAGGATTCCGGAAGAGACGGAGAAGGAGCCCCGGTACGGGGTGCGGCTCTGCCCGCTCCACCTGGCGCTGCTGACGGCATCGCAGGACTACATCGACTCGCACCCGCTGGAGGTGCGCACCTGCATCGCCATGATCGCCGCCCCTGCCGCGCTCATCGACACCGCACTGGAGGAATGGCGACCGGAACGCGCGCGTTTCATCGCCTCCGAACTCAGGGCCATAGGCCGCTCCCAGGCCGCGGACGAAATCGAGACGGCTGTCGCCGAATACGGGAAAGGGGCGGAGAGGTTCTTCTATCCCCAGGAGGGCAGGCCGTCCCGGCTTGAGGAGATAGGCGCGGTCGGGAACCGCATCCGCCTGTTGTGGAGGGACCTCCGCCCGAAGGTGCTTGCCCTGAAGCTCGCAGGGGACTGCGAGCGGAACCCCAAGTCCGTCAGGGAAGTCATCCTCGACCTCGGGCGGGTCGCCAGCAAGGAGGAATTCAAATGTCTGGGCATGGCGGGGTTCGACGCCGAGCTCTTCATGCTCCCCGACGCTGTCGACACTGACCGGACCGGAGACGGGAAACCGGACGTCAAGAGGATGATGGAGGAGATCACGGAGGATATCAAGACAGACCGGATGAAGGCCTTGGGCTACAGGTGCGCGTTCAACGATGTCAGGGCGGACATCCTCGACGCGCTGACGGGCGGAAGCCGCCCCGGCAACCTGACCGCCCTGCACTTCCGGGACTGGAACTACGCCCTCTTCAGACCCGGCATCAAGGAGGGGGTCTTCAAGAGCGAGGACCACTTCTCCGAACGGATGCTGCCCGCGGGATCCCTGGTGGAGGGATCGCGTCACATCCCCGTCGACCCGGACGATATGGACGAAGCGCTCGATGCGCTGGACAACATGATCCAGCGGGAGGATGACGATTTCGTGCGTGCCGTACTCGGGCATTTCTTCCTCATCTACATCCAGCCGTTCACGGCAGGGAACCTGCAGACGGCGTGGCTCCTCATGAACTGCCAGCTCGTCGCGGGCGGATACCCGTGGATCTCCTACGACGACCCCATCCGGGAGAAGTACATGGAAACCATGCGGGAGGCCCTCGACGGCGGCCAGATCACCGCCTTCACCCAGCTGGTGACGTCGCTCATCAGAAGCGAGCAGAGGATGGAGTCGATCAGGACGAGGAGAGAGAAACGGGCCTGAACCACCCGCCTCTGAATCGGTGAGGGCGCGGCCGGTGTCGGCTGCGCCCTCTCATGATTCCGGATAAGATGACCCTCCTTCCCGGTACGTGAATCTACTTCAGGAATCTCTCAAAGTAGCCGGCGGACTTGAAGAAGTATTCGTTGTCCTTCTTCTTGATGATACTCTCCCCTTCGCTAAGCACAAATCTACTAAAACATGCAGTATTTCTACTAAAAGTATTAGTAGATTTATTTTTGTTTACTATCTTTGCAGTCGAATCTATAATCTTTTGCATTATGATAAAGAGTTTGACTGCTAAAGAAGAGGTCTTGATGAACATCTTTTGGGCGCACGGGCCCTTGTTTATCCGTGATGTTAGCCCATGGCCAATTCATTCCGTCATAAAGTTAAGATTAGCGAGCGACAGTATAGAGGTCGTAAGGTTTCGGATGTCGTCGCGAATCATTACAACAACTCATATTTGTCTTTGGTTTCGCAGTTCGTGGAAGAGGAGAAAATCGACCTTGCAGATTTGAAGGCCTTAATTGCATCAATTGAAAAACAGCAGTCATGACAGTATTCCTTTTCTATATTGCCCGGAGCGGGCTCTATTTAGGTATCTTCTATGCACTTCTTCTGGGCTCTGTGATCTGTTCTTTGCTTCCTTTACTAAGATTTAGAAAAGAGAATCACGTTACTGCTGCAGGACCACTTTCCATAATTAGCTCAGAAGAATCCTCCCTTTCTGCCGCCCATGATTCCTTCCTATCTTGGCCGGTCATCTTATCCATTGCTTATCTCATAGGGGCATTAGTTATCATTCTTTACACAACAATCTCCACAGTAAAAATGTTACGACTGATGAAAACCGGAGAGAAAAGGGTAATAAAAGGATACCAGACAACAGTATTGGAGGGTGACGACCCATCCTTTTCTTTCGGAAAAACCATCGTAATCGGGAGGAAGGATTTGGAAGAAAACCCCGCTATTTTTACACATGAGATGATGCATGTCAGATGCCGATCCGCTTGTGTGGATTATGCGAACGGAATTGGGGCTTCTTCATGAGTACGAGGCCGATGACGCCGTGATAGATGCCGGTATAGAAGCCCGCCAGTATCAAATGCTATTAGTCAGAAAAGCAGTAGGCGATGAGCATTTTGTTCTTGCAAGCGGATTTCAACACTCAAATCTGCAAAACCGGATTTCAATGATGTTGAAAGGGGCCTCACCCAAATGGTTTTGCTGGTGCTATTTAGCGATTCTACCTGTTCTATCTATCACAGCGTATGCTGTAAATCCGGTCCGAGACAGCCATACAGAGGGAATAGCGGTTGGGCTGGAAGAATCTGTTCCATTCCATCTTGTAGATGTCAAGCCAACTTTCAACGGAGGAGATGCTAATGAATTCTCCCGCTGGGTAAATGGACAACTGCAATATCCAGATCCCGCTGGGTAAATGGACAACTGCAATATCCAGAGAATGCAAAAAAAGCCGGTATCCAGGGGCGGATTGACCTTAGCTTCGCGGTTGATGTGGATGGATACATGAAGGATATTCGCATTGTCCGAGGCGTTCACCCGGATCTGGATACTGAGGCACTGAGAGTACTTACGAGCTGTTCTGAAAGATGGACTCCTGGGTCTCAAGATGGACATCCGGTCAAAGTGACGTATAACTTCCCAATCTATTTCCTACTCAAGTAGATTTATAGAACATATTAACGCGTATGCGTAAACTCAGTTATATCACCGGACTCCTACTTGGCAGTCTTTGTGTCGTACATGCCCAAACTCAAGACTCGCTGGATCTCCGAAAGGGGATATTGGCGGAGGCACGTTACCTCAAGAGCATTTATAAGACCG
>ONPI01000161.1 GCA_900319685.1 uncultured Bacteroidales bacterium
AAAGAACGGAGCAACGCAGAGACGACATTTGTCTGCCCCCACTGTCACGCGGGGTCGCTCATCGTCACGCCCAAAAAGATGATCTACAAATGCTTTTCCTGCAATGAGGTCGGCGGAAAAAACGCCATCAACTTCCTGATGGGACTCGGGCCCCGGATGTCGTTGCAGGAGGCTGTTGAGTGCGTCTGCCATCATTATGGCGAGATTCCCGTTTACGATGAGCCTCGGAAGATGCCCGCCAGGAAGGCCACGGCCGGCAAGAGGGAAGAGAAGAAATACGACAACGCTATAGACGATTCAAGGTCCTTCTGTTCCAGAATGCTCGAAGAGTCCGGTCTGACCAAAGAGGACGTAACGGCCCATGTGCGGCTTGCCCTGGGTGATTCGGATGCACGTGAGGTTGTCACCTTCCAAAAAGGAACCATCAATGACAGATATGAAATCGACCCCGCCGGCGACGATGCGGTGATTCGATATTATGACATCGAGGGAAATCCCTGCACCTACACGTACTCCCCCAAGGGATACAAGCCCGTGGAAAGGCCGTATTACCGGATCAGGTACCAATTCCCGGACGCACATAAAGACAAATCAGGGAGCGCAATGAAATACAGGTCTCCAGCGGGATCACCTACTTTCATCTATTATCCCGAAAGGGTACGTGCCGCGTACAGGACGAAAGAGCCCATCGATGTGCTCTTCATCCAGGAAGGAGAGAAGAAGGCTGAGAAAGCCTGCAAGCACGGGATACCTTCGGTGGCCATAAGTGGTATTCAGAACCTGGGTGGGCCGGACAAGAAACTGCCTCAGGACCTGATCAAGCTCATCCGAGACTGCAAGGTCAAGCAAGTCGTGTTCCTAATGGACTCGGACCTTCACGACCTTTCCAGGAACCTGTCGGAGACGAAACCCGTAAATCAACGGCCTTCCGCCTTCTTCTCGGCCGTCTGCAAGTACAAGTCTTACATGAACGAGCTGGTAAACCAGCAAATTTATGTGGAAGTCTATTATGGCCACGTCAGGAAGAATGATGCCGGGGACAAAGGGATCGACGATCTCCTCACGAACTCCCTGAAGGGGAAGGAGGACAGCCTGAGGGAGGATATCGACACGGCCATGCATCAGAATCTCCTGCAGGGGACTTATGTGCAGCTGTACAATATAACGGAGGTCACTACCACGAAAATCAAGGAACAGTTCTTTCTCACCAGTGCACAGGTATTCTGCGAACAGTACAAAGACCAGCTGAAGGTGCTCCGTGAATTTATATGCATGGGCTGGAAGTACAAGTTCAACGAAAAGGGCGAGCTGGTTTCTGCCAGCCCCGTCGAGATCGACGAACAGTTCTGGGAAAAGGATGAGACCCGCAAGGGTGAGCCCCTGAAATTCGTGTATACCAACGCCATGACCTTTCTCGAACGCCGGGGCTTCCACGTCTACGAACGTTCGGATGACAACTATTTCCTGATTCGTGTCGAAAACGGTATCGTCAAGGCCGTCACACCCCGGAAGGTATCGAATTTCATCCACGAATTCACGAAGGCGTATCTGCCCAAGGATGTCAGGGAACTCCTCCTCAGGGGCGGAACACAGTATGTCGGGCCCTATCAGCTGGAACAGCTGGAGCCTTTCAAGGGCTCCTTCTTCGAAGCTTCACGAGGGCTCGACTACCTGTTTTTCAAAGACAAGGCCTGGAAGATCACTGAGCGGAGCATCATCGAAAGCGATCTAAAGGAGATCCGTTTCAACATCTGGCAAGATGCCATCCATGACTTCTCCGGCATCCAGCTACTACCGCCCCTGATCAAGATTTGGCAGGATACCAATCAAGATTTCCACGCCGAACTGACGGAGATCGGGCAGCGCTGTCACTTCCTGCAGTTCCTGGCCAATACGTCCAACTTCACCTGGCGGAAGAAGGCGAAGGAGCTCGAGGCCATCGATATCGCCGGCAATGCGCAGCACCTGGTTAGCAAACTGGCCGCTATCGGATACCTTGCCTACTCTTACAAGGACATGGGTCAGGCCAAAGCCGTCATCGCCATGGACGGGAAGCAGCAGGAGTTCGATGAGGCAAACGGCCGCACGGGGAAATCTCTGGTCGGGCTCGCCCTCCGGCAGATTTTCCCCCGGGCAAAAGTCCTGGACGGAAAGGCGCTTGGCGTCAGCAACAACAACCGGCAGTTCATCTGGGAGGGTCTGGACGAACGGTCCCGGATTGTCATCGGCGATGACCTGATGAAGGATTTCGACTTTGATTCCCTGTTCTCGCTCATCACCTCTGACTGGCCGGTGAACCCCAAGGGACAGGCGGCCTATACCGTCCCGTTCGGAAAGGCTCCGAAGATCTATCTTTCCAGCAACTTCTCCGTATCCGGAGACGGATCTTCCTATCGCGCCCGCCAATGGCCGCTGGCCTTCAGCGATTACTATAACGAGGACCACCAGCCTGTCCAGGACTTCGGCGCACTATTCTTCGAGGAATGGGACACGGACCAATGGACCTTATTCTGGAACCTGGTAGCCCAGTGTATCCAGATATATTTCCGTTTCGGGTATGTTCCGGCTCCCGACAGCCGCTTGGAGGACCGGCGCCTCGCACAGCAGATCGGCGAAGATTTCATGACTTGGGCAGAAGAGTATTTTGCAGAAGACGCAGGACATCTTAACGTCCGGATTCTCCGGCAAGACATGTACCGGGCATTTATTGAGCATGTCCAGACAGCCCGGAGTTCGAAGATATCCTATTCTCCCAAGTCCTTCTCGATGCGCCTGGGGTATTATGTCCGGCTGAAAAAATACTACCTGAACCCTCACCTGTACAACCCGCAAACCAAGACCTGGAATTCTTACGACAAGGACGGCCGTCCCATCCGGACGGACAAATCCAACGGCAGGGAGTTCTTCATCGTCGGGGACTCGGAGTACTACACTAGTCATCTGTCCGGCGTCGTCGCTCCTGCGCCTCCGGAACTGACACTTGAATTCGCAGACAATGATAGCAAATCGTATGAGAAATGAATACAGCAACAGGACATTTTGATATGAACGGCCGGATGATTCACGAAGGTGATATCGTCCGCGTCGATGGCGCCGATGCCGGCAAGGTGTTCGGCATCGACAGCACCTGGTTCCTTGACTTCGGCGGCGGCGACCAGCTGCGCCTGAACCGATATCCTTCTTCCATGCTCGAGATCCTGAATTGACATGGCCAGGTTCGAAGACTTCCTCATCCGGAATGACCGTGACGAGCAGCGGTTCCGGAAAAACTATGCCGAACACATCGGAATGTATATCAGAAACTATGAAGCCTGGTATGATCGGTCTTTCAAGCCCTACGTTTGGACTGTCGTCCATGTTCATCAGGGCTCCGAAGAGTTCGCCATCGGTCTCCTGTGCCTCCTGATGCGCAAGGGCCGCATCCAGTTCTCCATCCGCT
>ONPI01000193.1 GCA_900319685.1 uncultured Bacteroidales bacterium
ACGTCGATGTTGCCGCTCTGCTGCATACTGCTCAGCCACTTGAACAGCCACATCACGGCTGCCACCAGTGCGACTCCCACAAGGACGGCGATGAACAGCAGGATGAAGTTGTTGTCGATATTGTCGTGGAGGAGTACAGCGGTCCAGCCGAAACCGAGGCAGAAATTCACCAGGTTGCGGAAAGTCAGCAGGTTCATCGAAGGATCGGCGTCGAAGGATCCGTCTCCCCCGCCCAGGTCTACATCACCGGTAGTATCGAAGCTGGTGTCGAAATCACCGTGGCCACCGATACCGATGAAAGTGAGGATTGATTGAATGACGAAGATCAGCGAAGCGGAAAGAGTGACCGCCCAAAGGATCTGCATCGTCGTGCTTAATGATGTCCACCAAGTAACCATAATCAGATGTGTTTTTGCAAATATATGATATTATTTATGAAAAACAATAATTTTTTAAAGAAATATTTGAATTTTTATACGATTTCTTATTTATACTTCTTTTTATTATATTTGTAAGACTTGACAATCGACAAACAAAACCGATATGAAAGATTTAAGCAGAAAATCCATTTTGGCAGCACTCCTGGTCTGTGCGGCAGTGTTCGTATCCCAGGAAGCCGGCGCCCAGAAGAAATCCCGCAAACAAGCGGAGAACCTCAACGGGACAATTGTCTATGTGGACCCGCTCGCACGTACGTCCCCGGTAGAGGAAAAACTCAAGGCCAAGAACAAGCCTGCCATCGAATATGCCCCGACCAAGACGGTCTATCTCTACCCTAAAGGCCAGAACATCGACCAGGGCATCGTCGAAGGCAAGAAGGCCGTGACCAAGGGCCCTCTCGTATCGAACGGACTCACCGGCCCGGAGAAAGCCGAAGGATGGGGATTCATCGCCAACGTGACGGACAGCGCCAGGATCGACATCTACCTTCCGGAGAAACCGAACGGACAGATGGTCATCGCTTCCCCTGGAGGAAGCTACTACAATCTCTCTTCCTGGAACGAAGGCAGCTATCTGGCCAAATGGATGAACGACAGGGGCATTGCCTGCGCCGTCGTAAAGTACAGGCTCCCGAACGGGCACTGGCAGGTACCGCTCCAGGATATGCAGAACGCATTCAGGTACTGCCGTTTCCACGCTGAGGAATGGGGCGTCAGGCAGATCGGAGTGATCGGATTCTCAGCCGGCGGACACCTCGCCAGCACCGTAGAGACGATGTACGTGGATGAAGTGACGAAGCCGGACTTCGCCGTACTTATCTATCCGGTGATATCGATGACCGACGGGATCACCCACAAGAACACCAAGCAGAACCTCCTTGGCAAGCAGGAAGCCTGGGCCGACAGGGACGGATTCTCCTTCACCCAGTGGTACTACAGGAGGATCGAGAAGAAGGACCTCGAGGACATGTACGACACCAGCAACGACATCACCCCTTCCACCCCGCCTACTTTCCTGGCACTGAGCACTGACGACAAGGTCGTCCCGGCAGCGAACTCGATATCATTCTACCGCGCGCTCGTCGAGAACAAAGTACCGGTAGAACTGCACATCTATCCTAGAGGCGGACACGGTTGGGGATTCTCAGACCTTTCTTCAGGACTGGATCCTAAGCTTTGCAAGGACGCCCTGGGCTCCTGCAGGCCGGAATTTTCCAACGCCCTCGCCAGATGGCTGCAGCAGCAGCTCGAAAGCCTGGACGCCAAGAAGGAAGAAGCCCAGCCGGCCAGGGTCGCCTTTACCAGAGTCCCTGACGAGACCGTTTACCTCTATCCGGAAGGACAGGATTCCGACAAGGGAATAAAGGGAATCACCCTCGGCCCAGGCGAGTCGAACGGGATCGACAAGCCGGAAGAATTCGTGGACAGGAACCTGCGCAACGTAGGAGACAGCGCCCGCTTCGACCTCTATTTCGCCAAGGAGCCTAACGGCAAGATGGTCATCATCTGCCCGGGCGGAGCATACTGGTTCGACGCGGTGGTGACCGAAGGCGCCTATGTGGCCGAATGGCTCAACAGCCAGGGTATCAGTGCCGCAGTGGTCAAGTACCGCCTACCTTACGGGCACTGGAACGTGCCTCTCACCGATGTCCAGAACGTATTCCGTTACTGCCGCTACCACGCCGCGGAATGGGGCGTCAAGCAAATCGGAGTCATGGGCTTCTCCGCTGGAGGTCATCTTGCAGCAACAGCTTCCACCCTCTACTGCGACGCAGTTACAAGGCCTGACTTCTCCGTCCTCGTCTATCCGGTGATATCTTCCGAGAAGGGCGTAGCCCACGAAGGCAGCTTCAACAATCTCATCGGAACCCGCGAATACTGGACCAACAGGTCCGCGGCCGTAAGCGGCTCCGAATCCACCTTCACGGCCTGGAGCGTCAACAAGGACAGGTACAAGGGCCTCAAGGAAAGGTATTCCCTGGACAAGCAGGTCAGCACCGACCTGAGCGAATTGTAGGCAGGATCGCCCTTGAACCCTTCAGAAGGCTCGACGAACAAGTCAAGTTCCAGGGAGCGGAGGGAAACGGGCATCCTTGAAAGACCTGACGGGGCTGCTTCCAACGGGAGCAGCCCTATCTTTTTCGGATCGGCAGCGAGCATCTCCCCCATCAGGGCCAGGGAGGATGTGACAAGCGATACCTTTACTTTAATATCCAGCGGCAGCAGCGGCATATAAGGTTCCCAGACCACGAACCGCACCCCGCCCGGCAGGTTCCGGAGCTCCTGTATCCCCGAATATGAAGCATTGGAGGTCACCGCGGCAGCACTGACGGTACCGGCGTAGCCCGAGCTCGCCTCGAAGGACAGTTCCTCCGTATGGGGAGCCGTCCTGAAAAGGACGTCGTATTCCTCCCCTCTCACGGGGCATACCCTGAACGAAAGCTCCGGAGCGGCGACGAGAAGCTTGCCCAGAAGGGACGGAAGGATATATCCGGCGACGAAGCTGTCAGCCGCTATCCTGACCTGCCCCCGGGAAGAGAGTCTCCCCTTCTCCCCGAACAGATCCTCCACGGCCGAATACCAATGCTGGATCCTGGAAGCATATTCCTGGAAGGTATGCCCGGCCGATGTCAGCCGCACGGAGCCGCGGCTCCTTTCAAATAGTTCCACCCCAAGGCCCCGGCTCCTTTCAAAGAGTTCCACCCCAAGGCTCTTCTCGAGTTCGGCAACATTCTGGCTTACTGCAGGCTGCGATATTCCGAGCTTCCTGGCAGCAATGGTGAAGCTCCCCTCCCTGGCCACGGCCAGGAACACCTTCAATCTGGAATCTTCAATCATAAGAGTTTCTTATATTACTGCAAAGATATAAGAAATTATTGTATTTCGGTAAATTTATATCGAATTTTCTTGCAGGAATAATATTATTGACTTAGATTTGCACTATGATCATAGTGAACATAGACGTGATGCTCGCCAAGAGGAAGATGTCCTCGGGCGAACTTGCTGAAAAGATAGGGATAACTCCCGCCAACCTGTCCATCCTCAAGACAGGCAAGGCCAAGGCTATCAGGTTCTCCACCCTGGAATCGATCTGCAAGGCTCTGGACTGCCAGCCAGGAGATATTCTCGAATACAATGGATAACAACCAAAATCATTTATTATTAAAAGTATGAAAAGACTGATCATGTTTATTGCAGCGCTGGCCCTTTCGGCATCCGCCTTCCTCGCCAGCGCACAGATGCCTCAGCTGCCGAACGACCCTGCAGTCCGCAAGGGCACCCTCGACAACGGGCTCACCTATTACATCAGGCACAATGACAAGCCGGCCAACAGGGCTGAGTTCTACCTCGCCACCAACGTCGGTGCAATACAGGAAACCCCTGACCAGGACGGTCTCGCCCACTTCCTCGAGCACATGTGCTTCAACGGAACCAAGAACTTCCCTGGCAAGGCCCTGCTGGAATGGCTCCAGAGCATCGGTGCTTCCTTCGGAGGCAACGTCAACGCAGCTACCGGTATCGACCAGACCCAGTATATGCTCAACAACATTCCGCTTGTCAGGCCGACTGTTGTCGACTCCTGCCTGCTCATCCTGCATGACTATTCCCACTTCGTGACCAACGACCCTGTCGAGATCGACAAGGAGCGTCCTGTCATCATCGAGGAGAGGCGCAGCCGCAGGAACGCACAGTGGAGGTCGTTCGAGAAATCCCTCCCTTACCTCTACGGCGACACCAAGTATTCCACCTGCACCCTCATCGGAAGCCAGGAGAACCTCGAGACCTTCAAGCCTGAAAGCCTCGTGAACTTCTACCGCACCTGGTACCGCCCTGATATGCAGGCAGTCGTGGTCGTCGGAGACATCAATGTGGATGAAGTCGAGGCAAAGATCAAGAGCATCTGGGCCGACATCCCTAAGGCTGAGAATCCTAAGCAGAAGGACAAGATCAGCATCGGAGAGTTCACCGAGCCACGCGTCGGAGTCCTGACCGACCCTGAAACCACCTCCCCTACCATCGAGCTCTACTGGATCAACGACGCCCGTGACGAAGCCCTCAACAGCACCGCAACAGGATTCTCCGTCGACTTCATCGAGAACCTCATCGGCAACATCATGTACGAGCGCTTCAACGACATCACTTCCAAGGCTGACTCTCCATTCCTGAGAGGCTCGTTCTCCTATGGGAAACTCAACGATGCAATGGAAGCCACAGTGGGAAGCGTCACCCTCAAGGAGGACAACATCGAAGGAGGATTCAAGTCATTCCTCACCGAACTCGAGAAACTGAAGAGATTCGGCTTCTCCGAAGGCGAAGTGACCAGGGCAAAGGACAATCTCCTTTCCTACTTCGAGAAGGCTGCCAACGAGGCTGAGACCAGGAAGAACCCTGAGTTCGTCCACCCTCTCGTGAACAACTTCTTCGACAACGATGCATATATGGAGCCTGGCCAGGAATATGAGCTCGCAAAGGCCTTCGCCGGGCAGATCAACGCCCAGCTCCTTAACCAGATGGCAAATGAACTCATCCCTGAGAACAACCTCG
>ONPI01000194.1 GCA_900319685.1 uncultured Bacteroidales bacterium
ATACACAGCCTGGCGTATCCAAAGCTTCGCAAGAGGTACCTTGTCTATCATCGCCACCACCTTGAGGACGTCTCCCATCCTTGCGGGGTGCTTGTAATTGCACACCACAGATACGATCGGGATGGTGACCCCATCCTCCTCGCACTTTTCGATCGGATACCCGAACTCGGCCATCATGTTGTTGCGGGCACACTCGAAGTAACGGATGTAATTCGAGTGATGCACGATGCCCATCTGGTCGGTTTCGTAGTATCTGACGGGGAAAATCGTCTCGGAATATACCATAACAAAAAAGTTATAATACCAAACTAAAATGTTTCTCTACTTGTTCTTCAGGGCTTTAAGTGCCTTTTCCAAACTTTCAATTTTCAAGAGGCTATCTGCCTCTTTCTTGCGCTCGAGCTCCACAACATGTTCCGGAGCATGGGCTACGAAGGCCTCGTTGGATAGTTTTTTCCGAACAGAATCGAGGAATCTGTGCTGATGCTCGAGCTCCGCCTCGATCTTCTTGATCTCTTCCCCGGCATCCACCAGCCCTCCGAGAGGAACGAACATCTCGGTGGTACGTACAAGCAGCGAAACACCGCTCTCATCCCCGAATGAGGTGACGGACTCTACGGAAGAGACGTTGGCCAGCTTGACTACGAGAGGGAGGACTTCCTCCGGGAAGGCACCCTTGATCCTGAGGACAAGGGATTCCTTCGGAGAGATATTCTTCTGCTGGCGCATTCCACGGAGGGCGTTGATCGTTTCCTGTGCGATTTCGAAATCTTCTATCACCTTCCCGTCGATCGCCCCCGCTACCGGACTCGGCTGGAACATTATCGTCTCGTTCTCTTCCCTTCCGGTCATAGACTGCCACAGCTCTTCCGAAATGAAAGGCATCACAGGGTGGATCAGCTTGAGAAGCTGTTCGAAGTACGACAGGGTGGAATCATATGTAGCCTTGTCGATAGCTTCCCCGTATGCAGGCTTGATCGCTTCAAGGTACCAGGAGCAGTATTCATCCCAGAATAACTTGTAGATCGTCATCAGGGCATCGGAGATACGGAACTTGCCATAGAGGTCTTCCACGGTGGCAACCGTCTGGCTTAACTTGTTCTCAAACCATTTGACAGCTAGTTTGTTAACCTCACTCTGCTGAAGTTTGTCATCAACTGACCAACCCTGGATGAGACGGAACGAATTCCATATCTTGTTGCAGAAGTTGCGCCCCTGCTCGATCTGGGATTCATCATAGAAAATGTCGTTGCCGGCGGAGGAGCAGAGCAGCATGCCGATCCTGACGGCATCGGCTCCGTATTTCGCGATAAGGTCAAGCGGATCCGGGGAATTGCCCAGGGTCTTGCTCATCTTCCGGCCTATCTTGTCGCGGACTATTCCCGTGAAATAAACGTTGCTGAACGGTTTGTCTCCCATGAACTCACCTCCGGCCATAATCATCCTGGCGACCCAGAAGAAGATGATGTCCGGACCGGTAACGAGATCGTTGGTAGGATAGTAATATGCGAGGTCTGCATTCGGCTCATGCTCCGGATGTCCCGGACGCTTGGCGTCGAAGACGGAAATCGGCCACAGCCAGCTGGAGAACCAGGTATCAAGGACATCCTCGTCCTGAACGAGGTCCGCAGCCGTAAGCTTTGGATTGATTTTCCTTGCGGCCTCGAGAGCCAGTTCCGGAGTCTCCTCCACAACCACCTGACCGTCAGGGAGGTAATATGCAGGGATCCGCTGGCCCCACCAGAGCTGGCGGGAGATGCACCAGTCGTGCGCGTTTTCCATCCAGTGGCGGTATGTGTTGCGGTACTTGTCCGGTATGAACTTGATCCTGCCCGATTCCACGGCCTCAAGTGCCTGCCCGGCCAGGTCTCCCATCTTCAGGAACCACTGTGCGGAAAGCTTCGGCTCGATGACGGCCTTGGTCCTTTCCGAATATCCCACAGGTGAAGTATAGTCTTCGACCTTTTCCAGGTTGCCTGCTTCCTCGAGCATCTTCACAATTTTCTTCCTGGCGACGAAACGGTCCTCCCCGATAAGTATCGTAGCATTCTCGTTGAGCCTGCCGTGGTCGTCGATGATGTCGAGGACAGGAAGGTTATGCCTCAGTCCTATCTCATAGTCATGGGCATCGTGAGCCGGGGTAACCTTGAGACAGCCGGTACCGAAATCCATTTCGACATAGCTATCCTCAATAATAGGTATCTCCTTGTTTATCAGAGGGATAAGAACCTTCTTTCCCTTGAGCCAGTGATACCTTTCATCCGCCGGATTCACACAGACCGCGGCATCGGCCATGATCGTTTCCGGCCGTGTAGTAGCCACAATGATGTACTTGTCGGTAGGTTTGCCGTTCCCGTCGGATATGAAGTACCTCATATGGTAGAAATGGCTGGCCGTATCCTGGTGGATGACCTCATCGTCGGAAATGGCGGTGAG
>ONPI01000139.1 GCA_900319685.1 uncultured Bacteroidales bacterium
CATTATTCGATGCCGAAGACCCTCCTGCTGACACTGTCGGGAGGCCTCCTGCTTTCATTCATCCTGGCCTACATCTCCGGCCTCTTCGGTCTGGGAAACCTCTTCGGAGGCGGTTTGGGAGGAGAATGCGGCGAGTCGGTCGTGAGCTGGAGCCGGAACCTTTTCGGCGGCTTCCTGACGGCCTTCATCCTGATAGCGTTGGTAATCCTGTGGCTTTTCTTGGCCAGCAAGCGGTTCACGGTCTGGTTCAATCAGCTCGGCAGGAAGATGGAGGACATGGTGGACGAAAGCCAGGCGGAGGAGGCAGCACCTGCCCCGCAGCCTGTCCGCCAGACGCTGCGCTCGGAGCCGGCCCCGCAGCCGGTAACGAAGCCTCAGCCGGCGCCGCGGCCTGTTCCCGGACCGCAACCTGTGCCGCAACCGGCACCTCAGCCTTCCCCGAGGCCGCAGCCTGTACCGAAGCCAGATCCGGCTACCGTGGGCGGTGCCAGCCAGCTGGAGGTGATCAAGGGTGAGGACCTCAAGACGGAGGTGACCCACGAACTTGAACGCATAAATGTCCGTGACGAGCTTCCAAGGTACGAGATCCCGTCTCTCGAACTGCTCGACGTGCATTCGGAAGGCCGCTACGAGGTGGCCGACGAAGAACTCCAGAGGAACAACGAGAAGATCCGCGCTACCCTCGAGAATTACAGGATACAGATCATTGACGTGACCGCAGTGGTCGGACCTACCGTGACCTTGTACAAGATCACCCCTGCTCCTGGAGTCAAGATAGCGGAGATAAAGCGCTTGCAGGATGACATCGGCATGTACCTGCACGCCAAGGGAGTGCGTGTCGTGACCCTGACCGACTCTGTCGGAATCGAGGTCGCGAACGACCATCCGTCCATAGTCCCTATGCGTGCGGTCCTTAACGACGAGGCTTTCCGCAAGGCCCAGACCAAGATGGAACTTCCTATCGCAATCGGATCCACCATCCAGAAGGAAGTCAAGGTATTCGACCTTGCAGACGCACCGCATCTGCTCGTGGCCGGTGCCACCAAGATGGGTAAGTCGGTGGGACTTAACGCAATAATTGCATCCCTGCTGTATTCCAAGCATCCTTCCGAGCTGAAGCTGGTATTCATCGACCCTAAGATGGTCGAATTCTCGGCATACGGCCGCCTGCTTCACCACTACCTTGCGGTGGTTCCGTCCAACGACGAGAGGGAGGAGCAGCAGAATGCGATAATCAAGAAAGCCGAGATGGCCGAGAAGGTGCTGAAGTCCCTCGTACAGGAGATGGAAGATAGGTACCAGCTGATCAGCAAGGCCTATGTTCAGAACGTCAAGCAGTACAATGAGAAGTACCGCAACCGTCGCCTCCTGCCTACCGACGGGCACAAGTTTATGCCTTACATCGTCACCGTAATCGATGAATATGCCGACCTTACGATGTCTATGTCGGGAGGAGACTCCAAGGCGATAGCACGCAGCATAACGACTTCCATCATCAGGCTGGCACAGAAGGGGCGCGCTGCCGGTATCCACGTCGTGATCGCGACCCAGAGACCTTCGGTGGATGTCATCACCGGTCTCATCAAGGCTAACTTCCCGACCAGAATTGCCTTCAGGGTGCTTTCTAGGATCGATTCCTCGACAATCCTCGACTCCCCTGGAGCCGAGAAACTTATCGGAAGGGGAGATATGCTCTACTATGCCGGAGTCGAGATGGAGCGCGTTCAGTGCGCATTCATCGACAACGAAGAGATCAACCGTCTCACAGAATTCATCGGTTCCCAGCAGGGCTACAAGCGTAGCTACAATACTCCGTATTACCTGCCGGAAGTCCAGGACAGCACTGAATCCGGTTCCGGAGGTATGGTGGATATGAAGAAACTGGACGACCGTTTCGAGGAAGCGGCAAGGATGATCGTCACCCGCCAGAGAGGCTCCACATCAGACCTGCAGAGGCAGCTCGGAATGGGCTACGCAAAGGCCGGTAGGGTAATGGACCAGCTTGAGGCAGCCGGTATCGTAGGCCCTCAGGAGGGCTCCAAGCCGCGTCAGGTGCTGATCTCCACCCTGGACGAGCTGGAAAAGGTCCTGGAGGCTTACAGGAACCAGTAATCCTTTCTGGCACAACTTCTGCAATCCGAACAGTCATTATGAAAAAGATCACCAGGATAATCACAGTTTTGGCTCTCCTTTCGCTCTGCATCCCTGCCGGAGCAAAGAGCAAGACCCTTACGGGTTTCATCGACAAAGTCTCGTCTTCCCTCGTGACTTTCGACTATTCGTTCTCCATGCAGACAGGTAAGTCGAAGATGAAGGGCACCGGGATCGTCAAGGTCCAGGACAACGCCTTCTATATGGAAGGCAACGGACTTGAGGTTTGGTGTGACGGCAAGACCCGCTGGACAGTGGACAGGATGGCCGAAGAAGCCTTGATCGAGGCCGTTGACGATTCCTTCGACAGCTACGCCACCAATCCTGCCTTGATGATTACATCGGTGGATGATGCATTCAACGAGACCGCATTCGGTTCTGCGACCTTCCAGGGCAAGGCGGTCGATGCTTCCACCCTCATCCCTGTCAACAAAGGGAAATATTCAATGGATATAGCCAAGTTGAGGCTGTTTTTCGCTAAAGGCACCACGAACCTTGTCGGAGCCGAGGTTACCCTGAATGACGGGTCGGTATCCGAATTCAACGTGAGCAACCTGAAGTTCCAGGAAAAGGGGAAAGAAAAAGAGTCTTTCCGCTTCGACGAAAAGACCCTCGGTTCTTCCTATGTGGTTACCGATCTGAGATAGATCAGTCCTTTATACATCTGACTGAAGCCCTGAACGACGTCTTGTCTCCCTTTGCGAGCATCACGTCGTTCTGTTGTACATAGATATACCTGTACAAGCCGTAATCGCCGTCCGAATCCGAAGTCCAGAATACAGCATAGTTGTTCATTCCCTGGAACCTCTGGTTGTCCTCGGCTCCTCTTTCAACAGCATAGCCGACAGGCAGGGCGCAGAATCCGGACTTGTTGGTTATGTCGAC
This sequence comes from uncultured Bacteroidales bacterium, assembly GCA_900319685.1. Classification (GTDB taxonomy): domain Bacteria; phylum Bacteroidota; class Bacteroidia; order Bacteroidales; family UBA932; genus Cryptobacteroides. Next base: position 3,037 of record ONPI01000139.1, read on the forward strand.
CTGAGGCCAGAAAGTCCACATCCTGTTACCGATGAACTTCGCGTTGACCATCATGTCGCCGGCCGCTCCCTTGAAAGTCTCTCCGGCCTTGTAGTTTGAGCCGGAATGGGTCGAGTTGGCCAATTCGGCGAAATCGGAATCAGAAGGGAGCCGCCAACCCTGAGGACATGCAGTAACGGCCTCCTCCCAGGTGTACAGCCTGCCGATCAAGATATCGATGGACGGGCTGTAGGCGTAGGAAATACCTGAACCTGAGTAATACAGGTTATTCTTGAACCACTTCTTCCCGCCAATCGTGGTCACGAAATACGATTTGCTTTCCCGCGGGTCGGTAACCCTCTCGTCGGTATATGAAAGACCGGAATCCGTGATGGTCGTGTTGATTTCAGGATCGATCACATAGAACGTCGAACTTCCGGAAGAAGTGTAGTAGTCGGTAGCAAAAGCGATGCAATAGATGGAATACTCTCCGATTTCATCAGGAACCGTTACCGTGAACGCTCCGTCGCCGGGACCTGTCTCGGTCTTGGTGGTGTCCTTCTGGGAATTCCATGTGGAATACCAGTAGTAGCCCAGATTCCCTGTAGTAGGATTCTTGAGCCCGGTCGGAACCAGGGTGAAGGTTTCTCCCTTGGTCACGAATGCAGGCATGTCGAAAGTGAGAGTCCCGCTGAGATAGTCCTTGGTACTCGTATCGTCATCCTTTTCCTTGCAGGAAGGGACGATGGCGAGAGCCAGGAGTGCAGTTATGAATATATCCTTGAATTTCATCTTGATCGCTTGAACATGCAAATATCGCAAAAAACGTGAATTCCACAAAGAATTGTCCGGCGTGGTCAGAGCAGCTCCAATTGTGGCTTCGGATCATCGATCTGGTAGATCCTGTCCTTGGAAACGCTCACTACACCTTTCACCTTCTCGAAATATTCGATAGACTCGTCGAGGGTCTTCCCGTCCGGAATCCTTACCGCCAGGGCACTGATTATCCGGTAGTCATAGATCACCTCGGCACCATATTTCCGGACCGCCCTCTGGAGCGGCACCTTCCCGATGCCTTCGTCATAGCTGATGATCAGGGTGTTCTTCGAATACATCAGGCCGGTCTGCTGAGGCCTCACCGGAGGTAGCTC
>ONPI01000100.1 GCA_900319685.1 uncultured Bacteroidales bacterium
TGCCAGTGGAGCGATCAGTTTCGACCGTCCTGAGATGAAGGTGGAAGTCGATCTGGCAGGACGTCCTGTGCGGGTATATGAGAAAGTCTCCAAGGAGGCTAACTGGCTGATTGAGGAGTTTATGCTGCTTGCTAACCGCTCTGTGGCCGAGTTCATCGCTACTTCGGGCAGGATGGACGGAAAGACTGACAAGAATGCAAAGACATTCGTCTACCGTGTCCACGGCGAGCCGAATTCTGAGAAGATCGCCGGCCTGGGTGAGTTCGTCGGCAACTTCGGCTACAAGCTGGGCCCGACCGGCAATGGGAGGGAGATTGCCAAATCTCTCAATGGACTGCTTGAATCTGCCAAGGGCAAGCCGGAATGCGATGCCTTCCAGATGATTGCCCTCCGCGCGATGGCGAAGGCTGTGTATTCAACAGAGAATATCGGCCACTACGGCCTTGCGTTCAAGTACTACACCCACTTTACATCCCCTATCCGGCGTTATCCTGACACTATGGTGCACCGGTTGCTTTCGATGTACCTTGCCAACCGCGAGAGCCAGAACCAGGAGTATTACGAGGGCCAGTGCCAGCACGCTTCCGAGCGTGAGCAGATTGCCATGAACGCGGAGCGCGACAGCATCAAGTACAAACTTATCGAATATATGCAGGACAAGGTCGGAATGACCTTTGAGGGTGCTGTCTCTGGCCTTACGGAGTGGGGAATGTACGTGGAGATCAAGCCGGAGATGATCGAAGGTATGGTAGCCCTGAGGGACATCCGTTCGGATTTCTACGACTTCGACGAGACCAAGTACCAGATCACGGGCAGGCGTACCGGCAAGGTCTTCCGCCTGGGTGACCCTGTCAGGATCAAGGTCAAATCAGCCAACCTCGACCAGCGCCTCCTCGACTACGAACTCGTGGAAGCTTAAGTCTTTCCTAGTAGCTGATCAGCGGTTTGGTGAGAGCTTCCTTGAGCTGGTCGTCGTAGCGTACACGGACCTTGATGCCGGCCTCCTGGAAGTGATAGCGGACGGCAATCTCTTCCTCTATGAACGGAACGATTTCATCCTTCTTGAGCTCCAGGAAAGTCTCCTTGTCCATCTCCAGGGCCTTCTGCATCGCCGCTATCTGATCCTTCATATTCTGGGAAAGTCCGTCCTTGTCGAGCTCCTTCTTCATCTGGTCGAAGTAGGTCTTGGCGCTTGAACGGTAGTCGAAGTCCTTCGTCTTGGCGAAAGCCACGAAATCATCCCAGTCCGCATCGGTCAGACGATAGTCCTCCGGCACACTCTCGTGCTTGCGCACGAACTCCAGGGTGTAGTCCTGGATGATTCCGGAATATACCAGGGAATATGTCAAGCGGCTGTAGTCGTGCCCCTTGATGACGACATCCGGGGTGATTCCGCCGCCGTCGCGTACGGTCCTGCCGTGGGCCGTCTTGAACTCGTGGGTCAATGAATCAGGAATATGCCCGACGCTTCCGTCTTCGTTGCGGTGAGAATAATCGATAGCTTGCAGGCAGCGTCCGGAAGGAGTATAATACTTGCCGATCGTGACTTTCAGCTGCCCGTTGTAAGGAAGAGGCAGAATCCTCTGTATCAGGCCCTTACCGAACGTCCTGGTGCCCATCACGGTAGCCCTGTCGAGGTCTTGGAGGGCTCCGGTGACGATTTCGGAGGACGAAGCGGAGCCGGAATCCACCAGCACGATGATCGGAATCTCTGTGTCGATAGGGTCGTTTGTCGTCTTATACTGTGTCTCTGAAGCATCTGACTTGCCCTTGGAAGACACCACCAGGGACCCCTTAGGAACGAAGAGGGAGACAATGTTGATGGCCTCGCTCATAAGTCCGCCGCCGTTGCCGCGAAGGTCGAGCACGAGTTTCTTCATACCCTGTGACTTGAGCTTCAGGAACGCATTGCGGAGCTCTCCGGAGACATTCTCCGTGAAGCCGCTCTGGTAAATGTAGCCGGTGGTACCGTCTTCCAGCATCCCGGCATATTCGATGTCGGGCATATGGATCCTTTCGCGTAGGACTTCGATGTCCACGATCTCGCCGGTACGTACTTTCTTTACCTTGAATTTCACGGTGGTACCCGGTTTGCCCTTCATCTTTTCGGAGCACTCGGCACTGGTCAGGCCGTGGGTGGTCTGCCCGTCGATCTCGAGGATCTCATCGCCGCACCTGAGCCCGTATTTGTCGGCAGGGGAGCCCTTGTACGGCTCGTTGATGATTACGTTGCCGTCCTTGTCCGGTTTGTAGATGATCGCCCCGATGCCGCCGTATGTCTTGGCGATCATCATCTGGAGGTCTTCATTGTCCTCTTCCGGGATATATACCGTATATGGGTCCAGGCTCTCGAGCATGGCATCGATTCCGGCTCGCTCCATCCGGTCAACCGGAAGGGAGTCCACATAGGAACGGCTGAGTTCCTTCAGGATGGAATTCTGGATTTCGGTCCATTGTCCGAGCTTGAAACTCTGTGACTGTGCAAAGGTTGCAGAGCTGACCAAGACTGCCAGCGTGGCTGCGATTATTCTTTTATTCATACAGGATCGGGGCAGCACAACTTCAGTGCCAAGAAACAAAGTTAAGAATTTTCTATCTTTGTGATATGAAAGCGACCAAGATAATATTTGCTACGGGCAACCGGGGGAAGCTTCGCGAGGCTGCCGAAATCCTTGGAGAAGGATTCGAGCTGCTGACGCCGGCAGACTTCGGGATAACCGAGGATATTCCCGAGACCGGGACCACCTTGGAAGAGAATTCATTGCAGAAGGCGGAATATCTTCACTCCCTTCTGGGTTGCGACTGCTTCGCCGACGATACCGGCCTGGAAGTGGATGCCCTCGGAGGTGCCCCGGGAGTCTATACTGCCCGCTACGCCGGAGAATCCAAGGATTTCAACTTGAATATGGACAAGGTCCTTTCGGAGCTGGAAGCTCTTGAAACAGAGGCTTGTGCGGAGACCGGCCCGGTCAGCCGAAGGGCACGTTTCCGCAGCGTGGTGACCTTGATCCTCGGAGGTGAAGTGCACCAGTTCGAAGGAACGATGGAAGGGACGATCGCCCGTGCAAAATCCGGCAGAGGAGGCTTCGGCTACGACCCCATATTCATCCCGGACGAGTATCCGGGACTGACGGCGGCGGATATCACCGAGGAGCAGAAGAATGAGATTTCCCACCGAGGGAAGGCCCTCCGCGCAATGGCTGCCTATCTGTTTTCAATCCGCAAGGGCGATGAGGACAAAGGCTGAGCTCATAGTCCTTAACCACACCAAGTTCGGGGAGAATTCCATCATCCTGCACACTCTCAGCAAGGAGTTCGGAAGGAGAGGATTCCTCGTGCGCGTGAGCCCCAAGACGGTTATGGCGCTTTTCCTGCCACTGAATATACTTGAAGCCGAGGTGACGGAGAATCCCAAGTCTGACCTCTGGTGGGCCCGTAATTTCGTGAGCGTGGCCCCTCTGAACGGCATCAGGGGCAATATCCACAAGAATACCATCACTCTGTTCCTGAGCGAAGTCCTGTTCAGGGTGGTGAAGGACCAGACCAACGAGGATGGGCTGGCGGACTGGCTGAAAAGCCAGATCCTGACCTTGGACGCCCTCGGGAGCGACTTTGCCAACTTCCACCTCTTGTTTCTCCTGAACCTTTGTTCAGCCCTCGGATTCGACCCGGATCCGGCCCTGATCGCACCTTTCGCCGGAGATCATCTGCGCAGCATAGAATCCTTGCTGACGATGCCGTTTACGGAGGCGATGCTCCTTCCCCTCAAAGGGGTGGACCGCAATGAAATCGCTGAAAGCATCCTCAAATATATCGAATTCCACACCGAATCCAAGGTGAATGTCAGGTCGCTCTCGGTTCTCCGCGAAATATACGGATAGATTGTTGATATCTTCCCAGATTATCGGTGGTATATTCCCCCATTATTGACTAAATTTGTATTCGGCCCTCTCCGCGACTGCGACCTTCGTCATAAGGGCGCATTTACCCGTACAGGGCTGCGAAGCAGCAAGCGCCCGTTGACGGAAGGTCGCAGACAGAATGACACAGGACAAAAAGAGAAGGGCGCATTTACCCGTACAGGGCTGCGAAGCAGCAAGCGCCCGTTGACGGTAGGTCGCAGACAGAATGACACAGGACAAAAAGAGAAGGGCGCATTTACCTGTACAGGGCTGCGAAGCAGCAAGCGCCCGTTGACGGAAGGTCGCAGACAAGACAAGGTGAGAAAAAGTAAAACAAAGTAATATTCAATAGATTATGGCAGTTGACTATGAGAAGGCAGGCGTAAGCCTCGAAGCTGGATATGACGTTGTCAGGCGTATCCGCAAGCACGTAGATTCCACGAAACGGCTCGGAGTGATGGGAAACATCGGCTCTTTCGGAGGGATGTTCGACCTCTCGGCCCTTGACATCAAGGAACCGGTCCTGGTCAGCGGCACCGACGGAGTCGGCACCAAACTCAAGCTGGCGTTCGCGATGGACAAGCACGACACCATCGGAATAGACGCAGTCGCGATGTGCGTCAACGACGTGCTGGCCCAGGGCGCGGAACCACTTGTATTCCTGGACTATGTCGCCCAGGGCAAGACCCGTCCTGAAGTAGTGGAAGCCATAGTCGCAGGAGTGGCCGAAGGCTGCCGCCAGGCAGGATGCGCCCTTGTCGGAGGCGAAACTGCCGAAATGCCCGGAATGTATGCCGAGGGCGAATATGACATCGCCGGCTATACCACTGGCGTGGTGGAGAAGTCCAAGCTCATCGACGGCACCAAGGTCAAGGTCGGGGACGTGCTGGTCGGAATCGCCTCCACAGGCGTACACAGCAACGGATTCAGCCTTGTCAGGAAGATATTCTCCGACAATTCCCTCGACCTTTTCAAGGTATATCCCGAGCTTGATCCGGTCCAGCCGCTCGGACTGGTCGCCCTGACCCCTACGAGGATCTACGTCAAGCAAGTACTGGATGTGATCCACAACTGCGACGTCCACGGGGTGGCCCACATAACCGGAGGCGGCTTCGATGAAAACATCCCACGCATCCTTCTCGAAGGCCAGGGTATCGAAGTCGAAGAAGGCACATGGACCATCCTCCCGATCTTCAGCTTCCTCGAGAAGTACGGGAATATCCCTCACAGGGAGATGTTCAATATCTTCAATATGGGTATCGGAATGGTGCTGGCGATGGACGAGGCCGAGGCTGGCAAGGCCATCGGAATCCTTGCCTCGCACGGCGACAAGGCCACCGTCATCGGCCGCGTGACCGACACCCCTGGAGTAGTTGTTAAATAGTTGTAGGTCAAAGACTTGCAACACAAGAGCGCATTTACCCGTACAGGGCTGCGAAGCAGCAAGCGCCCGTTGGTGCAAGTCTCTGAAATAAGTTACTAAGAATAGAATGCGAGCTTTAATCAGTGTGAGTGACAAGACGGGCGTCGTGGATTTCGCCCGTGAACTCGTATCGCTCGGATGGGAGATCCTCTCCACCAGCGGAACGATGAAGATGTTGAAAGAGGCAGGAATCCCGGTGACCAGCGTCAGCGATGTGACAGGATTCCCTGAGATCTGTGACGGACGCGTAAAGACCCTTCACCCGAAGATCCACGGAGCCCTGCTGGCGAGGCGGGATATTCCCGACCATATGCGCCAGCTTGAGGAAAACGGAATAGGCACGATCGACCTGGTCTGTGTCAACCTCTATCCTTTCAGGGAGACTGTCGCAAAGCCGGACGTAACGATGGAAGATGCCATCGAGCATATTGACATCGGAGGCCCGTCAATGGTGAGGAGCGCCGCAAAGAACTGGGAATCAGTGACCATAGTGGTCAATCCCGAGGATTATGCCACGGTGCTGGACGAACTGAAGGCTGACGGCCACACTTCCAGGGAAACACGTCTGAAACTCTCCGCGAAGGCATATACCCACACTGCGGAATATGATATCGCGATAGCTTCCTGGATGCGTCCGAAAGCCGGCCTTCCGGAAAAGCTGTTCCTGGAATATGACGAATGCCAGCATCTCCGCTACGGGGAAAACCCTCACCAGAGCGCCAAGTTCTACAAGACCCTGAAACCGGCCCCGTATTCCTTGGCTACCGCTCGCCAGCTTAACGGGAAAGAGCTTTCTTACAATAACATACAGGATGCCAATGCTGCTCTTGACATAGTGAGGGAGTTCAAGGAAGAGCCTTTCGCCGTGGGGCTTAAGCATATGAACCCTTGCGGTGCTGCCGTAGGTACCGACATCGTAGATGCCTGGAAGAAAGCATACGAAGGCGACACGACTTCCATATTCGGCGGCATCGTGGCCTTCAACAGGGAGGTGAACCTCGAAGTTGCGCAGTTGCTCAAGCCGATATTCCTGGAAATCGTGATGGCTCCGTCATAAAGAAGAATCTCAGGGTTCTGGAAGTCGATATGGACGGAGATGTCAAGCAGCAGATGCGTTGCACGAGCGTCAACGGAGGCCTCCTAGTCCAGAACCAGGACCTGGAAACTTGCGAAGTAACTGCCGTCCAATGTGTTACGGACGCTAAGCCTACTGAGGAACAGCTCAAGGATCTGGGTTTTGCTTGGCGTATCGTCAAGCACGTCAAATCCAACGCTATCGTCGTCGGAGCTGGCGGAATGGTCCTCGGCGTCGGCGCCGGCCAGATGAACCGCATCGGCTCCGCCGAAATCGCCCTGGAGCACGCAGCAGAACTCGGCCGTGCCCGAACGGCTGTCCAGCCAACCTTAGTTCTCGCTTCGGACGCCTTCTTCCCGTTCGACGACTGCGTCACTCTCGCGGCCCGGTACGGCGTGAAAGCCATTGTCCAGCCTGGCGGATCCATCAGGGATGAAGATTCGATACGGAAATGCAACGAACTCGGCATCGCGATGCTGTTCACTGGAGAAAGACAC
>ONPI01000197.1 GCA_900319685.1 uncultured Bacteroidales bacterium
CTCTGCGCCAACGCTCCGGAGACCAAGGACAACGACTTCACCTGGAAGGATTTCCAACAGAGGAACAACAGCGAGCTCGTCGCCATATTCGGAAACTTCGTGAACAGGGCCGTGGTCCTGACGCACAAGTATTTCGGAGGGAAGGTCCCAGCCAATCTCAAGCCGGAGGCAATTGATTCCGAGACGCTTGCACAGATTCCGGCGCTCAGGGAGAGCCTGGAGGCGAACATCGGGACATTCCATTTCCGCGAGGCCTTGAAAGATGCCATGAGCATCGCCAGGGTCGGCAACAAGTACATTTCGGACACCGAGCCTTGGAAAGTCGCTAAGACCGATATGGACCGCACGGCATCCATCCTGTACACATCACTGCAGATCTGCGCCGACCTTGCTATAGCTTTCGAACCGTTCACTCCTTTCGCTGCTGAGAAGCTGCGCAAGATGCTCGGAATCGGCATCGAGGCCGGAACAGACCACCGCAAGGGCGAAGGCACCCCTACGGTCAACTTCTTCAAGGAAGGCGAATCAAGGGCCCTGCATACGGTTCCTGCCACCGGGGACGGTCCTGTGGTTTCATGGGAGGACCTCGGGAAGACCGACATAATCAAGGCCGGCCACCAGATCGGTGAGGCGGAACTCCTGTTCAGCAAGGTGGAAGACAGCGTGGTCGAGGCCCAGGTAGCGAAGCTCAAGGCTACCAAGGAAGCCAACGAAGCTGCCGCCAAGGAGGCAGAGGCGAAGGAAGCGGCAAGCCATATCGCCGAACCTAAGCCGGAAGTCACTTTCGACGACTTCGGAAAGATGGACATCCGCACGGCTACCGTCCTCGCCGCCGAAAGGGTTCCGAAGACCGACAAGCTCCTCAAGCTGAGCATCGACACCGGAATCGACAGGAGGACGATCGTTTCCGGAATAGCCGAGTATTATTCTCCGGAAGAAATGGTCGGGAAGCAGATCTGCATCCTGGCGAACCTGCAGCCGAAGGTAATCCGCGGAATCGAATCCCGCGGAATGATCCTGATGGCCAAGCAGGGCGATGGTAAGATGCGCTTCATCACCCCTCAGGAGGTCGTAGTAAACGGTGCCGTAATCAACTGACAACACAACACAAGACCATGACCAGGAATATATTGACCCTTGCACTGGCTGCAGCCCTGGCAATCGCCGGCTGTACCCCGAAAACCGCAACCCTGACGAAGTCCGGACTCGATCCGAAGGACTTCGAGGCTGAAAGGAATGGCAAGAAAACCGCCCTGTACACCTTGACAAATGAGGCCGGGATGGAAGTATGCATCACCAATTTCGGAGGCAGGCTGGTATCCGTCATGGTTCCGGACAGGGATGGAGAGTTCAAGGACGTGATCCTTGGTTTCGACAATGTCAAGGACTACTTCCCGGAGAACAACCAGACCGACTTCGGAGCCTCGATCGGCCGCTACGCCAACCGCATCAAAGACGGCAGATTCACCTTGGACGGAGTCGAATACCAATTGCCGCAGAACAATTACGGCCACTGTCTCCACGGTGGTCCTGAAGGCTGGCAGTACCAAGTCTATGACGTCCTGGAGGCAGACTCCAGCCACCTGAAGCTCGAGATGGTTTCCCCTGACGGGGATTCAGGATTCCCAGGCAAGGTTACCGCCCATGTTACATTCACCCTCACCGAGGACAACAAGATCGACATCCGCTACGACGCAGTCACCGATGCTCCGACCATCATCAACATGACCAACCACGCCTACTTCAACCTGTCCGGAGACCCTGCGAACCACAGCATATGCGAAGACTCCCTGCGCATCGATGCCGTTGAGTTCACACCGGTCGATTCGACATTCATGACTTCGGGCGAGATCGTCACGGTCAAGGGAAGTCCCATGGATTTCACAAAGATGACCCTGATCGGACAGAGGATCGATTCAAATTATGACCAGCTCCGCAACGGCAAGGGCTACGACCACAACTGGGTGCTCAAAACGAACGGCGACGACACCGTACCGGCTGTCGAACTCTACTGTCCTGCCACCGGCATCCTGCTGCAGGAATATACCAACGAACCTGGAGTGCAGGTATATTCGGGAAACTTCCTGGACGGGACGGTGACCGGCAAGAAGGGCGTGGCGTACGGTCTCCGTACGGCTATCTGCCTTGAGTCGCAGAAATATCCGGATACCCCTAACAAGCCTGAGTGGCCGTCAGCAGTGCTGAGGCCGGGTGAAGCTTACGGAAGCCACTGTGTTTTCGCTTTCTCCGTGAAATAGGAGTTTTACTTTTCGCGCCCGAGCCTGACTTTGACGGCCTTGAGCGCCTTCTGGACTTTTATCATCTCCGTCATAACTTCGATTTCCCTTTCGGAATCGGAGACGGTTTGCGCTTTGCCGAGTTCCTCCC